>JACQTD010000325.1 GCA_016210985.1 Acidobacteriota bacterium
GCCCGGCTGGCTTTGGACCGAGATGGAGCCGCATTGCTGCCGGATGATGCCATAGGCGGTGGAGAGACCGAGGCCCGAGCCACGACCTACCGCTTTGGTGCTGAAGAACGGCTCGAAAATGCGCTCCCGCGTAGCGTTGTCCATCCCGATGCCGGTGTCGCTGACGGCCAGCAGCACGTAAGCGCCGGGTTCGGCCTCAGGAGGAAGATGGACATCCGCGGGTTTGAACTGCACATTCCTCGTGCTGATGATCAGTCTTCCACCTCCGGGCATGGCGTCGCGGGCGTTGACGCATAAATTGACCAACACCTGGTCCATCTGCGAAACATCGACGTCCACGTTCTTCAGGTCGCCGGCCAGGTCGAGTTGCAGGTCGATGACTTCGCCGATGACGCGGCGCAAGAAGGTAGAGAGCGCGGTAACGGAATCGTTCAGATTGATGCACTCCCGGTCGAGTACCTGCCTCCGGGCGAAGGTCAGCAGCTGGCGGGTGAGCGCTGCCGCACGATCCGCGAGCTGCCGGATCTGCTGTAAATGGGAGTGTGCCGGTCCCGCGGTCGAAGCCTCGGCCATCGCAAGATCGGTGAAACCGAGAATTCCGGTAAGGATATTGTTGAAGTCGTGGGCAATGCCCCCTGCCAGGGTCCCGATCGATTCCATCTTCTGGGCCTGGCGGAGTTGTTCTTCACTGGCCCGCAGCGCCTCCTCCATCGCGCGCCGGGCGGTGATGTCTTCCTTCACACACACGAAGTGCGTAATCTCGCCCGCACGATTCTTGATCGGAGATATGGAAGCGAGCTCCCAATAGAGCTCTCCGTTCTTCTTCCGGTTGTGAAATTCTCCGGTCCACTCCCCGCCGGACTTGATCGTCTTCCACAGCTGTTCATAGAATTCCGGGTCGGCTTCCCCTGATTTCAGCACCCTCGGGTTCTTTTGCTTCACCTCCTCGAAGGTGTAACCGCTCACCTGAGTGAATTTTGGATTCACGTACTCGATGCGGCCTTCGGGGTCGGTGATGATGACCGAGGCCGGGCTCTGCTCCACGGCGGTCGATAGTTTTTGCCATTGATTGGGAGCCCGATTTCACGCCCGCCCCGCGGTGCTTTCCCGGCAGCCGGGTCTTTGGAGTCGGATCACGAAAGGCCGGCCGCACCGCCTGTCCGCCATCGGGAGTGTTGATCTACCGCGAGTACGTCGCGGTCTGTCGCGCGCGAACGATGAATCGCTTGGGTGCGGGTCCGATAAAATGGAAAGGATAACAGGTGATGAGCGTGAGCGTGGGTTCACGCGTCGGTCTCAGCGTGTCGAGATCACCGGGATCGACGACCTTCATCGATTGGACCCGGTATTCAAACGAACCGTGGGCGGTCTGCAGGGTGATCAGGTCATCATCCTGAACCTTGCGCAATCCGCGCAGAAAGGTGTCCCGATGACCCGCTATGGCGATGTTGCCGGATTCGCCGGGCATGGCTGTGCCGGATACATGTCCAAGCGCTACGCGCAGCGTGGGTTCGGCGGCGCCCTCGAGAACGATGGCATCCACCCCCACCCTCGAGATTTCGAGGTTTCCGATAAGTGAGCCTTCGGTTACAGTCGCTGCCCCCGCGACGAGGTCCGGCTGGTCCGAAGGCGAGGGCAGCGTGTCTGCGAAAAGCGCCAGGCCCGCGTGGAGAACCGATTGAACCATTGCCGCCTCCCGGTTCCGGGCGCCGTGCAGGATTTGACGCCATAGGTTTGATACAGCCAGCCTTCAGTGAGCACCACCAGGCAGAGGCCGAGGCCGATGAGCCCGGTCAGGAGAAGGCACCACTCAAGAAGAGGGCGGGCTGTTTTCCCGCGCCCGGACGATCGGCTAACACGATCGTGGATCGATGGGGCTTCGGTTCCGGTCATCCTTGAACTCCACGCTATCGGATCGGTAACGGTCGATTCAGTCGAATGCCCGGGGCGTCGGGTCTCGCCCCGGGCTGTGGCTGTGCCTGCCGGTTCATCCCCGCCGCTGCCTCCTGCTTCTCATCAGGAAACCGGCTCCCAACGAGGTGAGTCCGACGAGTCCGACGAGGTAGAGCGGACTGGCGGTCTGAGGCAATTCCCCATCGGCGTCCTGCGTCGATGGAATGCTCGAGCTCTCATTGGTTTGGGCGTCGTAGGTTTGAGTTTCGTAGCTGCTATCACTCGCATTGAACGTAGGTGAACTGCTCGAAGACGATGCGGCGGTATCTACATCGTCCAGGCTGTCGCCGGCGGATGAACTCCCGGACGAGGCATAGCCTTCGTTCGAAGTCTCACTGCCCTGCTCATCTCCGGTTGACGTCGGCGCTGAGTACGGGGCCGGCTCCGAATAGACCGGGCGGGCAGGTTCGCTCGAGACACGGGCGATCTGGGGTCCCATCGGCTCCGGTGTGACGAATTCCACCCCGTATTGATCTCCGGGGTAGAACCACGTCTTCATCGGGCGGGCGCCGCTCGGGTCGCGTTCGGCCAGCGTGATCGTGGCTTCGTCGGCGGGCTCGAACCGGAACGCAGAAATGCCCAGGACGGTCGTGATCAGGTGAACGCCGTCCTCCTCGAAGATCTGGACGATATTCTGACCGCCGGCGTTGTTCATTCGTCTCAAAACGTACGTCCCCGGGGGCAGCGTCTCATCCCCGACCTGCACGATTTGATTAAAAGTAGGCGAGGTCAGGCTGTCATCAGCGGGCGCTCGAAGAAGGCGCGGGGGTCGGACGAGCTATCCGCCTCACCTTGAGAATCGCCCCCGATCCCCTGGAAGGAATCCACTTTCGTAACCCTCCCGACAGGGTGTTAGCAATAGACGTGCCAGGCTCCAGTTTCCTGGAAGGTCTGAATTAACGCCTTCATACGGTGTACCTTGGAATCGGAGGTGGAGTGTGAACCGGGCAGCGCCCGGGGCCGGGACGGGGAGAGTTTGGACGTCCCGGCATGCCGGGATCAGGGCATTAATACGATGTCCTGATTAGGATGTGCCATCGCCAGCATCAGCAGCAGGGCATCTTTCAGATGCCGCGTGAGCAGAAAATTCTGTTTCACGTGCTCGTGGCCATTCCTTCCCATCGAGGCCCGCAATGAAGGATCAGCGAGAAGCTGAACGGCACGGTTTGCGGCGCCCTCGGCGGAGTGGACGAGAAACCCGGTCACGCCGCGGATGATCTGAAGCTTGATTCCACCGACGGCCCCGCCGATGACCGGTATTCCCTTCCACATCGCTTCCGTGACCGTCAAACCGAAGCCCTCTTTGATAGATTTCTGCATGACCAACGTTGAACCGCGCACGAGCGCGTTGATCTCCATACACGAGGTTCGGGGTTGGAGATATCGATGTGGCAGCGCCATATCCACTGGCCGCCGGCCTCAGGCTTCATCAGGATGAGCCCGGCGGGCTGGGGGTCGTGGATCACGATCACGTCGCCCGAAGGATTCATGTACTCGAAGTTCTCCCGCGTGTTGGCGTAGAAAACATGAAACATCTCATCGGTGATCTGCTCGGGTTTTCCATGCAGCGCGTTGTGAAACGCTTTGGAGACGATGAAGAAGGCGCGGTCACCCTTGATCACATCCCAAGTGGCTTCCACGCCAAGTTCGCGGAGCAGGGGAACCATGCTGGCGAGAATCTCGGCCACGCCACCGCCGATGGTGGTGGCGTCTGGAGTTTCTACATTTTGCAAGTGGAAGCCAAGTGAATCA
>JACQTD010000319.1 GCA_016210985.1 Acidobacteriota bacterium
CGAACGTCTCAGGGCGAAGTCACCAACAGCCCACGCTCTTTAGCGCGGAACGTCAACCAATAAGATCCCGCAAGTTCATCGCGGGCATGGAGTGGGCAGATGAATTCCCATGTTCGGCGGGGAAGGGTGTCTCCAGCGAGTGACACCTGATTTCCATCTTCAAACTTCCACGAGGGCTCACTGACTACGGCGCCTCGTCCAAGTCTAGAAAAGGAGAGAGAGCATGAGTGCAATTACATTGAAGGTCAATGGACGCATCTACGACCTGGATGTCGATCCCGAGACCCCGTTGCTTTACGTCCTGACGGACGACCTTGCCCTGCGGGGCCCGAAATTCGGATGCGGACTCGGGCAGTGCGGAGCATGTGCGGTTATCATTGAAGGGGAAGCGATTCGCTCGTGTATCACCCCGGTCTCCACGGCCGCGGGGTTCCAGATCACGACGCTCGAAGGACTCGGCTCGCCCGAGAACCTTCACCCGATTCAGAAGGCCTTCATCGATCAGCAGGTCTTCCAGTGCGGCACTTGCTCGAGCGGCATCATCATGACCGCCAAGGCCTTTCTTGATCAGAACCCGAGGGCGACCAAGGGGGAGATCGAGCAGGCGCTCGACAGTGTGATCTGCCGTTGCTTCGTTCAATACCGGGCGATGAATGCGATCAGCCAGTACCAGGGGGGAATAGCATGAAATCAAAGAACACCATGCAACCGACTTACACCATTGACGCGCTGGACGCATTGGAGAAAGCCGGGCTGTCGCGCCGCACGTTCCTGAAGGGAACAGGCGCGATGATCGTCGGCTTCAGCGCGGCGGGCGCAGTAGGAATTCTGGGAACGGATGAAGCTTCAGCAGGCGCGCCGCTGCAGACTCCCCCGGACTCGCGAGACATCCTGGATTCGTGGATCGCGATTCAACACGATGGAACCGTCCTGGCTTATTCGGGCAAATCAGAGCTTGGCACCGGCTTGTTCACGGCGCAGGTCCAGTTGGTGGCGGAGTACCTCGAAGTGCCGCTGAGCCGCGTCAAACTGACCATCTGCGACACCGCATACGCACCAGGGATTGGAACCCCAGATCAGGGTTATACTGCCGGCAGCTTCTCGCATCCCACCAACTTCACCCATCAAGACCGGAGCCTGAAGACGGCCGCGGCCACGGCTCTGAATGAAATGAAAAAACTGGCGGCTGCGAGGTTTGGCGTTACCGTTGGCGACCTGGTCGTCAAAGATGGCGTCATCATCGTGAAGAGCGATGCCACCAAGAACGTCACCTACGGTGAATTGGTGGGTGGAAAGCTCTTCAGTGTTCAGCTGGATCCAACGATCAAGCTGAAGAACCCAAGGGAGTGGAAGATCCTTGGAACCTCCGTACCGCGATTTGACCTCCCGGACATCGTCACTGGCCGTCTCGAGTATGCCAGGGACGTTAGGGTGCCGGGTTTGGCCTACGGCGAGGTGGTTCGTCCCCCTCTCGTCGATTCCAAAGTCGTGAGCGTGGACGAGAGCTCCGTGGCAGATATCCCGGGGTTGATCAAGGTCGTCGTGAAGAACAATTTCGTGGGTGTGGTGGCCGAGCGGCGGTACCAGGCCATCCGCGCGGCTGAACGACTCAAGGTGGAGTGGTCGGGCGGATTGACCTTGCCGGCCAATGTTCCCGATTTCTACAAGAAGCTGCCGAAGCAGTCGGACTTTTACGACTGGATGCAAAAGCAGCCTACCAATGACACAAAGTATGTGGACTCCAAGGACGTGGATCAGACGCTGGCAACGGCGGCCAAGGTGATATCGGCCACCTATTTTCACCCGTACAACATGCATGGCTCTCTCGGCGCGTCAGCTGCGGTGGCTGACGTCAAGGGCGACAAGGCGACCATCTGGTCATCCACCCAGGGCGTTTACCCGCAGCGGGATTCCGTGGCGAAAGTGCTCAACATCCCGAACACGAACATCCGGGTGATTTGGAGGATGGGCTCTGGCTGCTACGGACTGAATGGAGCCGACACGGTCTCTTTCGACGCCGCCCTGTTGTCGCAGGCCGTCCAAAGGCCGGTCATGGTGCAGCTCTCGCGCAAGGACGAGATGGCGTGGGAGAACTACGGAGAGGCTCACGTCCTTAAGCAGCGCGTCGGGCTGGACGCTCAGGGCAAAATGATCGCCTGGGATCATGAGAGCTGGACCGTTGCAAAGGGTAGTCGTCCGAATGCGAATGCCCCAGGCAACATCATCACTGGGGACCTGTCGGGCATTCCCGTCCCCGGGTTCACCCCGAGATCGCCTGCGCCCGATCCTACCAGCTTCGTCAACAATCTCAACTTCACACCCTCTTATGTCACGGGCTGTGTTGTCGGCAAGTGTGACTACCTTGGCACCGTCAAGAGCGAGCGCGTGTTGGTGCATACGATCCGATCGCCTTTTTGGACCGGGCCGCTGCGATCTCCCTGGCGGCTGCCGAACACTTGGGCCCACGAGTCGATAATTGACGAAGTGGCGGCTTTTGTTAAGACCGACCCGGTTGAGTATCGCCTGCGTCATATCATCGATGACGACCCGCTTCAGACTGTCAGCGGAACCCGCCTGAAGGACTGCATCAAGGCAGCCGCTGAGAAGTTCGGCTGGGACGCCCGTCCGTCACCCAAAGGCAATCCGACCACCGGTATCGTCACGGGACGTGGCATCGCCGCCATGCTTTATGAAGGGAACAATGGTTACGCCGCCGTGGTTGCCGAGGTCGAAGTCAATCAGGAGACCGGCGTAGTCAATGTGAAGAAAATCACGATGGCCTCCGATTCCGGTCCCGTCTCCAATCCGAACGGCATCGAGAATCAGAACGAAGGCGGCGCTCTCCAGGGCATGAGCCGGGCGCTCGGCGAAGAAGTCACTTGGGACAACGAGAAGATCACCTCGATCGACTGGATCACTTACCCCACGTGGAAGTTCAGCCATGGCGTGCCGGAGATGGAGAACGTGATCATCAACCGGCCTGACGTGCAGAAAGCAATGGGATCGGGCGAGGTCACGATCACGGCCATCGCCGCTGCGATGGGCAACGCGATTTTCGACGCCACCGGCGCGAGAATCCGGCAGCTTCCGTTCACACCCGAGCGGGTCCTCGCGGCGTTGAAGCAGAGGTAATCGACAGATCAGGCATTCCCAAATACACTCATGCCTGATCTCCTTTCACTCGCCCGCCGCCTGCATCCTGGGTGGCGGGCTTTTATTGGGGCGCACGGCGGAACTCACTCGCTTCGGAGTAAAAGTCCCCCGCCCACCCGTCACAGGCCTCATTCAGGTCGATGTCGACGGCAACATTTCCTTCTACACCCTTCCCCTGTCGCAATCCGTGTAAAGGTGCGACACTTCCTCGGCCTCACTGTTCGTAACTTGCTGATTTATTAGAGGAGGGGATTTCACCGATCGCGACACCCTGACGCAATCCTGCTGAAATTGCGACAATCCCTCGGTCCCTCCGTTTCAGCTCGACCGGTGCTCAGATCACGATCCGCTCCACCTCGTCCAGTGAGACCTCATCCCTGCGGCGATCATAGAGACCGGTGGTTTGAGCCGATTCGTGCGCGGCCATCTGTTGAGCAACTTCGAGCTTCCCGCCGTTGTTCAGATACGCAGTGATCCCGGTTGTGCGGAATGTGTGGCAGCCGATCGGAGTCTCGATGCCAGCGGCGTTTGATCATGCGGTACACATCCGGCTGACTCATCCGGTTGCGGGAGAGTTGTTGGGTCGCGCCCACGGCCGTTCGGAAAAGCGGTCCCTTCTTATCCTGTCCGATGCCGGCCGCCTTGATGTATGCTGCCGAAAGAAATAATTGTCGC
>JACQTD010000327.1 GCA_016210985.1 Acidobacteriota bacterium
AACGCCGAGATCCGGTCGGTCGCGACGATGAGCAGCCGGTCGTCACCGACAGCGTATACATCCCGTACTTTTCCCCTGCGCCAGAGGGGAATTTCCGGAATGTCCGTGATCGACAGCGCTCCCTGTGAGTGAACCATGCTCTCTCCCGGATGTGGCGAAACCGAAGGACAGCGTCTCGCTCGGAGGCAGTCGGGTAGTGTACTGTCGTTCCGTCGGTCTTTCAAGCCAGGATGGGCGCGTTTGGAGCTCAAGCTTTAGCTTGCTTGCTTCGCTCGCATTCACGCAAGTAACCAAGCTAAAGCTTGAACTCCGAACCCCCGCTTCCGAAATCCCCGCGCTTGGATGGTGGGCCGGTTGGTGGTAAATTCATCGATCGGAAATGGAGGTGAGGATGACCGAGAGAAGTTTCAGCATCCACAACAACGGCGTTCGTACCAGGTTGAGTTTTCTGCTCCTCTTCAGCTTTCTGACCGTCTGCGGGATCCCCCGCGAAGCTCTCTCCGCAGGTCCTCGATCGGGCGGGCGGGTGGAAGGCTTGGCAGTCTCCACGTTGACCGGGGCCCCCATCGCCGGCGTGACGATCTGGCTCGATCGCGTGCCGGAGCCGGATCTCGCGCCCCGTCGCAAGGCGGTCACCGACGAAAACGGCTACTTCGCCTATAACCGGGTCCACCCCGGTTCCTATCGGATCTTCGCGGAGAAGTCGGGCTATTTGCCGGCCGACCTGCAGTCGCAGTACGCCACGGATGGGCGCTGGTCGTTGAGAGTCCGGGGAGGGGAGGTTATCTCCAATCTTCAGATCAACCTTCAAATGGGCGGCAGGGTGGAGGGCCTGGTATTGGACGAGCAGGCGAATCCCGCCGCAGGCTTCGTGGTGAAAGTGCTGAGACTCCGCAGATCGGGTGATTCGATCGCCACGATCGGCGTCGCCACCACGCGAACGGACACGAACGGGCAATACCGGCTGGAAGGCTTGTATCCCGGGCGGTATTTGATCCGCGCGGAACGGCAGACCAGGAGCCTCTCTGAAATGCATGTCGAATACGCCTATTACCCCGGGGGAGGTTCCTGGGAATCGGCCGCGGCGGTTGATGTTGCGGCTGATGCGTTGGCGTCCGGGTTGAACCTGACCTTCGCTCCCCAGTTTGATCAACCCGTGATTGCCGGAACCGTCACCGACGTCGAGAGCGGCTTACCGTTGAAGGGGGTGAAAGTCAGCGTTGTCGAGGGCTCCAACCTCGGCGGATCGGCAGAGACCGGCGAGGACGGCAGCTATCGATTCAAGGGGCTGGCCCCTGGAGACTATACAGTGTCAGTCCAGGGTGAGTCCGTAGGGGATGGTTACGCCTGGATCACGAAGAAAGCGAATATCCAGCCGGGCCACAACCGGCTCGACTTCAGCCTATCCGCCTCGCCACTTATCCTCGGGACGGTGGAGTTCATAGGAAGCGGCCCGGCGCCGGCTCGGAATGACTACATGATCTCCATACGCCAGGAAGGCGCCAGCCGGGGCGTTTCGTTCAATGGCTTGAAGGAATTCCAGTTCAGGGGACTGCGACCGGGTAAAGCCGCCATCGGCGTGGGATTTGCCTCACTCCAGTATGGCGTATCGGCTATCCTGCACAATGGCCAGGACATCACCGGGCAAACGCTCGAGCTTCAGCCGGGAGAGAAGGTTACCGGGGTCCGCGTTCTTATCACGGATGACCCTTCTGCGATCGCGATGACGCCGGAACAGGTTCTCGCGCCGAACTAGGATCCTGACGTTGAAGTACCCGGCTCAAGAATCGGCCGGTGTGGGATTTCGGATTCTTCACAATCTGCTCGGGCCGGCCCTCGGCGACCAGATAGCCACCGGCGCTGCCACCCTCCGGCCCGAGATCCACCACCCAGTCCGCGCATTTGATCACATCCAGGTTGTGCTCGATCACCAGGATGGTCGCGCCCGCGTCCAGCAGATGCGTGAAGGCTCGAAGCAGGTTGTGAATGTCGTGGAAATGAAGCCCGGTCGTCGGTTCATCGAAGATGAACAGCGACTTCACGCCGGTCCGCTGGGCCAGGTGAAAGGCGAGCTTGATCCGCTGGGCTTCGCCGCCTGACAGCGTGGTCGCGGACTGGCCGATACGGAGATAGCCGAGTCCGACTTCATCGAGGACACGCAGTTTACGAACAATCCGGGCCGTGTGTCCGAAAAACTGGAGGGCCTCCCGCACCGTCATGTTCAGCACGTCATGAATGGTTCTGCCCTTGTAACGGATCTCCAGAATGGATGACTTGTACCGGGTGCCTTTGCAGTCGTCGCAAACCAGGTCGACATCGGCCAGGAACTGCATTTCTATCCTGACCACGCCATCGCCCTGGCAGGTTTCGCAGCGGCCACCGGGAACGTTGAAGGAGAAGTGAGCGGCATCCAGGCCCCGAGCCTGGGCCTCCTTCGTCTCGGCGAAGGCCTCGCGGATCGCATCGAAGGCTTTGATGTAGGTGGCCGGATTGGAGCGGGGCGTGCGCCCGATCGGCGACTGATCGACCAGGACGATCTCTTCGAAACGCTGGCCGCATTCTATCTTCTTCACGGAACCCACGTGCCGGTCCCACTCACCCCGCTGCTTCTTCAACGAGGCATAGATGACATCGTGCACGAGCGTAGACTTGCCTGATCCGGAAACGCCGGTGACCGCCACCATGCACTGAAGCGGAATGCGCACGTCGATGGCTTTGAGGTTATTGGCGGTGGCTCCGAAGATGCGCAATTGAAGCGGGCCGGCTTTCCGGCGCTGGTCGGGAACTGGAATCTCCATTTCGCCGCTGAGATACTTGCCGGTCAACGACCGCGGGGAAGCCTCGAGGTCTTCCAACCGGCCTTCAAAGGTGATCTCTCCCCCCGATTCACCGGCGCCCGGACCCAGATCGATGATATGGTCGGCCGCGCGCATCATGTCAGGATCGTGTTCCACCACCAGGACGGTATTCCCGATATCGCGAAGTCCCTGCAGGATCCGGATCAGCCGCTGATTGTCCCGGGGATGCAGACCGACGCTGGGCTCGTCCAGCACGTAGAGCGTCCCGACCAGCGCCGAGCCCAGGTTGGTGGCCAGTTGGATGCGCTGGGATTCACCACCCGACAGCGTCGCCGAGAGTCGATCAAGCGTTAAGTAGTTCAGCCCCACGTCGATGAGGAACTTCAATCGTTGCCGGATCTCCTGCAGGAGGCGTTCGGCGATGCGTTGCCGCTCGGGAGGAAGTTTCAGGTCCTCGAAAAACCGATGGGTTTCGGCAATGCTGAGGGTACAAACCTCCGGGAGGGATCGGCCGTCGATTCTTACGTTCAGCGCCTGTCGCTTCAGTCGATAGCCCTGACAGTCGGGGCATGTGGAGTAGCCTCGATATCTGGAGAGAAAGACCCGTACATGAAGTTTGTATTTCTTGGTCTCGAGCCAGCGGAAGAAGCCGCGGATGCCGGCGTAGTCCCCCTGCCCCTGCATGATCGAGTCCTGCTGGGACTTCGAGAGCCGGGCGAACGGAACATCGGTCGGGATGCGCTGCCGGGAGCAGAAGGCGAACAGCTCCTCCTGCGCCCAATCGAATTGCGGCTTGGTCCAGGGATCGACGGCGCCCTCCTGCAGCGAGAGCGCGCGGTTCGGGATGACCAAATCCATGTCGAGCGTGATCAGATTCCCGAACCCCTGGCAACTCGGGCAGGCGCCGTAAGCGCTGTTGAAACTGAAGAGCTGCGGCTCCGGAGCCGGGTAGACCTGTTTGCAAGACTTGCATTCAAACGCTTCGGAATAGCGCTGGAACCGGCCGCCGTTCGCGGCGGTGCGGATCTCAGCCACCCCGTGGCCTTCGCGGTAACTCGTCTCGAGTGAATCGATCAGCCGGGACCGGATCTCCGAGCGAACCGCGAGCCGGTCGACCACCACCCTCGCGGCCGCGAACTGGTCCAGCGGAAACTGGTCGATCGACTCGAGATCGATCATCCGCTCGCCGCAGAGGAAGCGATTGAAGCCGCGCTGCATCAGGCTGAGCAGGTGAGCGCTGATCTGTACGGGCGAGAGCGGCGGTAACGCGGATCGGGTTTCACCGCCAGATTCGGCGGGGACGCCCGAGGAGGCCGGGAACAGCACATAGAATTTCGTTCCCTCGGCGAGCCGCAACACCTCATCGGCGATCGACTCCGGAGCATCCCGGCGAACCTCCAGGGAACAGGCGTCGCAGTAGGTGGTACCGACCCGGGCAAAGAGCAGACGCAGGTAATCATAGATCTCCGTCTGCGTCCCCACGGTCGAGCGCGGATTGCGTATCGACGTCTTTTGCTGGATGGCGATCGCCGGGCAGATACCACTGATCTGGTCGACGTCAGGTTTGTTCATCCGCTCCAGGAATTGACGGGCATAGGCCGAGAGGGATTCGACGTACCGGCGCTGGCCTTCGGCATAAATCGTGTCGAACGCAAGGGATGACTTGCCCGATCCCGAGACGCCCGTGATGATCGTCAATGCGTTGTGGGGAATCTCGCAGTGCACGCTCTTCAGGTTGTGAACGCGGGCGCCGTCTATCTTGAGCACATTTTCGACCATGCCTAAACCCCTCAATATACTCGACGCCAGGCGGCCACAGCAACTTCGCTTCGCCTCCCCCTGGGACCGCACGCATCCTGCGTGCGGTGGAGTTTCTACATTTAGTTCAGTTGATGGCCCGCTCGATTCTCGCTCACTCTTATGCCGCCCCTACAGGGCTCGTCCGGTACTCGTTCGTAACCCAGGGCGCCGCGTCGCTTTGCCCTGGGCTATTATATTCTGGCCCTTCAGGCCGAAGCGCACGATGCCGAGAAGCTGAGGCAGGCACAGGTAGGGAATTCCTATGGGCTATGTAGCACGGCCCGCGG
>JACQTD010000324.1 GCA_016210985.1 Acidobacteriota bacterium
CGCCGCCCAGGTCGACAAAGGCGCCGAAGCTGGCGAATCGCGCGATCTTGCCGCTGATGAGATCTCCGGCGCGATGGGATTCGAAGAAGTGCTGCCAGGGATCGGGCTCGAGTTCCTTCAGGGAAAGGCTCAGTTTCCGGTTGGCGAGGTCGATGTGAAGGATAGCCGCCTCGACTTCCTGGCCCTTCTTCAGGACTTCGGCCGGGTTCTTAACCCGTCTCCGGGAGATGTCCGATACATGCACGAGTCCTTCAATACCCTTCTCGATTTCGACGAATGCACCGAAATCGGTCAGTCCTCGTACGCGGCCGTGCACACGCGTGCCCGGTGAGTGAGTCTCCGCGAACAATTGCCACGGATCGGGCTCCAGTTGACGAAGGCTGAGGCTGAGACGCCGATTGGCGGCGTCCATCCCGATGACTTCCGTCACGCATTCCTGGCCGACCTTGATGTACTTCGACGGGTGTTTGAGCCGCTTGTCCCAGCTCATCTCGCTGACATGAACCAGGCCCTCCACGCCGTCTTCGATCTCGACGAAGGCACCATAATTGGCCACGCGGGCTACCGCCCCCTTCACGCGCGTGCCGACAGCATAGCGCTCGGGCATGGTGTCCCAGGGATCGGCCGTCAGTTGCTTGTAGCCGAGGTTGATTCTGCCCGACTCGCGGTCCAGTTTGAGCACTTTTACTTGAACCGGGTCCCCAGGCTTCAAGAGTTCCTTCGGGTGCCGGATGCGCTTCCACGACATGTCGGTGATGTGAAGCAACCCGTCAATGCCGCCGATATCAACGAAGGCTCCATAGTCGGTGAGACTCTTCACCCGACCCTCAACGATGTAGCCCTCCTCGAGGCCGGCCAGTACCTCGGTCCGCTTCTGGGCCTGGTCCTCTTCGAGGATGACGCGCCGGGAGACGACGATATTGTTCTGCTTCTTGTTGACCTTGATGATGCGAACCTCGATCTCTTTGTCCTTCCAGGCGTCGAGATTCCTCACCTGGTGGATATCGATCTGGCTCGCGGGTAGGAAGGCGTCGATGCCGCCCAGATTTATTCGCAGCCCGCCTTTCACCTTATCCGTGACGTGGCCCTTGATGGCCTCTCCGCTGGTGGCCGCCTCTTCAATCGTGTCCCAGGACTTCTTCCGGACAGCTTCGGCGTAAGAGAGCTTCACATAGCCTTCACCGCCGTCAAACTGCTTGATGACAACGGGGACCTGGTCACCGACCTTCACCTCAACCATGCTCGCCCGCAGCTCCTCGGCGGAGATCACCCCCTCGGTCTTGTAACCGATGTCAATGACCACCATTTGGTCCCGAATTTGGAGAACGGTTCCAGTTACCGTTTGACCGATTTCGACGGAAGTGGACTGGTCCTGGTAGGCATCCAGAAGGGCATCGAAGTTCTCAACGGCGTTCGCTGCATGATTCCCGCTTGATTCATTGGTGGTTGCGGATTCCGAGCCCGGCGCGGCCGTCTCGGTGCCCGCCTCCGGGTTCACATCGTCTAGGGACATTCAAGCTTACCTCTCACAGTTGGTTGTCATTGCGCGATTAATCCTCAAAGGCTTTCTGTTTTGCATCAAGCCCGCCATCCCCGAAGACATGTCTGAAGGACCTACAAATGGAGCAGTTAGATATGACACTCGGCGCCTTTGAAACTCCAAATCTACTACCCGGAATTTTGCATTGTCAAGCAATGGGGGTGAGACGTCCTTAGCCCATCAGCGCTTTTAGATACCATCCGAGCACCTGAGTGCCGAGAAACAGGGAGATGATGGCCGCCGCTCCGAGGAAGAGGCCGAACGGAATCTTGACGCGCCGGTCGCGGGTCCGGATGGCCGCCGCGACGCCGATGAGCGACCCGAGGAGGGACCCGAGGAGGAGAGTAAGGAAGCCAAGGCGCCATCCCAGGAAGGCTCCCACGAACAGCATCATTTTTATATCGCCGAATCCGGTGCCTTCCCCTCGACGGACAAGAAAGTATCCGAGTCGCATAATCCAAAGCATCCCGGCAGCTATCGCCGCCCCGAGGTAGGCATCGACAACCCTGGAGAGGTCCGCATTCCGGGCGGCGATCTCATCGCGTCCCGGAAAGCTGAGTACTGCAACTCCGTAAATACCGGCGCAAATGATAGAAAGTCCGACGATGGCCGGCGAGAGCCAGGATTGGGGCTCTTCGTCACCGGGTTCAGCCTCCTCCTCGTCCAGTTTTTTACCTATCAGGTGGAAGTCAGTGACCTCCACGAGCCAGAGCACCAGCCCGCCGGCCCCGACAAGCCCTGCGGTCCAGAGCGCGGGATACCGGACCTCCAGCTCCACCGTGATTTCGCCTGGAAGGCCCATACCCAGGGCTGCGACCGGGAGGGCCAGCACGAAGGAGGGATACGTGATGGCGTCCGGCAGGAGCCGGTGCTTCAAGTCAATAACCGATAGCGCCGTGACTGAGCAGATGTACCCGAAAACCGGTATCAGCGACCAATTCCATCCGAGGGTGGCGAAGGCGAGAAGGTAGAGCCCGCAAACAGCGGCTTCCACCAGCGGATACTGGATGGGGATGCGCCAATGGCAGTTCCGGCAGCGTCCCCTGAGGAGAATAAAACTAAGGATCGGGAGATTATCTGAATACCGGATTGGGGTCTGGCATTGCGGACAGGTCGATCCGGGGCTTACGACCGAGGTTAGCCTCGGAACCCGGTGAATCAAAGTATTGGTGAAGCTGCCTACGGCGAGTCCGAGCAGACCAATCACGAGGAATTCCACCTTCGTGACCGCGTCAGGCACGCTCGCCTCTCTCCGCAAGTCCGCTGTCAGTGGATGCCTTCAATTCCGGTGAGTGAGGGTGATTCAGCCCTGAGCCGTGAAGGAGACCGACGGCTGCAAGCAATGAATATTGCATGAGATCCGTTGGATCTTGTATCGTGATCGACCGGTTGTCAAGGAAGAGCACATGCGCATCATGCAGGTTTCCTCGGCCACTTCCTGGGGCGGGGGAGAGCAGCACCTGGCTGATCTTATCAAAGGACTCGCCCGGCGTGGCCACCAGGTGGAACTCACCGTGCGGCGTTCCTCTCCGCTTGTCGAAGCCTGCGCCGGCAGCACGACTGACATTCATGAACTCCGCCTGCGAAACAGCGTGGATCTGTCGAGCGCCCGACGCCTGAGAGCGATACTGCGTGAACGTAAAATCGACATCCTGCATGCTCATCTGGCACGGGACTATGCCATCTGCGCGCTCGCGGTTCGGAACATAGAGCCGGTCCGCCTGGTGCTGACG
>JACQTD010000333.1 GCA_016210985.1 Acidobacteriota bacterium
AGATTGATTATCCGAGTCCGAGTTCCGGCCACGACAGCCAACCTGGGTCCCGGGTTTGACACGCTTGCCCTGGCGCTGAAGCTCTACCTCGAAGTAGAAGCCAGGGTGGATCCATCACTCGAAGGACCTGAATTGAAGTACACCGGCCGCTGCGTGCCAGCGTCTCCGATACCCGATGAGGATAACCTCATTATCCGCGCCGCCATAGCCACAGCCACGATGGGTGGAGAAAGTCTGCCGCCATTCGCGGCCGCCGTTCACAATGACATCCCGATGGGCAAGGGCCTGGGGAGCAGCGCCGCCGCCCTGATGGCCGGCATCGAGGTCGCGGATCGGCTCTGCCACCTCCACCTGTCGGCCGACCAGATTCTGACTCTGGCTGCGACGCTCGAGGGCCATCCCGATAACGTGGCGGCGGCGTTACGGGGTGGACTTACGATCGCTTGGCGGGAACTGACCGGGGAGTACGGGTGCCACAGACTGGTGCCCCATGACGAATTGATGGTTATCGTGGTCGTTCCCGAGATGACGTTGTCGACCGAGGATGCCCGAAGCGCACTTCCACCACAGTTTTCGAGGGAGGATGCTGTTTTCAACCTTCAGCACTGCGCGATGCTGGTCGCCGGACTGCAATCGGGGGACTTGAATTTGATCAGCCGGAGCCTTGACGACCGGATGCACCAGCCCTACCGGAGCCGGCTGGCGCCCGGGCTGCCTGAACTGCTGGCGCCCCGGGAGATCGATGGCCTCCTGGGCGTGGTCCTCAGCGGGGCGGGCCCATCGGTGGTGGCTCTGGCGCACAGGAACTTCGATCGCATCGGCCGGGAGCTATGCAGTGTCTTTGAAGCCCATGGCATAGCCGCCGAAGCCCTTCAGCTCGATATTGACCGGGATGGTACGGTCGTGACCGGGAATTAGGAAAGTTCATCGATGAATGTTCTCGTCCAGAAATACGGCGGCACCTCGGTGGGAACGCCGGAAAGAATACTCCGGGTGGCGGATCGCATCCTCGCGGCGCGCCGGACCGGCGTGGCGGTGGTTTCGGTCGTCTCCGCCATGGGGCACACCACCGATGAACTGATGGAGATGGCGCGCAAGGTGACACCGAATCCGCCGCGGCGGGAGCTGGCCATGCTCTTGACCACCGGGGAGCAGATCTCGATCTCGTTGCTCTGCATGGCCATCCAGGCTAAAGGGGCCCGCGCGGTGGCGCTCACGGGACTTCAATCCGGGATCATCACCGACACGAACTACGCCGACGCCAGGATCAAACGCGTTCGAACGCAGCGGCTGCGGCAACATCTGGCCAAAGGCGAAGTCGTGATCGTCGCGGGGTACCAGGGCGTGAGCAACGGCACGGAAATCACCACGCTCGGCCGCGGAGGGTCGGACACCACGGCGGCCGCCCTGGCGGCAGCGCTGGGCGCGCGCACCTGCGAGATTTACACCGACGTGGAGGGGGTCTACACCGCCGATCCACGTCAGGTGCCGAACGCGGCCAGGCTCGACTATATCGCTTACGAGGAGATGCTCGAATTGGCCGGATCGGGGGCGCAAGTCATGCATCCCCGCGCGGTGGAGATTGCGATGCGTTTCGGATTTCCCCTGCTCGTCAAGCCGAGCTACAGCGACGGGGCGGGGACCGTCATCACGGAGGGATCGAAATTGGAGAGCGTGGCCATCACCGGCGTTACCACCGACAAGGATATTGGCAAGATCGCCATCCAAAAAGTTCCGGACCGCCCCGGCATCGCGGCGAAGATCCTGAGCGCGCTGGCGCGCGAGCGGATTCATGTGCGGCTGATCATCCAGAGCGTGAATGAAGGAAACGTCAATGATGTGACCATCGTGGTGAAGCGCGAGTTTATCGAGCGCGCCTCCGCCGTCCTTGAGCGCATGTGCCGGTCCCTGAAGGCCAGCGGCGTGGTCTGTGATCCGAATATGGCCGAGATCTCGATCGTCGGATCGGGCATCGCCAGCACCTCCGGTGTGGCGGCCCGAATGTTCAAGGCCCTCGCGCGCAAGAACATCAACATCGACCTGATCAGCACCTCGACCATTCGGATTGCCTGCGTAATCGATCGCCGCCGGGTCGATGATGCCGTGCGCGCCGTCCACGACGAATTCAAGCTGGGCCGCCTTAAGCGGCGCGCTGTTTGACCTTCTTGAAGGGATGAGATGACTAAGAAACTAAGGGCAGGAATACTGGGCGCGACCGGCACCGTTGGCCAGCGATTCGCCGAGCTGCTGGCCGATCATCCGTGGTTCGAGATCACCGCGCTGGCCGCTTCGGAGCGCTCCACCGGAAAGCAGTTCCGCGAGGCCTGCTCGTGGAAACTGGTTTCACCGATGCCGGAAGCCCTGAAGGAACTTACCGTCCGCGATTTGAAGCCGGATCTCGACTGCGACTTCGTCTTCTCCAGCCTTCCGAACGACATGGCGGGTCCGGTGGAGGAAGCCTTCGCGCTCGCCGGATATCCCGTCATCAGCAATTCGAGCAGTCATCGGCTCGATGTTGATGTGCCGTTGCTGGTTCCGGAGATCAGCTACGCGCACTGCGACCTGATTCCGGTCCAGAAAGCGCGAAGGGGATACGACCGCGGGTACATCGTCACCAACCCCAATTGTTCGACGATGGCGGTGATCCTTCCGCTGGCCGCGCTCGACCGCGACTTCGGGGTCGAGGGCGTGGTCACGACCACGCTGCAGGCCGTCTCCGGCGCGGGCTACCCGGGCGTGGCCTCCATGGACATCGTGGACAATGTGGTGCCTTACATCGGGGGAGAAGAGGAGAAGATGGAGGCCGAGGCCCGGAAAATCCTCGGAAGGCTGCAGGGCGAGTCGGTCGAATACGCCCCCTTCATTCTCGCGGCCCACTGCAATCGGGTAAACGTCATGGATGGTCACCTCGCGACCGTTTCGGTAAAACTGAAGAAGCCGGCCACGCGCGAAGACGTGATCGCCTCGATGCGCGGCTACGTCTCGGTCCCTCAGGAGTTGAAGCTGCCGAGCGCTCCGGTTTCTCCGATCGTGGTCCGGGAGGAGATCGACCGGCCGCAGCCGCGCCTCGACCGTGAAACCGAACGCGGCATGGCCTGTGTGGTCGGGCGGGTGCGGAAGTGCCCGCTTTTTGACTTCAAGTTTGTGGCCCTCGGTCACAATACGATTCGCGGCGCCGCCGGCGGCGCTATACTCAACGCCGAATTGCTCCGCGCCAAGGGCTACCTCTAACCCGACAGGATCCCGCCGCGGGCCGTTGCCTTTAATGACTACTTATGGTTAGAATATAGTCATGAAAAGCGTGATGATAGCCGAGTTGAAGGCCCGATTGAGCGAGTATCTCGCTGAGGTCCGCAGGGGACAGCAATTGACCGTGCTGAACCGGGATACCCCGATTGCACGGATCGTGCCCTACACCCGGGAGACGACTCGTCTCACAATCCGCCGGCCGGCTCCCGGATCGCTCCCGCCGCACAGGGTCCCGCTTCCACTTCCCCTGGCGACGGACCTCGACATTGTCGGCTTGCTCCTTGAGGAGCGTCGAGTCGGGCGATGATCGCTTACCTTGATTCTTCGGTGCTGCTACGCGTCATTCTGGGACAGCGGGACAAGCTGAAGGAGTGGAAGTCGATCGACCGCGGCGTGGCCAGCGCGCTGGTGGAGACCGAATGTCTGCGGTCACTGGATCGGCTACGGCTACGGTCGGGAACAGGCGATGAAGAGATCGCCATACGCAGGGAGGCCGTTTTCCGGCTCTTGGAGTCCATCGAAGTGGTTGATCTGGATCAGCGAATTCTGAAGCGAGCCGCGCAACCACTGCCTACCGAGCTCGGGACACTCGACGCCATTCATCTGGTCACGGCTCTCGACTGGGGTGAGGAGTCGGGTAAGCCTCTGGTCATGGCTACGCACGACCAGGCCTTGGGAGTCGCCGCCCGGGCCTGCGGATTACCGGTCGTGGGGTTGATCTAGATCAAGAAGAACGCGCCACAGATTTTGCACGGAGGGCTTTCACGGTGGATGAATCTGCCGATGGCGCGGGGTTGTCCGCAAACCATCCGCGTTCCCGTACTTCCGCGGAGTGGCGGTTCGTGATCGCAGAACGGAATCAGGAGGAGCAACAATGAAATCGACGCTGAAGCGCGGTTGCTTCATCATTCCACCTTACATCTTGCGGGCGTTGACGCAAAACGGAACCAAAGATCAGCAGGATATGGCCTGGCGCACGCTGACCAAGTCCGAGCAGGCGCGGGGCGAGCGGGTGACGCTCACGACGATCGCCTCCTTGGGCGCCACCGCCACCGGCGTCAAACGGCGCACGGTGTATGACGCTCAAAACAAGACCGGGCTGCCCGGGAGACTGGTCCGAAGCGAAGGCGACCCGAAGATCGACGACATCAGCGCGAACGAAGCCTATGACGGCTCCGGCCTGACCTATGATTTTTTCCTGAAGGTTTACGATCGGAATTCGATCGATGACCGCGGCATGCGCCTCGATTCCACCGTCCATTACGAACTCGACTTTGACAACGCGTTCTGGAACGGCCGTCAGATGGTGTACGGGGATGGCGACGGCGAAATCTTCCAGCGGTTCACCAGGGCGCTGGACGTGATCGGCCACGAATTGACGCACGGGATCACCCAGTTCGAGGCCGCACTCGATTACGAAGATCAACCGGGGGCGCTCAACGAGTCGTTCTCCGATGTCCTCGGTTCGCTGGTTCTCCAATACAAGAAGAGGCAGACGGCGGATCAGGCCGAGTGGCTGATTGGCAAGGGATTGTTGACGCGCAGGGTGAAGGGGGTGGCGCTGCGTTCGATGAAGGCGCCGGGCACCGCCTACGACGACCCATTGATCGGCAAAGATCCTCAGCCGGGCCACATGCGCGGCTACGTCGACACCTCCGACGACAACGGCGGCGTTCACATCAATTCAGGCATTCCCAATAAGGCCTTTTATGAAGCCGCCATCCGGATTGGTGGGCATGCCTGGGAGAAGGCCGGCAGGATCTGGTACCTGACCCTGCGGGACCGGCTCCGGCACGATTCGACCTTCGGGGACGCGGCCCGGCTGACCGTCGATGTGGCTTCCGCGCTCCACGGGCCGAAGAGCCTCGAACGGAACGCCGTCCGCGAAGCCTGGGAGTCAGTTGGCATCACCGTCAGGTAACACTCCTTGCGGCGCTGGATCGCGGCCACTATAGTCCTTCGGGAGGCATGGAGACCGACTCCCAGGGATGAAGATTCATTTCAGGAGAACAGGTGGATTTGCCGGACTGCGCCGGGCGATAGCCATCGACACCGATCAGCTCGCGCCGGAGCCAGCGAGAGAGTTCGAGGAGCTGGTTGCAAAAGCATGCTTTTTCGATCTGCCGGCCAGGATCAAGCCCTCCGGCCCCGGCGCAGACCGGTTCGTCTATACCATCACGGTCGAGATTCACGACCGACAGCACTCAGTTGAGTTCACGGACGGCTCCATTCCTCCCAATCTGACCTCTCTCCTAAAGCGCCTCACACAACGGATCGGTTAAGCAACGGAAACTTGTAACGGTCAGCCAAACAGGTTCATGATGGTGGCCATCGGCAGGAAGAGTCGATTCGATACTTCAGGAAGATCGAGGAAACCATATCGCCGATAGAAAGCCCGCACGCCATCGTCCTTCGCGTCGACAATTACAGCCGCAGACGCTACCTGCCGACTACCGATCAGGCAGCGATGGAGAGCGTCCATCAACAACAACTCACCCAAACGGCGGCCCCGAAATGCGGTGCTTACGGCTAGACGCCCAATGAGTGTCGCTGGAACGATGGGATACCGTGGAAGTCTTCGCGCAAGGCTCTCGGGTATCGCGTCCAGTCGCACCGAATGCTGCGAAAGTGTGTAATATCCAGCGACGGTCTTTCCGTCGGGTGTCATGATGAAGAGGGCCGCAACCCGTTTCCGTACGTCCTGCCCAGCTTGTTGTTGCAGGTACTTGTCGAGCGCATCGACTCCACAGGAAAAGCTCGCCCGGTCATGGGCAGGATCGAGCAGCTCGAAGCGAAAAGCCGTCCCACCGGGTTTCGTAGCCAATCAATGTCCCATGCGCCGTTTGTATCGCCGGGCAGCGGCACGCGCCCTTGTGTTTGCGACCGGAGGATTAAGAAGGGCATTGATGAACACGCTTCGCGCCTCATCGCGCAAGCTGAGCGTTTCGTAGTTGGCGATCGTCTCCGTGGCCGCCTGTTGTGCGCTCATCACAACGAACTCAGTTACAGACGTGCCTCGAATCCGCGCCGCACGTTCAATCAAGCGCTTCTGTTCGCTCGTAATCCTCGCTTCAAGACGCTCTTGCTTTGTTGGTCTCCTCTGAATGGTTAATACCTGACGGCGTGCCATAGGGGACCTCCCGACCGGTCTCAGTGTACGGCGATTTGTCGTACAAATCAACATCCCGGCTTAGGTCCATAGATCGACATCAGGCCAGACAAGAATCCTCACTCCGCTGGCTATAGCCCTCGCTACCAGTCCATGAGCGCGCTGTGTTCATTTGAATTAAGCCATCGAGGGCACGCCGGTCACACATACAATGGTGTGGGTTTCCGTCGATAGGGTGTTTCAACCTATTGATCCGAGGGGAGAGCAGGACAGCCGACGTGACATCTTTCGGTTCGTCGCGGTTGGAGGCGAGGAGGATCTAACATAGCTCCCATCAGTTGCTGGCCTGCGACCCATCGCGCAAGATTTCACATGACGGGGGGGCACGCCAAGGCATGATTCAGTTAGTAAACTGAGTATGAGCCATGGTCAATCCGTAGACACTGGAGCTCATCAGCCAAGCGTTCGGTTTCGAGTTTCGCTGCTGCCGGGCTAGACCTCTGGTCACCGAGGGGCAGGACCAGTGGACATCCTAGCAGAGTGCATAATGTATTGCCCGTCCTGCGGGAGGTGACCGGCGTGATACTTCCGGTCACCGAACGCCTTCGCAGGGTGCTTAGCGTCCGCGGCGCAGGCCGAGATTGAGGATGGTTTGAAGCAGGTCGGGGTAGCTGGTGCCGGCGGCATCGGCGGCGGAGGCGAACTCTTCGCTTTCGGCGAGCTCGGGATTGGGATTGGCCTCGAGGAAATAGAGCTCCCCGTCGGCATTGAGCCGGTAGTCGATGCGCGCATAACCGTCGAGATCGAGCGTGTGCGCCACCCGCTTGGTCGTCCTGATGATGTGCTCCTTCAGTTCCGGCGACAGCGCATCGGCCGGTTGTTGATAAATGCCCCGTTTCCGCTGGTACTGCGGATTGTGCTTGACCCGGGCCGTGGCGATGGCGGCGCTGCCGGCGGGCATGTTCTCGAAGGTCAGCTCCCAGATCGGCAAGATCCGACGGCGTTTGTTCCCGATGACGCCCGCGTAAAGCTCCCGGCCCTCAATGAAACGTTCGACGATCGCATCGGTGCCGATACTCTCATGAATGAAGTTGACCCGCTCCGCGAGCTTCTCCTCGTTGTCCACGATCGAGGC
>JACQTD010000328.1 GCA_016210985.1 Acidobacteriota bacterium
GCAGGGGTCAGAGGTCAGGGGTCAGAGGCCAGAGGTCAGAGGCCAGAGGCCAGAGGTCAGAGGTCAGGGGTCAGAGGCCAGAGGGCAGTCGGTGTCCAGGAAGCAGGCGATGGGCTGCAGCTCGCCACGGTTATGCAAATAATATTACCGATTCTGCGGAGATTGATCGTGGGGTGGAAAACTTTCGAGCCGGTCTTGCGGAAGTCATGTGCAGCTCGAACCGCCCTCTAACCTCTGACCCCTGACCTCTGACCTCTAACCTCTGACCCCTGACCTCTAACCTCTGACCCCTGACCTCTGACCCCTGACCTCTAACCTCTGACCCCTGACCTCTAACCTCTGACCTCCGACCTCTTCAGGAAAAGATACACAATCCCTCCGGGAAGGCTGACGATGGCGGGGACGACGAGGGCGAGGAGGGAAAGCAGCAGGGCGGATTCACGCGGCAGCCCCACCTGTCCGAAGAGATAGACGACGCTGTACTCCCGAATTCCCAGGCCGTAAAGGGTGACCGGAAGCATGCTTACAATCGAGACGATGGGCACGAAGGCGAAGAAGTACTTCAGCGATACGGGGTGACCGATCGCCACCGCATTGAGATAATTGAAAAACATCAGCGCCGCATCGAACAGGAGTGAAAGGCCGATCGCCGCGGCGACGGAACCGGGCCGTCGGCGGTAAACCGTCAACGCTTCGTGTGCTCCGCCTACGGCGGTCTCCAGTTTTGTCAGATTCCACCGCGCAAGTAGGTTTCGCAGCCACGCAAGCGTGCGTTCGTGGAAGAGAAGCAGATTGGCGAACAGCGTCCCTGCCAGCAGAAAGGTCAGCGTTGGCAGTAGCGGAGCCTCCGGAAGTTGTAGGTCGAACGCGGTCGTCGCGCCGCAGGCCAGCAGGAGCAGCGTGATCAATCCCACATTTCGGTCCATGAGAATGCTCACGGCGCCTCGGGTCACGCCACCGGTTTCGGGCGAGACGTAGTAGAGCTTGACGGCGTCTCCCCCGATCATGGTGGGGAGAAACAGATTGAAGAACATCCCCAGGAAGTAGACTCCAGTAATCCGGCGCAAGCCAATGCGGGTGCCCAGGGGGTCGAGCAGCAGCTTCCAGCGGAGCGCGCTGATGACCTGGCCGAGGGCGTAGACCAAGATGGCAGCGGCGACCAATCCCACGCGCGTCCGAGCAAGATCGGCCCGCAGCGCGTTCCAATCGACACGCCAGGCCAGGAGGGCGAGCAAACTGCCGCTGACGAGGCCCTTCAGCACCAGGACAAGAATCTCTTTTCTCCGGCTCATAGAGATCCTTGCTCCATCCCCGGGCCGCTCCCGGTCCGGGAAGTCCCGCCTTCGATCCAGCGAGTCGGGAAGGTGCGGGCTATTTTCTGCGCCAGCGGGTGCCCGCCTTAGTATCTTCTAGAAGGATGCCGCGCTCGGCCAGCAGGATGCGGATTTCGTCCGAACGCCCGAAGTTGCGGTCCCCTCGCGCCTGGTTCCGTTCCCTGATCAGGTCCTGAATCTCTGAATCCAGCAGCTCGCCCTCCTCATGGCCCAGTACGCCGAGGACCTGATCCGCTTCCGCCAGGAATTCCAAAAGGGCCTCGCGATCCCCAGCCCGGAGCGAACCTTCAGCCACTGCAATGTTCGCGTCCCGCACCAGCGAGTGGATAGCGCCCAGCGCCCGGGCGGTGTTCAAATCATCATCCATGCCCTCGATGAACTCGGCCCGGGCGCGCGCCACGGCCTCCGTGAGCGCCGGGCTGGCGCCCGACTCGCATGTGGCTTCCTGCAGCCGGCGTCGGAAATCGAGCAAACCCTCGAGCGTCTTTCCTGCCGCGCGCAGGCCGTCGAAGGTAAAATTGAGCTGTCGGCGATACGGAACCGAAATCAGCGCATAGCGTATGGCCATCGGCTTGAAGCCCTTCGCGACCAGATCCCGAAGCGTGAGATAATTCCCCAGGGACTTCGACATCTTCTCGCCCTCCACCTGGAGGAATTCCGTGTGGTACCAGAATCGAACGAAAGGTTTCCCGGTGGCGCATTCGCTTTGGGCGATTTCATTCTCATGGTGTGGAAAGATGAGATCGACGCCGCCGCAGTGAATGTCGAAAGTCTCGCCCAGGTACCGCATGGACATGGCAGAGCATTCCAGGTGCCATCCTGGGCGGCCACGCCCCCACGGCGTCTCCCAACCCGGCTCACCCTCCCGCTTCGGCGCTTTCCAGAGCACGAAGTCGCGCGCGTTATCCTTGTCATATTTGTCCGCGTCCACCCGGGCGCCGGCGATGTTGCCCTCCAGATTGATCTTCGAGAGCTTGCCGTACCCGGGAAACGCGCCGACCCGGAAGTAGACCGAGCCCTCGCTGACATAGGCGTATCCGCGTTTCAGCAGTCGTTCGATGAGCGAGAGCATCTCGGGGATATGATCCGTGGCCCGCGGCATCAGTTCGGGCGTTTCAAGATTGAGGGTTCTCATATCTTCGAGGAAGACGTCGATGTACCGGTCGGTCAACTCCCTGAGCGATACCCTCTCACGCGCGGCCCGGTCAATGGTGTTGTCGTCGACGTCGGTGAAGTTCATCACGTGGGTGATCTCGAATCCCTGGAATTTCAAATAGCGGCGGAGAAGATCGACCGAAACAAACGTCCGGAAGTTGCCGATATGCCCGTAGTCGTAAACCGTCAGCCCGCAGGCGTACATCCGCACCCGCCGTCCTTCCAACGGCTGTAATTCCTCCACCAACCCCGAGAGCGTATTGCGCAGTTTCAGCATGCGTCAAAGCGGGATCGTGTCGGCCGCCTCGCTTTCCCGGCGACCGTGGCGGAGGCGGCGGCGGCGATGACGCACTTCAACCCGTTCCATGATGGCCCGATAGAAGTCGCGGAAGTAGCCGTACATCGACCAGATCGAAGAGACCACGACCACCCACAACATCGCCCGGCCGGCGCTGTAAAGCAGCAGCCGATAGTCGAGTTCCGACAGGGCCGCGTGCGAGAGCACTCGTTGCATCACGATCCAGAAACCCGGCGGCTCCCAGTAGACCGGTACCGCATAGGGGTGCACCGGGGGCCCACCGTTGGTCATGCTGGCGATCAGCAGCGCGGCGGCGATCACCTGCGTGAACATTTTCAACTTGCCCATGCGCGAAGCCGCGATCATCAGTCCCTCGGCTGCGGCGATGCTTCGCAGGCCGCTTACGGCGAACTCACGCCCGATGATGACGACGACGGCCCACGCCGGCGCCAGCTGCCGGTCGACGAGCGCGATAAAGGCCGCTGAAATCAGCAACTTGTCCGCAATCGGATCGAGGAGGGTCCCCAGGGTGGAGACCTCTTGTCGCCGCCGGGCCAGGTAACCGTCAAGCCAGTCGGTGCAGGCCGCGACGAGGAAAATCGCCACGCCGAGGAATTCCTGAGGAATGCCGAACCAGTCCGGCGAGAGCCGCGTGAGCAATACCACCACCAGCAGCGGAGCGATGAAGATGCGAATGAGCGTGACCGAGTTCGGAAGGTTCAAAGGCGCATCACCCCAACCCCGCGATGCTAGTGCCAATCTCGATACCTTTCAAGCAGGGGGCGGCGGAAGAAGTGGAAATTCGGCACCCGGCGGCAGCCTTGATCGCCGGGCATCTCCATCGTAGTGTCACCACCTGGTCCTGCGTTTTCAAGGAGGGTTGATATGCCAAGACGCACACCGCGTCCACTGATCCTGCTGCTCGGCGTAGCCCTGACGGCCTGCGATGCCGCTTCCGGAAGACCCCTCGGCGAGGCGCCGCCGCTCATCCCTGCCACGCTGACGGACGCCATCCTCTCCAAGGCCTCCGGAGAACGCGCCCTCAAGGATGTGGAGAGGCTGTCGAAGTTCTCCCGGCGCACAGGTTCGGGAAGCCTCCACAGCGCGGCGCTCCATGTGGCGGAACGGGCGAGATCCGCCGGGCTCAAGAACGTACAAATCCTAAGCTTTCCCGAAAGCACCGGAAGCTCGGAGGCGGAGCAAGTCAGCCACGCAATCCGCCCGGGTCGGATTGAAATGGTCACCGGCGAGATTCCCGGCGCCGGGCGCGACGATCAGGATGTGGTCTTGACGGCTCACCTCGACCGTCGGCTTCAAGGCGCCAGCGACGATGCGAGCGGAGCCGCGGTGCTTCTTGAAGTGGCACGGGTCGCGCATCAACTGATTTCGGAGCGGCAGTTGCTCCCCCCGTCTCGAGGCCTCAGGTTCTGGTGGGTGACCGGGTTCCAGAGCGCTCGCGCCTACTTCCTCCAACATCCGGAAGAGACCCGTCGGATCCTGGCCAACATCAACGTCGATCAGGCCGGCGGTGACAAGCGCGGCCGAAGTGATTTTGTGGCGATCCTTCAGCCCCGGTGGCTGGGAAGCTTCATCGATGATCTCATTCGCAACCTCGCGGAGCGCACGACCGCCGATTTGGGAGAGGTCGGCGAGCATCCTTCCCCGCGGATTCTCGAATCCGGAGGATCACGAGGCCCGTTTCTCCTCAGGCTACGGGAATCCTCCCTACCCGGCGATCAGGCCGTATTTTCAGCCGCCGGCATCGAAATCCCATCGATCAGCGTCCGCGTGGTTTCCCCGTCGTTGGTCCGCACCGGCCTGAACCCGACCGCGCAACAGGATCCGACCCAGCTTAAGCGATCGGTCTACCTCGCCTCCGCCTGCGGGCTCTACCTGGCCGGGTTTCGTCCGGCTGATGCCCCCCGGCTGTTCGCCGCGGTCCGTGCGGGCAGCCATGCTCGCCTCGCGGCGGCGGAATATGAGGCGCTGGTCCGTATCGCCCAGGCCGGTGTATCCGAATTGGAGCAGGAGCGGCGCATGGCCTACTTCATTCTCGAACAGGCCTATGAGCGCGAGAGCAGGATCCTGGCCTCGCTCGCCAGATTCCGGGGATCAGGCTCCGAGCGCGAGGCCCGGGAATCGCTCCAGTTTCGCGCCCAGCTCACGTGGAACCTCTATGGAGGACAGGAGGCTGCGATCGCGCTGCTTGAGGCCGGATACCAGCGCCGGTGCAAGGAGCTCGGACATGGACCTGTGGACCTGCAACCGGAGGCGGAAGAGGAGCGGCTGAATCTGGTTGTACCTTCCCGAACCCTTCAGGTCGGGCCGGGTTTCGAACGATGGCTCGATTACCGCGTTCCGTCACTCAGCGCCGAAGCGGGTCTGGAGGTCTTGAATTTCATCGACGGGACGCGCAGTGTCGCGGAGATTTACCACGCACTGGCGCCCCGATATCCGGAACTCTCTTTGGGAAAGCTCGAAACCATCCTGCGCGAGTTGGAGGCCAGGCACTGGATCCAACTCGGATTGAAGGCGCCTCCGGCATGACGCCTGCAAGGTCTGGCTTCAGGGCTTGATAGCCAGGGGCGCGAGCGCGTAATTGTTGGTCCGATTGCGCTCGCGGAGAGCGTGCAGCACATCCACGTTCACACTGACCGGCTGGGTTCCTTTACCCGCCACGATCGGCACTTGGACGTCGACCACGATCAATTCCTTCTTCCCGGGAAAGATCGGCGGACTGAGAACGGTTCGGACCGTCATGCTGCTGATCTTGACGGCATGAGCAACCGGCCTGGCCGTTTCCCGTCCGATGTTGGTCAGGGAGAAACTGACCCGCACTTTTCCACCTCGGGCTTGAATTCCCGGCTCAATCTTCAAGTCGACGATTTTGAGGTCGATGGTCTGCGCCGGCCCGGAGTCGAAATCGCAAAGGTCTCCAATCCCGTCGTCATCCGCGTCTTCCTGGCCCGGATTGTCATTGGAGGGACAATTGTCGCAGGCGTCGCCCACCCCATCCAGATCATCGTCGTTCTGTTCCGAATTGGCATCGACCGGGCAATTGTCGGCCTGGTCAAGCACGCCGTCATCATCGTCGTCCGGATCACACTCGTCTCCAGCGCCGTCGCCGTCCGCGTCGTCCTGCTCCGGATTGAAGAGGGAGGGGCAGTTATCCACGATGTCGGCAACGCCATCGACATCCGAATCCTGCAACGGATCCAGCCCGCAGGTGCAGACCGCCACTATACGGAATCTGAAGAGTTCTCCACCTTCGCTCGCCCGGCCTGAGCTGAAGAAGGACGGCACAAAATCCACGCATGTCCCTAAACCCGGCTGTGGCCCGGTGGGACATCCAATGCTCGTTCCGCAAGCGTCCAGGAAGTCGACGAGTGCCTGGTTATTAGGACTGTCCGCCGGATCGAATCCACCAAACTCGGCCGTAACCGGTCCGTCGATGGAAATGTTGCAGCTCTCCGCGGTTACCGCTCCGGCGGCATCGGTAGGGATCTTGCAGTAGGCCGTTTCGGATTCATTCGACAACTTAATGGTGATGATTACCGGGAAGAGATTCGCTGGAACCGGGTTGGTCGGGCAGCGGCCCAAGAGTACAACTCCGCCCTCGAAGAAAACCGTCTGGGCGGGCGGCTTGGCTTGCGGCGCCGACGCCCCAAGAAAGAGTAGCAAAAGGAAACTTGGAATGGTGACTACCGAAGCTTTGCGTCTCACTGGACCTCCTTAATGCCTCAGGGTAGGATCGGGGAGAACTCGCACAATCGAATTAAGCGGGAACGGTTTCCGCTAAGGAACAGCCGCTCGAGAAACCCAATAATATCATTATAGCGCGGTCCCACCGCGCAAGTAAAGAGGCGGGGCCCGACCCGTTCAGCTTTCAAGCGCACCCACGCTTTCACTCGCATTCCGGATCGGGCCCTTTCAGCAGCCGAACGGACCGTCTCGGCTGATTTGTGTCGAAGTCCCCAGCTATTCTTATTGTTATGTGGTCATCGGGTCGAATTATTATTCTCCTCTCTGCTCTTCTGTTGCGACCCTCTCTTATCAACTTGCAATCAAGTCAAGGCAACGTTGATGCCAAAAGTTCCGCCTTCACGACGCTATCTATAATTCACTCATTCTCCACGTGTTAGCTGGTCGGTCAAGAGAAACTCCCCCATTTCGGTTCAATTGTGTTTCCTGAATGCGCGGATTTGGTTTCACCGTTGAAGGATCCTATTTCGCAAGCGAAAACAAAATGCGACAATCCGACGACCTGCGGATCGAAACCGTGCGCTATCGATAGAATCGAATCGAGCTGAAACCAATCCACCGTTCATGCTTGCAACCGAGAGTTCGCCTTCATAAGATCTCAGCTGGTTGCCGACACCCTATAATCGCCCGGGCGGAAGGTCTCCGACGACCTGGCCATAAAGTCATTATCGAACCAAGGACAACAACTCCTATGAAAACTGAATCAATCCGAAGTTATTCCCCTGAGCGCCGGCCGGCAGCCCGGGCGGCGTCCCTCTTATCGGTTCTGCTCTTATCTTCATTCTCATTATGGACGGCGTCATGCTCCACCGGGCCGAAGGTCACTGAAGAGAAGAAGGAGGAGGCTACCCCCGCGATGACGGGAGCTTATCGACTCACCTTCCCGCTGGGGCTCGATCCCGAGGCCGCCCAGATTCCCAGGGAGAATCCCCTGACCGAGGAGAAGATCCGATTGGGGAAGCGGCTCTATTTCGATCCTTCCCTCTCCGTGGACAACACGGTTTCATGCGCATCCTGTCATCTTACCGAAGCCGGATTCGCCGACCCGAATCAGTTCTCGTTCGGAGTCGGCGGGCAGAAGGGGAATCGTCAGGCGCCTACGGTCATCAATCGGATTTTCAGCCGGACACAATTCTGGGACGGACGGGCGGGCTCCCTCGAGGAACAGGCACTCGGACCGATCCTTAATCCGGTTGAAATGGGCAATCCAAAGATCGAACCGGTCCTCGAGCGGCTTCGCGCGGATCCCTCCTACGTGGGAGCTTTCAAGGCCGCGTTTCCCGAGGATGGGGCGATCACGGATACGCGCGTGGGGAAGGCCATTGCGAGTTTCGAACGCACGGTCATGTCCGGAAACAGCCCGTTCGACCGCTTCCTCGCCGGGGATGCCAGCGCAATGAGCGAATCGGCACAGCGCGGCTACAAGCTCTTCAAGGACGAAAACAAAGGCAATTGCGAAACATGTCACGTCTCCTTCAACTTCACGGATGAGAACTACAACAACATCGGCGTGGGCATGCATCTCAAGAATGCCGATCTGGGCCGTCATCCCATCTCGAAGGTGGAGGGTCACCAGGGTGCGTTCAAAACACCTACGCTGAGACAGATTGCCAGCACTGCTCCCTACATGCATGACGGCTCAGAAAAGACGCTTGAAGCCGTCGTCGCTTATTACAATCGAGGCGGCCGGCCGAACAAATGGCTCTCACCGAAGATCAATGTCTTGAAGCTGTCCAGCCAGGAGCAGGAGGATCTGGTCGAATTCCTCAAAGCGCTCTCAGGCGAGGTGGTCTGGTACGGGAAATAGCTGCTCCTTTGTTCCTATTACCTACTCCCTAATTCGCCGCGGTCCGCACCCAGAAGGGCACATAGAGCGACTGCGGGATCGTCAGTTGACGGTCGATCACTTGAACGAACCCCTCGCTATCGGTATCCGCCGTGGGGACATTGGGACGGATCATCAGAGTCAGAAAGAACGCCCCTGATTGCCCGGCGCCGACGGTGAGGGTGCTGGGCTCCACTCTGACGCTGATGGTAGGGTCGCCCAAGGTGATCTGGGCTGCGAGCTGATAGGTGGTCTCCCGATCAGCGCGATTGGTGATCTCGAACCGCCTGACGATCGACCCGCCGGTAGCTCCGACCTGCCGGCCGAAACTCATGCTGGGCGGGAGGATCAGACTCTGTAGCCGTGCCAGCGCCTGCATGTCAATCAGGCCCGCCCCGCGGTCGAGAACGCGCTGGCTACCCAGTTCGCCAATTCCGGATGGGCGGGCTGACATAGTCATCAGGGCAGATTTGATCTCCGGCGGAGTCCAGTCAGGGCGTAGCTGTAGAAGCAGGGCTGCGGCGCCTGCGGCTCGGGGCGCGCTAAAACTCGTACCTGAGGCAAAAGTGAAACCCGTGGGATCATACAACGGCGCGGTGAGGGTCGGAGGGTCGGGCGACGGGAACCGATTCTCTCCCCGAGGATCCTGCGATTCGGCCGCGGCGTAACTGCCGGTCCCGGGAGCTAGGAGGTCGGGTTTGATGAGGAAGTCGTTCGTGGGGCCCCGAGAACTGAAATCGGCGATGAGTTGCGGAACGGTATCAAAAACTAGACCGCTGTTTGCCGAGCTCAATCCAACGATAGTGGGGATGCCGGCGGCGGCGTTCTGGTCGACGAAGGACTTCAGCGCAAGTCCGATCGATCTTGGCAGTGAGACTCCGGTGATCGGAAGTGTGAACAGGGCCGGGATCGTGAACCGCTCGCCTTCATCC
>JACQTD010000329.1 GCA_016210985.1 Acidobacteriota bacterium
ACAGATGCGTCCGATGAGATCCGCGACCTGAAGTTGGCCGAGGAGGTTCTCCAGGCCGACCACTGGGGGCTGGAGAAGGTCAAGGAACGGATCCTGGAATACCTCGCCGTGCGGCAGCTGGTGGAGATTCCACGGGGCTCCATCCTCTGTTTCATCGGGCCCCCGGGCGTGGGGAAGACGAGTCTGGGCCGGTCGATCGCCAAGGCCACGGGTCGAAAATTCGTGCGGCTTTCCCTGGGCGGCGTGCGGGATGAGGCGGAGATCCGCGGGCACCGGCGCACCTATATCGGCGCGCTTCCCGGTCAGATTATTCAAATGATGCGGAAGGCGGGGACCATCAATCCCCTGCTCATGCTCGATGAGCTGGACAAACTCGGCGTCGACTTTCGAGGCGATCCATCAGCCGCGCTGCTGGAGGTGCTGGATCCTGAGCAGAACCACATGTTCCAGGATCACTACCTCGATGTCGAATATAATCTTTCACAGGTCATGTTCATCGCTACCGCGAATATCGCGCAGACGATACCTCCGGCGCTGCAGGACCGGTTGGAGATCATCCGCATTCCCGGTTATACCGAACGCGAAAAGCTGGAGATCGCCAAGCGGCACCTGGTACAGAAGCAGATGAAGGCCTCCGGACTCTCCCCGGATCAGATCGCCTTCGAGGACGGCGCCATTCTCAGGCTGATCGGCTACTACACCCACGAAGCCGGCGTCCGCAACCTCGAACGCGAACTCGGATCCATCTGCAGAAAGGTAGCGCGCAAGCTGATTTCGAGCAGCGCGGATCGCGACACCTACCATGCCAGCATCATTTCCGACGTGGTCCGCGATTACCTCGGCCCGGAGAAGTTCCGGCCCACGCTCATCAACGATCGGAGCGAAATCGGCCTCTCCACCGGTCTCGCCTGGACGGAGCTGGGCGGCGAAGTGCTCCAGATCGAGGTCACGCTGTTGCCGGGATCCGGCAAGCTGACGTTGACGGGAAAGCTCGGCGATGTGATGCAGGAGTCGGCACAGGCCGCCATCAGTTACGTGCGGTCGCGGGCGAGTGAGTTTGGACTGCCCAATGATTTTCACAAGAACTATGACATTCACGTCCATATCCCGGAGGGCGCCATCCCGAAGGACGGACCCTCCGCCGGCATCACCATCGCCACCGCGATGGTCTCCGCGCTCACGCGCATTCCGGTTCGACGCGACGTGGCGATGACCGGAGAGATCACCTTGCGGGGCCGTGTGCTGCCAATCGGCGGACTGAAGGAGAAGATGCTGGCCGCCCACCGGGCGGGCATCACCGCGCTGATCCTGCCGAAGGAAAACGAGAAAGACCTCCCCGACATTCCGGAAGACGTCCGGTCCGAGATGCGGATCGAGCTGATTGAATCGATGGACGAAGTTCTCCAGATCGCCTTGGAAGGAACGATCGGGTCGCGCGATGATCAGGCGGCCGTGAATCCAGTCTGGGCCCAGGAAACCGGGCCGGGAAGCGAGAGCACAAGCCAGATCGGCAAGTGAGGACGGCCACTTTACCCTTGTCACGCCAGAATGTGTCCATTCGTCTGCTCTGCGGGCCGTTTTGAAAGCACGAACATCCGAACGAAGGGTCGCTGAAGCTTTTGGTCGAAGCACAGCCCCCGCGGTAGTGGCAAGGCTTTGATCCCGCGCCGGGGCTTCCAGCGATGACATCCCAGGTTGGGCCGTCACACGGGGGGGGCGGCGCGACCATTCAGGCAAGGTCATCAAGCTATGAAGGTTCGAAGCGCAAGATTTCAAACCAGCGCTTTCACGACTTCCGGGTTTCCGAAGGGTGGTCTCCCGGAAATCGGCCTGGTCGGGCGATCAAACGTCGGTAAATCCTGTTTAATTAATCAGTTAATGCAGCAGCCCGATCTTGCGAGAACCAGCAGAACTCCGGGAAGAACCCAATCATTGAACTTCTACCTGATCAACGAGTCGTTTTACCTCGTCGATTTCCCCGGCTACGGCTACGCGCGTGTCCCCGAACCCGTCCGGCAGTCTTGGAGAAAACTGACGAGCAGCTATTTCCAGGCCAGGACGACGCTCTGCCAGGTTCTGATGATCGTCGATATCCGGCGCGAGGCCACACCGCTCGATCTGCAGCTCTCGGCGTGGTTGAAAACCCTTGGCGTGTCCCACACGGTCGTCGCGACGAAAAGCGACAAGTTCTCCGGCAATCAGCGGAGGGCCGCGCTGGCCGGTTTGCGGCGAGCGTACGGCGACCTGACGGTGCTCGCCTTCTCGGCACGTACGGGAGACGGCAGAGAAGAGGTGCTGGAAGAGATCCGCAACGCGCTCCTGAAACCAACGATTTCCATAGCATGAGGAGAAGCATATGGTGCTTGAGATTACCGACTTAAAGGAAATGAGCATCTCCAAGCTCAGTCAACTGGCCCGCGAACTGGAGATCCCGGGCGCGACCAGCATGCGCAAGCAGGAACTGATCTTCAAGATCCTCCAGGCGCAGACGGAGCGCAGCGGATTGATCTTCTCCGAGGGCGTGCTCGAATGCCTGCCCGACGGATTCGGATTTTTGCGCTGTCCCGACTATAACTACCTTCCCGGCCCGGATGACATCTACGTCTCGCCCTCGCAAATTCGAAAATTCGACCTTCATACCGGGGATATCATCTCCGGCCAGATCCGGCCCCCTAAGGAGGGTGAGCGCTACTTTGCGCTCATCAAGGTGGAAGCCATCAATTATGAGTCTCCCGAGCAGCATCGGGAAAAGGTCCTGTTCGACAATCTGACGCCGCTCTATCCTAATGAACGACTAAGGATGGAAGTGACGGCGGACAACCTGTCCGCGCGTGTGCTCGACCTGCTGGTCCCGATCGGAAAGGGCCAGCGCGGCCTGATCGTCTCCCCGCCGCGCACGGGCAAGACGATGTTGCTGCAGAATGTCGCCAACTCCCTCGCGAAGAACCATCCCGAGGTCTTCCTCATCGTTCTGCTCATCGACGAACGTCCGGAGGAGGTGACCGACATGATGCGCTCCGTGCACGGCGAGGTCATCAGCTCCACCTTCGACGAACCGGCGGCGCGACACGTGCAGGTGGCGGAGATGGTAATCGAAAAGGCCAAGCGGCTCGTCGAGCATGGCCGGGATGTCGTCATCCTGCTCGACTCCATCACCCGGCTGGCACGGGCCTATAACGCCACCGTTCCCTCCTCGGGTAAAATCCTCTCCGGCGGTATCGACGCCAACGCGCTCCAGCGACCCAAGCGATTCTTCGGCGCCGCGAGAAACATCGAGGAAGGCGGATCCCTCACGATCATCGCGACCGCGCTCATCGATACCGGATCCCGAATGGATGACGTCATCTTCGAGGAGTTCAAGGGAACGGGAAACATGGAGATCCACCTCGACCGGCGGCTTGTCGACAAGCGAACCTTTCCTGCCATCGACATCAACCGGTCGGGAACCCGCAAGGAAGAACTGTTGATGCCGCTCGAGGATTTGAACCGGGTTTTCGTGCTCCGCCGGGTGTTGAGCCAGTTATCGGCTGTGGAGGCGATGGAGCTGTTGCTCGATAAGTTGAGCAAGACAAAGCTCAATGCCGACTTCCTGGCGTCCATGCAGAGTGTGGAATAGCCCTTCGCCGCCGTTGGGGGCGGCCACCGTCTGAGCCTTCCGCGGATTCCCCCGAAAAGCCAGCAGGAGATCGGCCTCTCGCAGGTGACGCGTTGACACCGGCCGTACCGTGCTCCTACGATATCAAACTTTTGTCGAGGCACGAGAGTTTCCCCTGGGGCCGCCATCGCGCCGGTTGACGCTGAAGATTTGCTGGAATGAGAGTCATATTCGCAGCTTCCGAAATCGCCCCCTACGCCAAGACCGGAGGACTTGCCGACGTGGCCGGCAGCCTGCCCAAAGCCCTTCAGCGGAAGGGAGCGGAGGTGCTGACCGTGCTCCCACGCTACGGCACTATCCCTCACCACCAGCGGGTGCTCGACCGTCTGGAGGTTCCGTTCGCCTTCGAAACCAAATCCGCTTCGGTCTGGTCTGACGATAAGCACGGTTTTCCGGTCTACTTCATCGACCTGCCCGAATACTTCGTGAGACCTGGAATCTATGGTGATTCCTCCGGGACCGAGTATCGGGACAATGCCGAGCGATTCGGTTTTTTTTCTCGGGCCGTCCTGGAACTGACTCGCCGGATCGGCTTCAAACCTGACATCGTACATGGGAACGACTGGCAGACGGGCCTGCTGCCCTTGTATCTCCACAGGAACCTGGGAAATGATCCATACTTCGCAGGAACGGGCAGCCTCTTCACCATCCACAATCTGGCTTATCAGGGATTGTTCGATCCGAGCCTCCTGCCGAGGCTCGGTTTAGGTCGTGAGGTCTATGACCCGGTATCGGGTATCGAGTTCCACGGCGCGGCCAGTTCCCTGAAGGCGGGCATCATCGCCGCCACCGCCGTCAGCACCGTCAGCCGCAGGTACGCCCTGGAAATCCAGACGCCGGAATATGGGTGCCGCCTCGACGGGCTCCTGCGCAGCCGCCACCATGACCTGGTCGGTATCCTGAATGGCGTGGACTACGATGACTGGGACCCGCGGCGGGATCCTTTCCTGGCGCGGAATTACTCGCCGGAGGACCTCTCCGGGAAAGAAGCATGCCGTCAGGACCTGCTCCGCGACTTCCAGCTTTCGGGCGACGCCGCCTGGCCGATTGTCGGCTGTATCTCCCGTCTGGTTGATCAAAAGGGTTTCGACCTGATCTCCGAGATCGCCGGCCGGATGATGCAGCTCGGACTCTACTTCGTCGTGCTCGGTTCCGGCGATCGGGGGCTCGAATCCTTCTTTCAGGCATTGCGCGACGCGCATCCCGACCGGGTCGGCGTGTACATCGGATTCAACCACGAGCTGGCGCACAAAATTGAGGCGGGGGCGGACCTGTTTCTCATGCCTTCAAAATATGAGCCCTGCGGGCTGAACCAGATGTACAGTCTTCGCTACGGCACCGTCCCGATCGTTCGTGCGACCGGCGGGCTCGATGATACCGTTCAGGACTTCGACCGCTCCACGCTGCAGGGGAACGGCTTCAAGTTCTTCGATTATGAGGCCAACCGTCTCCTCGAGAAGATCTACGAGGCACTCCTGGTTTACGCGGATCGGCCGTTGTGGGAAATCCTGATGCGAAACGGCATGACGGCGGACTTCTCATGGGATCGGTCCGCACTCGAGTATCTTGACGTCTATGCGCGACTGCGGTCGGCGGTCACGATTTGACACCGGCCATCCAGGGAGTAAACTCAATAGCGGAGGAGGAAACCGTGGCAGCCAACGTTATCGAAGTGACGGATGCTTCATTCGAAAGTGAAGTGCTCTCATCGAATACACCGGTGCTGGTCGATTTTTGGGCCGTATGGTGCGCGCCCTGCAAAATGCTGGCCCCGACGGTGGAAGCCGTGGCCACGGACAAGTCCGGCAGCCTGAAGGTCGCCAAGCTCAATGTCGACGACAATCCCTCGACCGCCGCGCGTTACAGCATCAAGGGTATCCCGACGCTGATCCTGTACAAGGAGGGACAGGAGAAGGAACGAATCGTGGGCGTGACCTCCAAGGAGAACATCCTCAGCGCCATCGGACCTCATCTCGGGTGACGCCCGGCAACCCATGTCGAACAACCTGGTAGTGGTTGGAGCCCAGTGGGGCGATGAGGGCAAAGGCAAGATCGTAGATCTCCTGTGCGCCGGGTTTGATATCGTAGCCCGCTATCAGGGAGGTCACAACGCCGGTCATACGGTATGGATCGGCGAGAAGCGGTTCGTCCTGCACCTTATTCCCTCCGGGATCCTCCACCCGGGAGTGACCTGCGTGATCGGCAACGGGGTTGTCGTCGACCCGCAGGCCTTTCTGTCCGAACTCGAAGAGCTCCACCGGCACCAGGTGGACATCACGCCCGAGCGGCTCAGAATCAGTGATCGCGCGCACCTGATCCTTCCCTACCACCGCGCCATGGAGGCCGTCAGCGAGCGGCTGCGCGGGGACCGCAAGGTCGGCACGACCATGCGGGGGATCGGTCCGGCCTATGAGGACAAAGTCGGCCGGCGGGGAATCCGCGCCGGCGACCTCCAATACCCCGAAGCCCTTCGCGACCGGATCCATCACAATGTGGCCATGGTCAATCTGCTGCTCGAGGCCAATGGTGAGCCGACCTTTTCTCCGGAAGCGGTCTTTCATGAGACGCTGGTTCTGGGCGAAAAGATTGTCTCCCACATCGAAGACGCCGGGGCCTACCTCAACCGGGCAATCGGGCAGGGGAAGCGCGTGCTCTTCGAAGGGGCCCAGGGAACGCTCCTCGATCTGGATCACGGTACCTATCCCTTTGTCACGTCCTCCAGCGCCGTGGCGGCGGGCGCCAGCGTGGGGACCGGGGTGCCGCCCTCCCGTCTGGGAAACGCCATCGGCGTGTTGAAGGCCTATGCCACGCGGGTGGGCGAGGGCCCGTTTCCTACCGAGCTGTCGGACCCGACCGGCGAGCTGCTGCGCGGGCGTGGAGGGGAATACGGCGCTTCCACCGGCCGACCCAGGCGATGCGGCTGGTTTGACGCGGTGGCCCTCCGCTACGCGGTCGAGATCAACGGGTTCTCGTCGCTCGCGCTGATGAAGCTGGACGTGCTGGATGGTCTCGATCAGATCAAGATCTGCACCTCCTATGAACTCCGCGGCCGGCGCATCGAGCGGTTTCCCTTCGAGATCCGCGAGCTGGCGGCCTGCCACCCCATCTATGAAAGTCATCCCGGATGGGTCTCCTCCACGGCGGGTATTTCACAATATGAAGAACTCCCCGCGGGCGCTCGAGCATATGTTGAACGCCTTTCGGAGCTCGTCGAGTGCGAGATCGGGATGGTTTCCACCGGACCAGACCGGCATCAATTAGCGCTCGGTCCGGGTACCGGCCTCCGACCTTACTTTCTTAATGCCTTGTGAATTTTCTTCCATTTCTTCTTTTCGGTGATTTGAGCCAGCGCATCCTGCTTTCGCTCGAGGTACTTCGCCTCCTTTTGAAGTTTTCGATAATTCTCCGCCCGGTTCGGCTCCAGTGTACCGTCGCCCACGGCCCGTTCCACTGCGCAACCGGGCTCGGAATGATGGAGGCAGTCGCGGAACCGGCAGTGTCGGGCCAGTTCTTCGATATCTTCGAAGGTCCGGCCGAACCCGCTTCCCGGATCCCAGACCTGCAGTTCCCTCATCCCCGGGGTGTCAATGACGATTCCGCCCTCGGGCAGCAGGAAAAGTTGCCGTGAACTGGTAGTGTGCCGGCCCCGGTCATCATCGGCACGGACCGAGTGGACACGTTGGACCTCCCTTGCCATCAGTTGATTCAACACGGTGGACTTCCCCACTCCCGACGAACCCACAAACGCGGCGGTGATTGCGGGTTTGAGGTAGGTTGCCAGCTCGGACAGGCCGGTGCCGGTCAGTGCGCTCATCACATGTACCGGGACGCCCGGCGCCACGGAACGGAGTCCGTCGTAAAGCGCTTCGGGATGCGGGTTCAGATCGGCCTTGTTCAGGAGGACGACCGGCATCGCGCCGCTTCCCCAGACCATCATCAGGTAGCGCTCGATCCGCCGGAGATTGAATTCTCGAGTCAACGCCCCCACGATGAAAATCGTGTCGATGTTCGAGGCCACGATCTGTTCCTCGGTCCTTGCTCCTGCAGCCTTTCGCGATACCTTGCTCCTACGTTCGAGCACGCGATGAATCGTGGCCTGTCGTTCGTTCTCCCTGCAATCGGCGAGTACCCAGTCACCTACCGCGGGTAGTTCGTGACGTCCTTGCGCCAGGCGACGCAGCCTCCCTGCAAGGTCCGCCTGTAGTTCCCCACACTCGGCAAGGAGGCGGTAGGTTGCCTTGAATTCCACGGCTACACGGGCCGGAGTGAGCGATTTCCGCTCAGCGGGTGTGATCTGCGAATCAAAGAATGCGCTCCATCCTAATGCTTCCAACTCCACGGGCATCATCTTCTCTTCCTCTCCGTATCGTTTACACGCGCGGCCGCCGAGCCCATACCGCCTCGGTTGCGGACTTCGCGCATCATTGCGGCGAGAGTCACAAACGCGCTCTCGTCCAGTCGACCGTTCAGCTGGTGAATCCGATCGAATACAGACGATCGGCCTGCCGGCGAAGCGGTCAGTTCGGGTCGTGCTAAGGGAGGGGGCGAGCGCAGCGCTCGCCGAGGATCATACCCGTTCTGCGATGAGTAAATGATTCTTCATAAGCCAGGCGATAATTTAAGAGACGCTAGCCTGTCTGTCAACGGGCACGGATAGAGCCTGGCACGAGGCGACGTAGCCTTTTCCCAAAAACGAAAACCTGTGCCATAATCCAGCCGTTCCTATCGCATGATCCGGACCTCCGAAGCCGGCCGCGTCTGCCGTCACGACATCGAGGGATCGCGCACGGAGTTGGCCGGTCGGCGTCCCCAGAATCCGGAGCCCGGAGATCAGGATGGGTCGACCGAACAGTTCGTTCAACTAGGTAGCTTGCTGCGGCGCGCCGCGCCGTTCACCATTGCATTCCAAAGAAGAGAGCCGACAGGCCGTGCTCCAGACTAATCTCACCGGTCAGGCAGGACCCCGACCGGCGTTGGACAGAGAGGGGGGAGAGTATGAAGGCATCGAACGCTGGACGACGAGCAGGATTCAGGGGCGAGATCTCCGTAATGTGGGGTCTCCGCATTCCCCTCCTTCTTGCCTGTGCCTATCTCATCATCAACTTAACCGGGGCGCTTGGCCCTGCGGCAGAACGGACGGATCCGGCCCAAGCCGATGTGGAGGGCTTCGGATTTGTTCTTGATGCGCTCACTGGAACTCCAATTCAGGACGCCCGCGTCATGATCGGCAACGCCGCATTCACCACTGGACGCACCGGGCAATACAACGTCGGCAGACTGTCGCTTGGGGAGAGGATAGCGATCGCGACGCGGAACAACTATGTGCCGTCAGGTACCGTCTTCAGCGCCTACGCCGCGACGAATGGCACGACGTCGGTTCATATCCCTCCTATTTACATGGTACCTAGACAACCCGCAACACCTGTTCCTCCCCTCGGTGGAACGATCTCACACAACGACTATCAGCTCCGGATTGCCGTCGGCGGCATTGGCATTGCGGCGAGCTTGACCGGTTTCGGCGCCCACCCGGGGACGCCACCGCCCCCGGATGAAATGCCGATCTTGAACAGCCCGAAGCGGCCGCGCTCCCCCGAGCTCCCCACGGTCCGCCCGGGCGATCCTCCTCCCAAGCCCATTCCCTTAGGAGTCGCGTTCGTGGAACTCCCTGCTAATAGAACGGCGACGCTCCGGGTGCCGATGGTCCTGCCCAGCGAGGCCATGGGTGTTGCGTTACCCCTGCTGCGATTCAACGAGATGACGGGGTTGTGGGAGCGTGCTGGAGATCTGAACGTCGTTCAGCTCAATCCCCACATCGCCGAAGGTCAGATCTCCCGAGGCGGGCTCTACATGCTGGTCTCTACCGCCACCATACGGCGCGCCAGTGTATTCCCCCAGGACGACTCTACGGACGTAACCGCCGACCTGGGCGTGGGCTCGGTCGTCTTTACGCTTCCTGTTTCTTTCGAGATCGACGAGGCCAACCCGGCGGGCATGAGAAATGTGGCCTTCTGGGTCTACGGGCTGCGGCTGGGGGATGGCAACCTGACCGGTGTCATCGTCAACTTCATCAGGACCGCCTTCGGACTGGTCACCGAGCCCTCCGCGCATTGCCCGGAGATCCAGGTCCTGGTTTGCGCTATGCAGGAAGGGACCTTCATCGATATCGACGCGACCTCCGTCGACGGTTGCGGAAACACAGTTGACATTCCGGGTATCTGCCTTTGCTGTCCGAAAGGCTCAAAGCCCAGCGTCAACGTGAAAGCAGGGAAAGCCAGCGATGAATACGGGATCGACGTAGGGGCGAGTCAGACGATCGACAAGATATCGGGTGAATTGCGGGCGAAGGCGAATAAGCGGAAGGAAGACATCTCGATTTCTTACGAGTGTAAGTGAGCCTTCCCGCCCCCTTTCACGGCTGGCAAATGAGCGCCTACTGGTCCCTCTATGTCCTGGCTTGGGGACTCTCGGGCCTGCTCTTCGGCCTCAGAGCCAGGAAGGCGCAAGTGTCGGCTTGGGCCATCGCGGACACGCTGCTGCTTTCGCTGCCGCTGGCGATCGTCGGTACCCACGTCGTCTTCGGCCTGTCAGCGCCGGGCAACCTGGGGGACTGGAGGCACTATTTCTTCACGGCTGCGGGCTGGCGCTCCGGGCACACCTCATTCGGCGCAGTCGGCGGGACGCTGGTCGCGATCTGGATCGCGGGCGCCATCCACCACCTGCCCCTGACGCGCTTGGCCGACTCCGCCGCCCCTTCGATATTTGTCGCCAGCGCGGTGATGCGAACGGGTTGTTTCCTCGCCGGCTGTTGTTATGGGGGACCAACGGAGACGCCGTGGGGAGTCTCCTTCCCCACGTCAAACCCGCTTCAACCATTCACCGTCCCGAGCCATCCCTCCCAGCTCTATGAGGTTGCAATCAGTCTTCTTATCCTTTTGGTGCTGCCTCCCCTGATTCGTTCCTTCCATCTCGTGACCGTTTCCGGCGGAGTAACCGCCTTTTGCCTGCTCCTCTATTTCTTAGAGCGGTTTGTGCTGGAGTTCTTTAGAATCGGCGGAACCTCCGAAATACTCTTTCTGGGCCTTTCGACGACGCAATGGGGCACGATGGCCGCCGCGGGTGCCTGCGGACTGCTGGCTTCCATGCTTCGCCACCGGGCTCGGCCATCTGGAGATTTCCGGTTTCACCAAGCTCAGGGATAGTGCCGCCGATTCTCCCTGACCGACGATGCGCCTTCAATCACGAGGACCCATTGAGGAGGATGGTCGGTTTCAGCTACCAGACCTCCTACCCGCAGGTGAAGGGGCTTGAAAGCCCACGCAAAATGTTAGAAGCTGCCTCCCGGGAGTGCTGACGAATAGATGAGGTTCGAGATCCGGCAGGGCGACATCACGGAGCAACCCGACCTGGATGCCATCGTGAACGCCGCCAACACCGACCTCGTCATGGG
>JACQTD010000331.1 GCA_016210985.1 Acidobacteriota bacterium
CTGGTTCCCGCCGCCGCCTGCCAGAAAACGGGCGGTGGAGTGCCACCTGAAGCCGCCTCGCTGATCAAGGATAGAAAATACGAAGAAGGCATCAGTCTCCTCGAGAAGGCTTATGCGGCCGACGAGTCCAACAAGGAGCTTAAGGCTGAGCTGATTTCGGCCTCGGTCGCTTTCGGCAATGACCTCACGTACAAGTCGGACCTGCCGCCAAATGAGAAATATCGAAAAGCGTTGAAGTACTACCGTCTTGCCCTGAAGTTAGATCCCGAACAGAAGGAAGCCTTGGAGGGTAAGAATCTGATCGAATCCATCTACGCTTCCATGGGCCGGCCCGTGCCCCAATAACCGACATCCCTGTGGCCGCGCAGCCGGAAAGAACCGTACACGACCCGGTGAGCGTGTCTTCGCCGGTAGCGCGCCGGCTACCCTCAAGTTTCTTTTGGAAGCGCCTCTTCTCGCTGCTCGGCATCATGCCGATCGGTGTGTACGTTGTGCTCCATCTCTACAACAACTCCCACTCGCTGCAGGGCCAGGCCTCCTATGATGCCTATCTCGCCTCAAGCCACGACATCCCCTACTACCCGATCCTCGCTTGGGTCTTCGTCTACCTGCCGATGCTGACGCATGCGACCTACGGTCTGGTCATCATCAAGCGCGGCCGGATGAACAATCTCCATTACCCATGGTTCCGGAATCTCAAGTATATGCTCCAACGCCTCACGGGTATCGGGCTACTCCTCTTCATTCCAGCTCATGTTTACAAAACCAAGTGGGAACCGCAGCTGAAAGGCGAAGTGCTCAATTATCACCACATGGTAGAAGGCCTGCACGAGCCGTTGACGCTGGGAGTTTACCTGCTGGGCGTCACTGGTGTGGCGTTCCATCTGGCCAACGGGATCTGGGACTTCTGTTACACCTGGGGGATCACGGTCGGTCCGAAAGCCCAGCGGTCTATGGAAATCCTGAGCATTCTGGCCTTTCTTGCATTCTGGTCGCTCGGTCTCAACGCAATCCGGGGATTCTTTCTCTGAGGAAGCCCGGGAACGCCAATCTCCCGATTGGCGCGTCAGCCGACGCCAATCAGGAGATTGGCGTTCCCGGGGACTGAATTGCTGGCGCCGATTCGTGTCTGTTATGCTCAAGCCTGTTTGAACATTGCTTTGGACGAGGATAGACCTGAGATATGACGGTTAAACGGATACTGGCCTTGGTGCTTCTGAGCTTGATTCTTCCGGCAGTGGCGCGAGCCGATAACATTCGGCTCAAGAGCGGGTCCACAATTAAAGGTAAAGTCTTGAAGTTCGACGGAAAGGAGTTCACGGTGGTTCTCGACGGAACCCAGAGTCGTGCCCTGATCCTCCTCAGCGATGTCGCCGGCATCGACTTCGGGGACGAGAGCGCGCCATCGGGCGAGACGAAGATCATTACACCCGAGGAAATCACGGTTCCCGAGCCAGCCGCTCCTACGGTCCCGAAACCGGAGCCGGGTACGCCCACAGCCCCCTCCTCGCAGAGTGAGGCCCCGCCGGATGAAACTAAAACGAAGGAATTCAGTTTCGACGTCTCCGCCCGGGAAGTCTGGGTCGACACCGGTGTCGACCTTAAACGCGGCCAGCGGGTAAAAATCACCGCGTCAGGACGCGTTACGCTTGCCGGCGGCCGAACCACCGGGCCCGAGGGGACCGATCTCAAGGACCCGGATAAGTTGATTGAGAACGAGGCCACCGGGGGCTTGATCGGCGTGATCGGGGACGATAACGACGAGTTTTTCTTCGTGGGTACCGGCAAGGAGTTCGTCTCCCAACGGAATGGAAGACTGTTCCTGATGTTGAATGAGGGTTCGCTGGAGAATAACAACGGAGCATTCAAAGTCCGTCTTCAGGTCGAGCGAATGGGAGAATCCGGCGGATAGCGATGGAGCTCGATTCGACACTGGACACGGCCGGCTTGCGGGATATTCCTTCGGTGGATGCCCTGATGCGGCGCGCCTCGGTCACCGCAAGGCTGAAGGAGGCCGCCCGCCCGGTCGTCCTTGAGGCCGTCCGCGCGGCGGCCGAGGCCGTTCGGGAGGCGCTTCGCCAGGGATGCGGCGTCACTTCCCGGGAAGAGTTGTTGTCCCGTTTCGACCGCTATTTTCAGCAACAATGGGATACGATGAATCGGCCCTCCCTCCGGGGCGTGATCAACGCCACCGGAGTGATCCTTCATACCAATCTGGGCAGGGCGCCGCTGGCCGAAGTCGTAGTCGAATCCATCGCCGCGGTGGCGCGGGGCTACTCGAATCTCGAATACGATCTGGTCCGGGGCGGTCGAGGCGCCCGGGATAGTCACTGCGAGTACCTTCTACGGGATCTTCTGGGCTGCGAAGCTTCCGTGGTGGTCAACAACAATGCCGCGGCGGTGCTCCTCGTTCTGAATACCCTGGCGGACGGCGGCGAAGTGGTCATTTCGCGCGGGGAACTGATCGAGATCGGCGGATCATTTCGGATCCCCGATATCATGGTTAAGGCGGGCGCGCTGTTGCGCGAAGTGGGTACGACCAATCGCACGCGCCTATCGGACTATCAGGCGGCGATCAATGACCGGACAAGGCTGATACTCCGGGTTCACCCGAGCAACTTCAAGATGATCGGATTCTCAGAACGCCCCGGGCTGCGGGCCCTCGCGGAACTTGGGCATGAGCGCGGTCTGCCGGTCTTCGAAGACCTGGGCAGCGGCGCTTTCGTTGATCTCAGGGAGTGGAACCTTCCCGAAGAGCCACTCGTCCGCTGCAGCATCGAAGCGGGTGTCGATCTCTGCGCCTTCAGCGGCGATAAGTTGCTCGGAGGCCCGCAGGCCGGGATCATCTCCGGCCGCGGCGATTTGGTGGATCGCATTCGACGCAATCCCTGGATGCGAGTCGTTCGTCCTGACAAACTTACACTGTCCGGTCTCCAGGCCACGCTCGGGATTTACCGTCAGGGCCTTGAGCGTACGCAGCTGCCGGTGCTTCGTATGATCGCCTCGCCGGTGGAAGGAATCAGACATCGGGCCCGATCTTTTGTCAAACGGGCAAGGCGGGCCTTGGGCAGCTCAATGGAGCTCGAACTTGTCAATGGCTTTTCAGCCATCGGTGGCGGATCGGCGCCCGATACCAGGTTGGCTACGGTCTTAATAGCGGTCCGGCATCCCGAGTGCTCGGCTCAAGAACTGGAGCGCCGGCTGCGAGCCCATGAGCCGCCGATCCTTTGCCGGATTGAAGACCACCGGTTGGTCATGGACTTTCGGACCGTGGAGCACTCTGTCGAACCCGCGATCCTGTCTTGCCTGGCTAAGATAAGCTCGGGATTCTCCGTCGATACTCGATAGCCCGGTTGTCATCTCAACGGCTTGATCGCTTTGGCTTCCGTGAGGCGGGGGGAAGCGGGTGCGGTTCCTCGATCGAGGGGAGATTGCTCCCAGGGTGCGACTATAGCCTGATGGCCGCGCCAGAGAATCCCATCCTTCACCGGTCGGCCGAATATGCGAGGATAGAGATAGTAACCCCGCTCGCCTTCAGCTTTGTCCTCCTCCACGGGGATGGGATGGGCGAGTGCGAAAGCATCGTGCCGGACAGCCGTCACCTGCCACGAGATTTCCAGTCCAGGCGCGCCGCCGGCGATTTTGAACCGGTTGCCCCGCATCTTCTCAGCCACGTAGACGGGAGCGAATCCTCCGACACACGTCAATTGGTACCGAAAGTCCTGATTGAGTGCCTCGAACCATTCAGGCAGTTGCACGACGGCTTCGCCTTGGCCGTCTAGCATAACCACACCATCATAGAGGTTCTTCATTTCCGGCGATTCCACCGAGATGTGATTGAGATAACGGTTCGCCGGATCGAGCGGGTGATCGATACGGAAGGCCTTGACGCCTCCGAGAATCAGGCCGGCCACTACGATGTGCCCGTTAAAATTGGCGGCCCTGCCCCGTTCGGTGTCTTCGGCTCCGGCGAACAATCCGATACCCGTTCGAGTGACGGCGCCCACACCCTCGCCCTCTTCGCTCAATCCGGCCACGCCGACGGTCGCTCCCAGTCCCTCCACGCCCCGGTTTTTCTCGCTAATTCCCACGACTCCAACACTGGTAACGCTCTGCCCCTGGACCCCGGCGAATTCCTTGCCGAAGCCCACCACACCCCGGTTGTGCTCACTGACCCCCTGCACACCGTAACTGTCGGTGCTGAAACCCGCAACGCCGACCTCCTTTTCGCTGAGGCCGGCAACGCCGGTTCCCGAATCGCTCTGCCCTTGGACGCCTCTGCTGGTCTTGCTGAAACCGTTGACACCGATCTCGGAATCGCTGACGCCCTGTACGCCCCACCCGGTCATCGAGTTGCCGGTGACGCCCACATAGGCATCGCTGACACCCTGGACCCCATATTTGGTGTCGCTTTCTCCATAGACCCCGGCGTCTTCTGTACTTTCGCCCCACACACCCGAATCCTTCGTACCTTTGCCAAATACACCTATGCTACCCGTGCTTTCGCCCTGGACACCCGGGCCATTGGTGCTTAAGCCGGTCACTCCCGGTTTGCTTTCGCTTTGTCCCTGAACACCGCCGCCACTCATACTTATACCTACCACACCCGTGCCGCTCTGGCTCTCCCCCCGCACAGCTGAGTTGCTCTGGGAATAGCCAACAACTCCATTGTTGCTGACACTTTCCCCCCACACCCCGGCGCCACTGCTGCTTTTTCCCTTAATCCCAGTCCCGCTTTCGCTCGATCCCTCGATGGCCTGCCCCGAGTTGCTGATCGCCAATACGCCTTGCGCGCTGTTACTCTGGCCGATCACGCCGGCGGCGCTCATGCTCTCTCCCAGAACGCCTGCACCGCTGCTGCTGCGGCCGTGGAGGCCCCGCCCTCCAGTGCTGTTCCCGAATACGCCATCCCCGTTCTGGCTCTCGCCAGTCACCCCCGGGCCAGCTGCGCTGGTGCCTTTAACCCCGGGATTACCGCTGCCTTCGACGCCGGCACCACTGGTGCTTGTGCCCTTGAGGCCGGGATTCCCGGAGCCTTCGACGCCTGCGCCCCCGCTGCCCGTCCCCTTGATGCCGGGATTCCCAGAGCCTTCGACGCCTGCGCCGCCACTTCCTGTGCCCTTGAGGCCAGGGTTTCCGGAGCCTTCGACGCCGGGACCACCGGTACCTTCTCCTTTGACTCCGGGATTGCCACTCCCTTCCACCCCGGCTCCACCGGTGCCCTCACCCCTGACACCGGGACTGCCTGTGCCCTCGACGCCTGCGTCTCCGTTGCTTGCCCCGGCAACGCCGACATCACTTTGACTGCGGCCTTGAACGCCAATGCTGCTCGTGCTTTCACCCAGTACGCCTTCTCCACTGGCGCTCTTGCCGGCCACCCCCCGGGCGCTCTGGCTCTCTCCCTGCACACCGTTTCCGCTCATACTCCGGCCACCGACACCAGCGCCGCTGTTACTCTCACCAAACACTCCGATGAGCATATCGCTATTACCCTGAACGCCTCGGCCCGACCTGCTGTTTCCCACCACGCCCGTCCCGCTTTCACTTGTGCCAGCTACACCGGTCAGACTCTGCGACCGGCCGCTGATTCCGACACCATTCCCTGAGTTAAGGGCCGTGATAGCCGCGAACTGGCTGGACGTACTAACCTGAAACCGTGCAGACGAGTCGAAGAATCCGCCGATGGCAACGCTTTCGCCTTGCTGGACAACCTGCGAACTCCCGAGTGCCGTTGGGCCCGTCCACACAGGGATGACGCCGGCTTGTCCGGAACCCGTGACTGATCCGCCTTGTTGGACCTTGCCAGGAAGGGAAGACTCCTCACCAGGATTCAATGCTCTATTCGTCTCAGTCGTATCCACACGAGAGAGCGGGCCATCACCGGAGCGTTCGCGTTCTTCGTTTGCTGGGATGGTCTCCAGCTTCGAGCCGAACGCAATCACCCGCCCGGAGCCTGATAC
>JACQTD010000334.1 GCA_016210985.1 Acidobacteriota bacterium
CTATAATCAACCGCTTTGTACCCGTCTGTATTCGATGTATAAACCAGTTCGGGAAAGACGGTCTCGACTTCTTGAGCGATGACACCGATGTCGCTCTGTCCGGATGCATGGCCCAGGGCTTGAGCGGCTTCATTCCACTGGAATGAGACCCCACGAAGCTGCTCCAGCTTCTCCAGCACATTGATCAACAAGTTGATATTGGTCTTCAGTCTCTCATCAGATGGAGAAACATTGCTGGCACGGATAACGCCAGCCACATCCAATCTGAAACCCGGATTGATCGTCCCGATGCCCACATTGTCGCCATTATCAAACATGATCGAATCGAGAAAAGTCGCTTGGCCGAACGGGCTGGGCGAGCCGAATTTAGCAATGAAATTGGCGGTGGCCAGCAGCGCCAGGGCTGCATCGCTTCCGTCAGCTAGTGTAGTGCCTCCAACGCTTCTTTACAATTGGAGATCTTCTTCATGATGCTCTCAGCCGAGGCGCTCCAAACGAAGACTTGAGGCTGTTGGTTGTGTGCGCTGATATATCCTTGGATGGCACGGATCAAACTGGGCTCGTTGCGGAAGGTTCCCCGGCGCAAACGCTTTTCGGTGATGTCGCGAAACCATCGCTCCACCAGGTTCAACCAGGAACTCGAGGTCGGAGTGAAATGCAGGTGAAAGCGGGGATGACGCCGAAGCCAGCGCGGCAAAGTACCTCTGGTGATCATCCTGAGGCTCGAGATCAATCACCAAGTGGACGGTTTTCAAGGTGCGTGGAAGGACGAGTACCTTCGCCGCGGCCGGATCGCGGGTGACGCCCGGAAGGACGAAGGAGGGGAACTTCGGCCCGGAAGATGGCGTGGCCGCCTGATCGAGCTCCAACTCCGTTCGCTTGCGCTGTTCAAGTTGAAGTTCATCAGCCAGCTTCCTCTCCCGATCCCACTGCTCGGTCAGCTCCTGCCGCAACCTGCGCTCGGATTGCTGCCATCCTTGCCGCTCGGCTTCGAGCCGGGCAAGCCGATCCTGCAAGCGCCACCGGTCCAGGGCCAGCCAAGCGCCCGCCGCCAGGGCGATCAGCGCGGTCGCGGCGTAGGCGTATCTCAGGACGGCTCCGCCAAGCCACCGCCTTGGAGGATTCGATCTCCCTCTCCGGTCCCCCGACGCCCCGCCCTGCACCTCCCTAGCCAGTTCAGCGAACGCCCTCAACTCCTGCCGGGCGTGAGCGACACGTTCGCGGCTTCCCGGCCTCGCGAGCAAACGGCGCTCAAAGGGTTCAAGATCCGCCGGAAGCAGCTCGCCACGCAAATATTCGTCGATGAGGTCCATCTCGACCGCGGCGATCCGCTCCGCGAACTCGTCGTCGGCGAAAAGGCGTTCCTCAACCTGTTCCAGTTCCTCCTCGGGCAGGAGCCCGAGCAGGTAGCGGATCAGCCGCCTGTCATCGTCCTCGGTGTGGTCCATGACTGGTGATCATCACTTTCCCTGACGCCATGAGTGGCAGAATTCGCATAAGTATTTCAGTTCCCGCTCTGGAGGCACCCCTCGACGCAAGCGCGCACGTCCTTCCGGATCCGGCAGGCGCGAATCCTCAAGGCATTGAGCGGCGACCCGGATCGCGCCGCCAGTTTGCGGCGGTTTTCAATCTTGACCCGTTTTTCTCCCTCGTAGTATCTGATGAGCAATGTCCGGTTCTCTTCCGCGAGCGTCTCCATACATCGCCGAAGGCATCGAAGCCGGCCGGTGTCGGCCGCCTCGCCGGGCGATGGCGAATTCCTAACGGCCTCGGAAAGTGCCCGGTCGTGAGCCTGAACCCTCAGGCTCTCTGGGAGGACCCGCCGGGCAACGCCGTAAAAGTAGCTCGACGGATGATGGAGGACTTCGCCCTCCGCGATTTTGCGCGCCACCCGATTAATGGTTTCGTCCGTGTAATCTTCGGAGAAGAGACAGCCGCGGCATTCAAAGAATCGCACCAGTTTACGGCGAATCGATTCGTATTCCTCTCCGGCGCGGTTTCGGTCCGACGCGAGACCGGCCAGGAGCTGGTCGAAGGCCTGGCGCGTCAGGTGCCGTTCGGGCTTGATGCGGGTGGACTCGTCCATATCCGTCAGGATTTGATACCCCTAGCCTCCGGCTGAGCCGGACGGGAGCTGAAATTGGCCCGCTACCTTCTCACATCTGAGTTCGCAGTGCGAATACGAAAACTATAAGGGTGAAGGCGATTTTCAGCAATCCGGCGGCTGACTTAACGGTGTCCGCGGCGGGCATGCGACGAAGGAGAGGAAGCTCCCCAAGATGGGGAAGGTAGGGAAGGTAGGAAGGAAGTTAGAGAAGGTAGAGAATCTTGACAGCGGAGAAGGGCCCAAAGTAGCATGAGACTCGGGTCGTCGATCCGCGGCATGAATGATGGGAATCCCGACAGCGCTATTTCTTGAAGTCAATCCGATTTACGGCTACCTGCCGATCATCGTGGTGTTGACCATTGCGATGATCATACCGGCGGCGGGCTTGTTCGTCGGGAAGCTGATCCGGCCGTCGAAGCCGGAGGCCGCCAAGTTGCTGCCCTACGAATGCGGCATCGAACCGGTGGGCGACGCGCGCGAGCGTTTTTCAGTTCGTTATTATATGGTCGCGATGCTGTTCCTGATCTTCGATGTGGAGACGATATTCCTCTTCCCGTGGGCGGTGGTTTATGACCAACTGGCGATCTTTGGATTGATTGAAATTCTGATTTTCATCGCCATCCTGGTGGTCGGTTATTATTATGCCTGGCGCAAGGGCGCCCTGGAGTGGACATGACGGAGGAGGGTTCCGGCAACTTCCTTACTACGACGGTCGATTTCGTGCTCAACTGGGGGCGCAAGTCGGCCATCTGGCCGATGACCTTCGGTCTGGCCTGCTGTGCGATCGAGATGATGGCGACCGGGGCTTCGCGTTTCGATATCGACCGGTTCGGCGCCGGCGTGTTTCGTCCGAGCCCCCGCCAATCGGACCTGATGATCGTGGCCGGAACCGTGACGTTGAAGATGGCGCCGATCGTCCGTCGCGTCTTCGATCAGATGCCCGAACCCAAGTGGTGCATCGCCATGGGCGCTTGCGCCAGTGTCGGCGGACCCTTCGAGACTTACTCCACGCTGCAGGGCGTCGACCGCGTAGTCCCGGTCGATGTTTACATACCGGGTTGCCCGCCGCGGCCGGAAGCTTTGCTTTACGGGCTCATGCGCCTTCAGGACAAGATCATGCGGGAGCATCCCAGCCGTTATATTTTCGGGCCGGGACCGGTGGAGCGCAGGGAAGCCCCCCAGCCTTCCGTTGCCTGAGTTCAGCCCCCGTTTTCCTCAATAACCGGAACCCACGCCCCGGTGACCGGGGTGTGGGTTTTTTGCGATTAGCGTTATGACCTTGGCGGAAGTGAGCGTTCGCAGCGCCATTCGAGAACAGGGCGCGATTTCATTCGAAACCTTCATGGACATCGCGCTCTATCATCCCGAGTGCGGATACTACGCAAGCGGGCCTGGATTCGGCAGTCGCGGGGACTTTCACACGATCGCGCACCTGGATCCTTTGTTTGGCGAGATCCTGGCGGATCACTTTGCCTCATTGCTGGAACGCGGAACCTGGACCGCTTCCGTGGGTGTGCTCGAACTCGGAGCGGGCTCGGGACTGCTGGCGAGGGAGATCGTCAAAGCGATGGATCGGAGGCATCCGGATTTGAACCGCCACATCCGATACTGGATTGATGAGATCAGTCCGGTTCTGCGCAACGCTCAGCGCGAAATCCTCGCGGGGAGATCGAACGTGGCCTGGCGTAGGCTGGAGGAGTGGGCGCCGGGCTCTTTCCATGGCGTCGTTTTTTCCAATGAGTTGTTCGACGCGCTGCCCTGCCACCGCGTTGTTCGACGCGGAACCGGGTGGCGGGAGCTCTTCGTAGACCTTCGCGACGGTGAACTGGCCTGGATCGAAGGAGAACCCGGGGCATCTCTTGATTCCGAATTGCGGGCCGCGGCCGACCCGCTTCCGGAGGGAACCGTGCTTGAGATCTCCACCCGAACCCGTAAGCTGATGCGGGATCTGGGATCCCGGATAGCCGCCGGCTGGGTCGTGACGATAGACTATGGTACGGAGCGGGAGGGGCTTTGGTCCCGTTCAAGTGGGGAGGGGTCGCTACGGGGTTTCTATCGCCATCAACTCTATGACGATCCATTTCATCGTGTGGGCGAACAGGACCTGACGTATAACGTGGATTTCACGAGCTTGAGCGAGGCGGGTGACGAGGCCGGCCTGGAGACCGTTCAGATGCAAACGTTGGGCGGATTTCTGGAGTCGGCGGGCGTGAGGGACCGGGTCGCGCGCGTCATGGCCGAGACCGACCCCGCCTTGATGGCCGCCCGTTCGGCGTCGCTGAAACACCTGCTGGTGCCGGGAAGCCTGACCGAGCACTTCAAAGTGCTCATTCAACGAAAACGGCTTCAGCCGGAGGGATCTCCACCGTTGCCGGTCTGATGGCATCGGGCGCTGCTTCAGTCAAACTATCCTCCGGATCAATGCCCGCCCGCGCGCCCCAGAAACATCAACTGACCCCGCGTCGCGGCATCCTGCGTCGGGTATTCTTCAATCCCTGGGTGCTGGCTTTCCTCCTCTCGGTGGCGCTCATGGGAATCGGGGCCTTCACCTATTTCTATTCGGAAGCCTCCAGCCGCCTCGATGCCTGGCTTGCCGATGGGCACGGCCAGATCAATCCCACGAACTTTTACGCCGCGCCGCTGCTGCTTCGACCGGGTCTCCGGATGCCCCGCGATCGCGTCCTCGAGTACTTGAGCCGCGCCAGTTACGCGGAGGCGAACAAGGGGACCGGCGATCGAAGAGGCCAATTCCTTCTTGCGGGCCATGCTTTGGAGATCCATCCCTCCCGGCTTTCCGACGGGCAGGTCAACCCGCGCTTTCCCAGCGTACGCGTGAAGTTCGGCGAAGGCGGAAGGGTCATCCAGTCGATCGAGGACCTGGGGTCGCGGCGGCGTGTCGACGAGTGCCGGCTGGAGCCTGAACTGATCGCGACCATCACCCGCCAGTTGGGGGGCGCAAGCGGGACCACCGAACGCGGGCTCCGCTATGAGGTGGGTTACGCGCAACTGCCGGCGAATCTGGTTAACGCGGTCATCGCGATCGAAGACAAGCGCTTTTTCCAGCACACCGGCGTCGACTATCTCGGACTGGTGCGAGCGCTCCTGCGCAGTCTTCTCTCGGGGGAACGACTGGCCGGCACCTCGACCATCACCCAGCAGCTGGTCAAGAA
>JACQTD010000335.1 GCA_016210985.1 Acidobacteriota bacterium
CGTTATACTGCCTGGCCATTTCGATGCGGACCTGAGGATCCACACGCTCGTAGCTGATCCGTTTGCTCACGTCACGATATTCCGCCATCAGATCGCGAAGATCTTCATCCTCCTCATTCTGAAACCTGATCACCTTCACATCCTTCTGGAGTCCTGCGGCGATCTTACGCGACTGGTCAGAGAGGCTGTAGAGTTTCTCGGCCGTCAAGTCTACTCGCTTATGATGGCGGTAGCCCAGAAAGTTCGCGGCGCCGAAGAGGATCAGCAGGGCCACGGTCATCACCGAAGTGTTCGCTCCGAGTCGTGTTGAGCGCCGACGGGAAAAAGCCAGGATTTGCCGATAACTAAACCCGATGCTGACGGCCATCAGCACCCCTCCGCCGATCAGAAATCCTTTATTCAGCGGGGTCATCGATTCCTGCACGTTATAGCGAAAGTACCCGGAGACGAGCAGCGCTGCGCCGACGTAGCCTGCCGTTTTGATCCACTCCTGACGATTCATCCAATTAGCCATCGCTACGCTGTTCTCCATCGCATGGCATCGAGCGTCCGCAGAGTCAGAAATATCCCCAATCCTGAAAGGCTGACGTAAAACACCAGACTGGAGGTATCGATGACGCCCTGGGCAAAGTCATCAAAATGGCGGAGGATCGAAAGATATTGCAGCACCTCTCCCGACGCTGTCGTGGCGCCCCGCACACCCGCATCCAGCACCCAGAGCAAGAGAAAAAGGGCGAAGGTCATCACGGCCGCGATAATCTGGCTTTCGGTCAACGAGGAGATGAAGGAGCCCAGGCTGATTAACGCCGCACCCAGCAGGAAAACGCCCAAGTACCCGGAGCACATCACCCGCCACGGCGGCGCCGGTTCGCTGTAAAGCCCCATCAGAATGTGGTAACCAAGCGTAGGCAACAGCATCACGACAAAAAGGCAGAGGGCAGCGAGGAATTTACCCATCACGATCTGCAACTCGGTGATCGGGGAAGTCATTAACAACTCCAGCGTCCCGCGCTTGCGTTCTTCCGCATAGAGACTCATGGTTAACATCGGGATTAGGAAGAGGATGATCGTACTCACGATACCGAAGAAGTTCCTGAATACCATGCTGGGGACATCCATCTCCGGCGGCTGCCCGAAACGTTGCGCCTGCATTTGAGCCATGAACGACCGCTCCACAAGGATGCTGAGAATGTTATAGAAAAAGTACCCGGCCAACAGCAGAAAGATCCCGACGACCACATATGCAATCGGTGAAACAAAATAGCCGCCCATCTCCCGCCGGTAAATCGCCAGCAATCCTCTCATTCCGTGACCTCCTTACGACCCCGGGACCAAGGTTCGGGACATCGCATTTTCGAAAACTCCAGCAGCCCTCGAGATCGGTGTCATTCCGAGTTTGCCCGACTTCGAAGCAAACCAGCTAAACCCCCGCCGCGACCGGTTCCCGCCGCTCCGGTTGCTCCTCGGTAGTCAGCTGAAGGAAAATCTCTTCCAGGCTGAGGCTGACCGCTTGGAGCTCGTATAGCTCGAACCCTGAGTGCACCAGACAGGCGGCGATCTGACTGCGGAGATCACGTCCGGTGGTGCTCTCAATGTTCACCACCAGGCGTTCCGAGGACTCTAACGGCCGGATATCGATGCGGTGTACCCCCTCAACCTTTTCCAGCGCCGAGCGGACCGCAGCGGCCTCACCCTTGATCTCGACCCGAACACGCTCGCCGCCTTCCAATTGCAGCGTGAGGTTTTCGGGCGTATCGATCGCTGCAATTCGACCCTTGTTGAGGATGACCACACGGTCACAGGTCATACTCACTTCCGGGAGAATATGCGTCGACAGCACGATCGTATGCCCGCCTGCGAGGCCCTTGATCAACTTGCGGACCTCGATGATCTGCTTTGGATCCAACCCCACGGTGGGTTCATCCAAAATGACGACGTCCGGATTGTGCACAATAGCCTGGGCCAGACCCACACGCTGTTTGTAACCGCGCGAGAGCCGCTTAATCAATTCGTCTCGCTTGTCGGCGATGTTCACAAGCTGCATCGACTCCTTCACTCGGTTCGATAATTCCGAGGAGGTGAGGCCTTTGATTCGACCCACGAATTCGAGGTAGGTATGTACACTCATTTCGGGATAGAGCGGCGGGCTTTCGGGCATATAGCCAATGCGCTTGCGCACTTCCATCGACTGCTCGAAAACGTCGTAACCGGCCACTTTTGCCGTGCCATTCGTCGCCGGCAAGTATCCGGTAAGCATCCTCATGGTGGTCGTCTTTCCCGCACCATTGGGACCCAGGAAACCCAAGATCTCTCCCCGGACCACGGAGAAGGAGATGTCATCGACGGCCTGTGCCTTGCCGAAGGTCTTGGACAGATGTTCAACTTCGATCAACGCTGCCTCTGCTCATGCCATCTTCATATCGAGTCCGACACTTGAAACGTAACATTAGATTCTGCTAACTCTTACAGGTGGGTCCTACATGACTCTGAAATTGTATTTAGGCCCGGTCAAAGCGTCAAGCCGCTAGCTTCCGCGGCCGGCTTGCCGGTTCAATGCACTCAGATCCCCGTGGCCGACGACGGACGCAACAGCCTTCCTTTGAGCTCGCTGGCGAGACGATCGATGCCCAACCGTCGGTGCCCGGGCACTACACTGACCTTTCACGATTTCTGATCAACAGCGAGACCGCTTGGCGACGAGCGTCCCGGGGTCCCTCTTCGTCATCCCGTATGCACGGGCGAGGGCTTCGCCAGTCAGACTCGCGATCTCTGAACGATCCTCGGCGGTCCACTCAAATCCCGCCCTCCAAATTTCGGCCAAATGGTTGTCCAGCAAGCCGGCTGGCAAACAGCTCTGGCGCATCAGGCAACGCAGTTGGTCCATCGACGCTGACCTTCCAACAAGGAAGATTAACTCGTCGGTCATCCATCCGTCCCCTTCCAGAGCCATCCTAAATTCCAGCGCAAGACCTACTTCCCCATCGCGGTCAATACTCCTCCAGGCCCACCTGGCCTCAAAGGCTTCCTCGTTCAATGCCGACACATGAGCGTCCGCAGGAAGCTTCAGCACCAGGGCCAACACGGCCTCTCCATCTAAATCTCCGATCAGGCTTCGAACCCCGCAATCCTGGCAACCAAAAAGGTCCTTCATCTCATTTGATGGCTTTTCACTCATGAGGTGCCTTCTCCGCACCGGTGGCGGCTGATCATGACAGTAGGACGGACGGCATCCTCAATGCGTGCCGTCTTCCCGTAAGGGCTATGTGGCTGCTCTCACCAAGCAGCTTCACCGCGCGGTCGATTAACTCGACCGCGCTCTCCTGGCCGGTACTCTCCCGCCTGGCCCATTCCAAACAGGCGGTCTCCAGAAGGTAGGCAAGGCCTCCTCCTGCAAGCTTATAGGCCGGAAAACTACGGTTGATCACGAGGAACTGCCGGCCATCACGCTCGACGAGCGCAGAACGCAAAGAAGCATCGAATGACTTAATTTCTATTTGAATTACGATGGAGCGAGCCGCGACCGGCACCGGCGTTGGCCTGACTTCCCGACCATTGATTCGAAAAACAACCCGATTGGTCATCACCAGTGGTTTGTAGAGATCTCCCAGCTTGCTCGCCAGCAGATGCAAATTGAGTTTGCGGTGGAGGTTCCAGATCCGCAACGAAACCATTCCTTGACCCCCCGAATCCGGTAGGCGTTCCGGCGCATAGGTCTTCAGGACCATAGGGCGATCATGCCAGTTGCTTCGACAATCCGGTACGCACCATACTCACCTCGAGGCTTGCACCGGATCTCCCAGCTCCTACCAAGATACCCGAGCGCCGCTTTACCTCCCTGCCCATACCGGCCCAGCTTCCCCTGTTTGGTGCTCCTACCCCAATCCAAGAACTCCTCCAATTCGGACACACCCATGCCCCGTCCTCCGGTATTGACGATGGTAAAGACGCCTCGCCGCTGGCCGATCTCGACCACCAGTGGTTCCCCTGCGAAACGGTCGTCGACAGCATTGTCGGCCAGCTCCAAGAG
>JACQTD010000346.1 GCA_016210985.1 Acidobacteriota bacterium
CGCCTGAGGAGTTCCATCGGATGAGCATTTACCTCGATCTCGGGGAGCGGCTGGGAAGCTTCGTAGCGCAGATCGCCGATCTGCGGATTCAGGAAATCGGAATCCGGTATTACGGCGAGATTTGCGCGCTGAACGCCCATCCGATTTCCAATGCGATTCTGAGCGGGATTTTCAAGTCGCTGATGGGCGACGAGGCGAACTGGATCAACGCCCGGGGCCTGGCTGCCGAAAGGGGCATTGTGGTCATCGAGACCAAGAGTTCCAGAGAGCGGACCTATTCGAACCTGATCAGCGTGCAGCTTCGGGACGGAGAAGGGAAGATCGAGTGGGTCGAAGGAAGTGTGCTCCACCACAAGAATCTCCGGCTGGTTTCCGTATCCGGCGTCGATCTGGAAGTTCCACTCTCGCGATACATGCTGCTCATCCGGAATGACGATGTTCCCGGCGTGATTGGAAGGATCGGCACCGTGCTCGGTGATGCACGGGTCAACATTGCCAGTTTCGCCCTCGGGCGACGCGACGGTGAACGGGAAGCTTCCGGACTGATCACCGTTGATTCCCCGGTACCCGAGCCGGTACTGAAAGAAATCGGGAATGCCGCGGTTATCAAACAGGTGCGATTCGTAACCCTACCGCCATGAAATACATCATCCTCGTTCGACACGGCGAAACCGAGTGGAATACCCAGGGCCGATATCAGGGTCAAAGCGAGACGGAACTGTCCCCGAGGGGCCGCGAACAGGCATCGGCGCTGGCTTCCCGGCTGGCAGACCTTCCGATCGATCATTTCTATTCAAGCCCGCTGCACCGGACGATGGCCACGGCGGAGGCGGTCGCCCGCACCCGGCGTGCAGAGGTGACGCCGGTCGATGAACTGCGAGAGGTCAGTCATGGCCTTTGGGAAGGCCTCACGGTCGAGGAAGTAAAGCAGCGGTTCGGGGCCGCCTACCACCTCTGGCATCGGGAACCTGATCTCGTCACCTTTCCCCAAGGCGAGAGCCTCGCGGATGTCCAGGCGAGAGCCGTACCCGCCATCATACGCCTTGCCACCCTTCCTCAGATCGATGTCGCTCTCATATGCGCCCACGACGCCGTCAACAAGGTTATCCTCGCCCATTCGCTTCGCCTTCCGCTCTCGGAGTTCTGGCGCATCCGGCAGGACAGCACCTGCGTCAACCTGCTCGAGGTCAGGGACGGGGACCTGAGGCCCATGGTCATCAACGACAGTAGCCACCTCGGGCCCCTGATTCGCGCGGCGGAGCATCGCGCGCTCTAAAAAGCTAAATGAGGAGGTACTTCTGCCAGGCTTCCTCTTCCCGGCCGAGATGCGAGAGGATCTGATGACTGACCCGCCAGGAGAGCGCGCGAGGATGTTTGAGGATTCTCATGCCCGCCTCTTCCGGCGTCCGGTCACCCTTGCGGGAGTTGCACCGTCGGCAGCAAGTCACCACGTTGTCCCAGGACGTCCGGCCGCCGCGGGCGCGAGGCATGACGTGGTCGATCGTGAGATCCGCCGAAGATAGCTTCCTCCCGCAGTACTGGCAGCCATAACCATCGCGCAACAGGACGTTCTTCCGCGACAGCTCTTTTCGCTCGAAGGGAATCTGGATGTACTCGATCAACCGGATCACCGAAGGAACAATGAAGGCGACCTGCGCCGAATGGACGACGCTCCGTGAGAACTCCTCAGGACGGGCCGTTCCTTTCAGGATGAGGACGATGGCGCGCCGGGCCGAAGTGACATTGACAGGCTCAAAGGTCGCGTTCAGCACGAGGACAGCGGCGTTCATCGGCTTCGGGCCCAGCATGCACAGCGCATTCTATCGCATTAAGTGAGCTGCTCGTCAACGGTTTCGTGCCGCGATCGTGGGTCCGTATCGATTGAGAAACCGTTGGCGGCCCTGCCATTTTTGGGTAAACTAGCGTTTGAGGAGCGACGAAGTCTAGAAGGGCGGGAGCCGCTTGACAGCGAAACCAAGTCTGGGCAGACTTCAGGGAATCCGTGATGAGACCATGGCTCATGGCCGTACTGTTGATTGTGGTCACGGCGACTACGGGCCGGGATGCGGTGCTCTGCATTTCGTCCATGTGCCCGGCGACCAGCCATTCCTGCTGCTGCGAGCCGGGATTCCGATCACGCGCCGACGGCAAAGCCGGTGCAGCCGCGTCCCGGACGGCCCCGAAGTGGAATCGGTTGCCTGAGGACCGCCTCTCCTCGATCCCTTGCTGCTCAGCACCCGATTCGGCCTCGAAGGGAACGGCTAGACTTCCCGCGAACGCTTCGGGATATCAGCCTACGATCGGCCGCGAATGCCAGGCCCTGACCGTCGCGGAATTCGCCCTGCGGCCTGCTTTCTGTTTTGGACGGGTTGTGCGGACGGGGAATTGTTTGCCCTGTCGGTTCGCGAATCAACCTCGACACCCTATTCTGAGGATTTAGCGCCTCAACCCCTCATTCCATTTTAGCCGACTGCGGTCGGGATCCTTCGTCATCCCCGGCCGGTGGGCCCAGGGCTTGGCGCCGTCCCGGAGAGCATGGCGAGGCCAAGGGCGGATGTGAGCCTTCCTGGATCAACCAGGAGGGGAACACTCGAGTCGCTCGATTCAATGAAGAATCAGGGAGGGATAAACCCGTGTCTGAGCGGATTTCCAGTTGCGTAAATGCGGTTCTATGCGTGGGAATGCTCGCGTTCGGGCTTCTTGCCTGCGGCAAGGGCGAGTTGAAGAACATTCATCAGGAGAAGTCCGGGGACCTGACGATCACGTTGATGAGCGAACGCGGCGAGCTGGAGCTCGGTGAGAACGAGCTCACCATCGAATTCAGATCGGCCTCCGCCGGGCAGTTCACGGACGCTGGCCACATCACCTTCACCTCGGATATGCCTATGCCAGAGACGACATCCCCGATGCTGGCCCGGGTAGAGCTTCTGCCCGCGGACAAGCCCGGGATTTACCGGGCGAAAGCGAGTTTTGAGATGAGAGGCCTCTGGCAGTTCGCCATCGGATGGGACGGCCCGGCCGGACAGGGAAAGGTCACCTTCACTCAGACCGTCCGCTGAGTCTCGATCATCACGCTGCCGGGCCCGTCACGTTGGATCCTGAACCTGGGGCATAGATGGGTCGAAACGGTTTCCCCCTGGGGCAAATCGCTCAACCTGGTGGGCGGAATTGCCCGATGTCGGGGGACACGACGAAGGTATCGTCCCGGTCAACTGGGACAATCTATCTGGTTCTCAAGATGATCACGGCAGCATCGGCCTCTCAAGCTTCTCTGGTACGTCACTTGCTGTGTAGACCTCCCAGAGGCTGAAGTGGTATAATTATCAATGGTGGTGATTAGAGTCACGAGACGGGGATGCTCAGGACGAGAATGAAGCGGATCATCTTTGCTGTGCTGATCGTCTTCGCGGGCAATGGCCTAGAGAGAGGCCTGCTGCTCTGTGCCAGGGCGTCCTGCTACTCGCCTGAACTCACGGGGTGCTGTTGCTCGGCCGCCTCGCCGAACGAAACGCCTCCACAGTCCATGGGATTCGTCACGAGTCAACGCGCCGCCTCCCCTGAGGCATTCCGGGGGATGGCCCGCAACTGTTGCACGACCTCTCCGATTCCGACACGGGAAGCGAGCGGCGCTCTGGTCAGCCTCTCGTCAACCAGTCCCGAAACCGGTCAGCGGGGTGGATCGTCTCCCTCGTTGATCGCCTGCCTGAGTCCGAATTTCGTCCAGCCACGGTTTATGCCGCCCGAACGAGGGGCGGGGCGTGACCAGTCCGACATCTACTTGCGCGTTCTTTCTTTCCGCATCTAAGAAATTCATCCAGCTTGCTTTCTTTTGAACGGGGCGGGTGACGCTTGCTCGCCGGAGTCGGGAAAGCTTCATCCCCCTTCTCTGCGGCTTCCTGCAGCGTGCACGGTCTCCGGCAAAGCGAAGGCGCGGCCCAGCCGATTCAGCCGCTGTTCGAAATACTCAGTCCGAAGGAGAATGACGATGTCGACGCATCAACAGCACGATGAGAGTCCAGATCAACGCCAGCGCAAACATGAGCGGTTTGAGGAAAAGCAGCCGGGAGCCATGCCGCGGTCCAATCACCTCATCGCCATCGGTGTGATCGTGTTACTCGCAATCATTGGGACCTACCTCCTATTCGGTGGAGCGGGTGACGACAAGCCGTCCGCCGCGTCTGCCGCTTTGAACTCGAGCGCCGGCGACGAAGTGCGGATCCCCCTGACGGACCTGGCCGACGGACGCGCGAAGTTTTATCGATACGACCTGCCCAACGACCGCGAATTACAGTTCTTTGCCGTAAGGTCGGTGGACGGGGTCGTCCGCGCCGCCCTCAATGCGTGTGACACCTGCTATCAGGCCAGGCAAGGTTACCGGCAGGAGGGGAATGAGATGGTTTGCAACAAGTGCGACCAACGGTTCCCTACCCATCTTATCAATGTCCAGAAGGGTGGATGTAACCCGGTTCCGCTGGATCGCGCAATCGTGGGCGATCAATTGGTCATCCGGGCCAGGGATCTCCAGGCCGGCGCGGCGTACTTCTAATGAGGATTTCAAATTATATGGACATTCATGGAAGAGACTGTACTTGTGGGAGGGCTCTCCAGAGCCCGAGGGGGTACGGTAGCTACAGCACCCCATCGCCCTCAGGAATAGATGCCTGGCGGCAGCCGGTTCACGGTTTTCAAAGAGTAGGGGATTGGTCAGCGGGCGGCGGACTACGGAAGGAGGTGGGGGATGAGACTAAGCCAGATCGCAACGGGGAATCTCAGAAGGAGGAAAGGCCGGGCGGCCTTCCTGATGCTCGGTTTCACCATGGGAATCGGCACGGTGGTCGCGCTCTATACCCTCAGCACGGCCATCAAAGAAGAGATCGGCCACCAGCTTGATCAGTTCGGCGCCAACATCGTGATCGTGCCGAGGGCCAATACGCTGGCGCTCAATTACGGCGGTATATCCGTCCCCGGCGTCTCCTTCGATGTCGGCCAGCTCAAGGCGGCTGATGTGGAGCGGATCAAGTCGATTCCCTACAAGAACCGACTGAGCGTCGTGGCCCCGAAGCTGATCGGCGTGACCTCGGTTGAGGGCCGCGAATGCCTCCTGGTCGGCGTACGATTTCCGGAGGAGCTGAGCATGAAGAAGTGGTGGAACCTTGTCGGCCGGAGACCAACAGGTATAGACGAGGTCATTCTCGGGTACGAAATCGCCAGCCAGCTGGGAGTCATCGACCTTCAGGGTCCAACCATGCCTGCGATGGGGGACGATCACCGGGCGCATGCGGCCACAGCAGTATCGAAGCCGGGCCTCCTTCGCAGCGAGATTGTCATCGCGGGAAGGAAGTTCGGGATAGCCGGCATCCTGAATGAGACCGGGGGGCGGGAAGATCAGATGATCTTCGCGGATCTCGAACGAGTCCAGGAGGTCATGGATAAACCTGATGAGCTGAGTCTTGTTGAAGTCAGCGCGCTCTGCAAAGACTGTCCCATCGACGATATCGTCGCCCAGATTCAGGAACAATTGCCAACCGCGAAAGTAGCGGCTTTACAGCAGGCGGTGCGCGCCCGCACCCAGACCGTCGACCGGCTCAATCGCTTTTCAGTCGCCATCGCTGTGATCGTGTTGGTCATCGGGGGATTGTTGATCATGAGCACGCTCATGGCCTCAGTCATTGAGCGGACCAGGGAGATTGGCGTGCTCAGAGCCGTCGGTTTCCGGAAACGTCATATTGTCGAGCTGCTGCTGATAGAGGTCGGCCTCCTCAGCGTCGTAGGGGGACTGCTGGGCTGGCTGGCCGGCACAGGCGCGAGCGCGATCGCGGTCCGGCATTTCACCAATTCAGTGACAACCGTAAGGCCAAGTCTGCTGCTGGCGGGAGGGTGCGTTGCCATGGCGTTGCTGTTGGGGATGGTCGCCTGCATCTTTCCGGCTCGGCGCGCGGCGGCGCTCGACCCCCTTGAGGCACTGCGTCATATCTAAGGAGATTCGACATGCCCTTCCTTGTAGTGGATTCGATTTCGAAGATCTACCGGCCGGATGGACCGGCGAGCGCCGTCGCGGTCTTGCGTGACGTGACGGTGTGCATCGAAGAGGGAGAGTTCGTGGCCGTGATGGGTCCCTCCGGTTCGGGGAAGACCACGTTGTTGAGCGTGATGGGGGCCATGAATCGCCCCACCCACGGACGCTTGACCGTGGACGGCATCGAAGTTTACCGGTTGAGCGATGAGCGACTGGCAGATTTCCGGCGTGAATATGTCGGCTTCGTCTTCCAGCAACATCACCTCCTCCCGTTTCTCACCGCGCTCGAGAATGTCTCCCTTCCCCTTGCCGTCGAGCGCATAGGCGCTTCGGAGGCTCGTGCGCGCGCGAAGGAGGCGCTGCGCCGGGTTCAGCTCGACGACAAGGCGGATCGCCTCCCTGACCAGCTCTCCGGGGGAGAGCAGGGGAGAGTGGCCATAGCCCGCGCGCTGGTCAACAACCCGCCGCTTCTGCTGGCCGATGAACCCACGGGCAATCTGGACTCCGCCACCGGCGCCGAGGTTATGAAGCTATTCGCTGAACTGAATGCGCAGCGACAATCGATCGTCATGGTTACCCACAATCCCGAGAATGCGGTATCCGCCAATCGAATCATCCGGCTGCGGGATGGCAGGATCGAGTAGGTTACCCTGTGGGATGAGGAGGCGAAACCTGCAGCGACGGCCGGAAGATCACAACAACCCTAATGGAGGAAAACCATGTATATAGTCAAGCATCAGCGAAACAACAGAACACTAATCCAGCTTGTTGTCAGTGCCATGAGCCTACTCCTCGCCATCGCGCTCCCTGTTCTGTCCCAGGAGGAAAAAACAATGCCGCATCCTTCCCACCCCACTTCGCAGCAGCAGAGAATGAAGATTCCAGAGACCGCGAAGGATCACTATGATCTGGCCGAGCGTTACAAGCAAAAAGCGGAGGAGTACCGCCAGGAAGTTGCCATGCACCGGGAGATGCTGGCCGAATACAGCAAGGAGGTGGCCCAAATCCCGAAAGCGATAGGCGAAAACCCCTATGTCAAGAAGATGCGGCTGCACTGTGAAAAGTACATCAAAGCCGCGGGAGAATTGGCGCAAGATGCGGAGGAAATGGCTAAGTTCCACATCTTCCGGGCGAGGGAGCTCGAGGGAGACCATCCGGACAAGAAAGATCACACTGGTTCAGACGAGGGTGACGTTCAGTCCGCGACGGTGGAATTGACGGAGCGGGGTTATGACCCGAAGAGCCTGCGTCTCAAGCGTGGCATCCCTGTCCGGTTGACCTTCATTAGGAAGACCGACGACACCTGCGGCATGGAAGTTGTCATTCCAGAATGGAACCTCAAGCGCGATTTGCCGCTCAACGAGCCCGTGGTGCTCGAGTTCAGGCCGGATAAGTCAGGTGAATTCAGCTTTGCCTGCGGGATGGGAATGTTGCATGGGAGTATCGTCGTGGGAGGGAAAGGTATCTATTGAGAATTGTATAATATAGTGACATTCTGAAAATGAGGCCCGTTGTGCGAGCCCTCTCCCGAGGGCGACGCGGTGCTGTGGCTACGGTACCCCTCGGGCTGCGGGAGATCCCTCCCACAAGTGCTATCTCCTGGATTCATGTCACTATAAATTGCAATTCTCCTTAGGTTGGAGATGACACGATGCTTAGATTGAGATGGAGACAGCGACACCGGGGATCGCTCCTTCTCATTATCGCAGCCGTAGCGATACTGAGGCCGGGTGGGATCTATTCACAGGAACTCCTTGAGCAGCGATTGCCCGTTCCGCCGCAGGCCGGGTCGAGGGCAACCCCGTCGATCAGCCTCGATCAGCTCATCCAGGAAGCGCTGGAGAGGAATCCAGCGATCCAGGCGGCCCGGCGTGCAGTGGACGCAAAGCGGGCGATGGTGCTCCCGGCCCAAACACTCCCGGATCCAATGGTCGGGTTCCAGACCATGGGCAATCTCATTCCGCCGACGCTCCAGGGAGGCGACCCCTCCTCGGCCCGCGCCATCAGCTTTGAACAGGAACTGCCCTTTCCCGGCAAGCTCTCGATCAAGGGGAAGATCGCCGCGGAAGAGGTTGAAGTGGAGTGGTGGAACTACGAACAGGCCCGGAGGCAGGTGGTCTCGGACTTGAAGCTCGCCTATTTTGATCTCTGCTTCATCGATAAGTCGATGGAGATCGTTCAAAAGGACAAGGATCTTCTTCAAAAGCTCGTACAGATTGCCGAAGCCAAGTATCGCGTGGGACAGGGCATCCAGCAGGACGTGCTCAAGGCGCAGGTCGAGATTTCCAAACTGATCGACCGGCTGGCGGTCCTGGAGCAGCGGCGGGGGATCGCGGAGGCGCGCATCAGCAGCTTGTTGTATCGTCCGCCCGAAACGCCGCTGGGCCCAACCCCACCCCTTCAGAAGGCTGAGCTTCGACACACGCTTGAAGAGCTGCACCGGATCGCGCGTTCCAACGCTCCGGAGCTCAAGATGCAGGAGCGGGAAATCGACCGCAATCAATACGCCGTCGAGCTCGCGAGGAAGGAATTCTATCCCGATTTTTCCGCGGGATTCACTTACTACAACCGCACCGCGGTCCCCGAGATGTTCGGCCTCATGTTCAAGGCAACGATTCCTCTCTATTTTTGGCGCAAGCAGCGCCCCGAACTGGAAAGCGCGGCCTCAGGCCTGGCCCGCGCGCAAAAACAACGGGAGGGGGCGGAGTCGATGCTCTACTTCAAGCTAAAGGACAGCTACCTCATGGCCACAACCTCGGATCGTCTGATGGAGCTGTATAGGACAGGCGTGATTCCGCAGTCGATCCTGTCACTCGATTCGGCAGTCGCCGGTTATCAAGTCGGGAAAGTTGATTTTCTCACCCTCATCGACAACTTGGTTACCCTGCTCGATTATGAGCTGAAGTACAACGAGGTGCTCACCGACTATCAGAAGGCTTTAGCCCAACTGGAACCCCTGGTTGGCATAGAGCTGGCCCGGTGAAGGAGATCAAGCATGTTTGAGGATGATGAAATCCCGCAGTCGAACGAAAACGAACCAAAGAGTGCCGGTGTTCCCGGTTCCGCGGCGCCGGTCGAACCGAACCGAACATCGGGAGCCCAGAACCGTGAGTCATCGGCCCGCGGTCCTCACCCTCGGCGCTCCAGCCGGAGACCAAAAACCGTGCTGGCGGTTGTCCTCATCACCGTCATCGGAGGGTTGGCGGCGGGTGGTTACTTCTATCGGGATGCCTTGCGCGCCACAAGGCTTGGAAGGTTGATGGGTCCGGAAGAATCACCTCAGGAAATGGACGTCTATTACTGTCCGATGCACCCGGATTATAAATCTGACAAACCCGGCAACTGCCCGATTTGTAGTATGAAACTGGTGAAGCTCGAGAGGCCACACGGAAGCGGAGGGGCAGAATCCGGAGGGCCGCCGCAGACGATGCCGGGGATGCCCGGCATGGAGGCGCCGTCAGGCACCGGGGCTGAGGCACCTTCAGCCGATGGGATCTACATTGCACCGCAGCGTCAGCAGCTCATCGGCCTGAGATCGGTACCCGCGATGCTGAAGCCACTGTCTAAGGAAATCCGCGCCGTTGGTAAAGTGACCTACGACGAGACCAAGCTGACGCATATTCACACCAAAGTATCGGGTTATATAGAACAGGTCTTTGTCGACTATGTGGGGAAGGTTGTGAAGAAAGGCGATCCGCTCTTCACGATTTATAGCCCGGAGTTGGTCGCCACTCAGGAGGAGTACTTATTGGCCCTGCGCGGCCAGGAAGTCCTCGGCAAGAGTCCTTTCGACAACGTCTCTCTCGGCTCGAAATCTCTCCTGGAGGCAACCCGTAGACGATTGTTGCTCTGGGACATCACCGCCGGAGAGATCGAGACGCTTGAGAAAGAAGGAAAAGCCAGGCGGGCGCTTACCATTTATTCGCCGGTCGCTGGAATTGTCACCGAGCGTGCGGCTTACCATCACGGTAGATTCGTCAATCCCGAGATGGATCTCTATATGATTGTCGATCTTTCCTCCGTTTGGGTCGTGGGGGAAGTGTACGAGTACGAGTTACCTTTCGTAAAAGAGGGGCAGACCGCAATCATCGAGTTCCCTTACGCTTCGACGATCAAATCCTTACGGGGTCGGGTCGCCTATCTCTATCCCTTCCTCGATCCGAAAACGCGAACCGCCCGAATCCGATTTGAATTTTCCAACCCGGGCTTCGTTCTCAAGCCGGATATGTTCATGAACGTGAAACTAAGCGTGAATTTGGGGAAGAAGCTCGTCGTTCCGGAAGACGCGGTGCTCAACACGGGCACCGAGCAGTATGTTTTCATAGACCAAGGCGAAGGGTATTTCGCTCCTCGCGCCGTCAAGTTAGGCGCGGAGGCGGGCGGTTATTACGCCATCGAGAGCGGGCTGAGGGAGGGAGAACGTGTAGTCACTGCGGCTAACTTCATTCTCGACTCTGAGAGCCGCTTGAAGGGCGCGTTCTCCGACATGGGCAAGCTCGAGGACGCGAAGAAGCCGGAGACGCCCGCCGTTGCCCGTCCAAGCGTGAACATAGAAATCCTCGAGCCAAAAACGGCGAAGGTCGGCAGAAATCCCATTCGCCTCAGGGTCAAGGATGCTTCGGGGGGCCCCATCACGGACGCTGAGGTGGAAGTGACGCTGTTCATGCCTCCCATGGGCAGCATGGCGCCAATGACCGCGAAGACGACGCTCAAACATGAGGCCAATGGAGAGTACGCCGGTGAAATCGAGGTTCCGATGGCCTACTCCTGGCAGACTACGGTGAGGGTGACCCGAAGGGGTCAAACGATAGGATCGATCCGCACGACCATCAACGCGCGCTGACGGAGAGATTCTGGGGATGATTAACGCGATTATCGAATATTGTGCCGGGCACAGGGCGCTCGTGGTCATTCTCGTTTCGTCCCTCGTTCTCATGGGCATATGGTCCATGAAGAATGTGCCTTTGGATGCGATCCCGGACTTATCGGATCCGCAGGTCATTATTTACACCGAGTGGCCCGGCCGCAGCCCGGATCTGGTGGAGGCGCAGATCACCTATCCGATCGTCTCGTCGATGCTGGCGGCGCCGCACGTCAGCGTCGTTCGCGGCACGTCCGACTATGGCTTCTCGTACGTGTACGTGATTTTCGACGAGGGGACCGATATCTACTGGGGTCGCAGTCGCGTGCTCGAGTATATGAGCAAGATCACCGGAAAGCTGCCGGAAGGTGTGACGCCTGCATTAGGGCCGGACGCTACCGGAGTGGGTTGGGCGTTCGAGTATGCCCTGGTGGATAAGACGGGCAATAACAATCTGGCGCAGTTGCGCTCCTTTAACGATTGGTACATGCGCTACTGGCTGGAGAGTGTCCCGGGTGTAGCCGAGGTCGCAACCGTCGGCGGATTTGTGAAGCAATACCAGGTGAATGTCGATCCCAACAAATTGCTGGCGTACAACCTGCCTTTGAGCAAGGTCATGGACGTCATCCGCAACAGCAATAACGAAGTGGGCGGGCGCGTGGTGGAATTCACCGGCAAGGAATACCTGGTCCGGGGTCGCGGTTATGTCAGATCATTGGAGGATATCGAGGGCCTGGCCGTGGGCACGGACGAGCGCGGTACGCCCATACTGGTCAAGCATCTCGGCAGCGTGGAGCTCGGCCCCGACATGCGCCGCGGTGTCGTTGAACTCAACGGCGAGGGGGAGGTCACCGGTGGGATTGTCGTAGTCAGGTTTGGTCAGAATGTGATGGACGTCATCCAGCGCGTTAAAACGACGCTCGAAAAAACCAAACCCTCCCTCCCCGAAGGCGTCGAGGTGGTGGTCACGTACGATCGCTCTGATCTCATTGCGCGATCGATTGAAACACTGAAAGACACGCTCATCGAAGAGCTAATCATCGTCAGCATCGTGATCCTCATCTTTCTCTGGCACATCCCCAGCGCGATCATACCTATTATCACGATCCCTATCGCCGTGCTGCTCGCTTTCATCCCTATGTACGGTACCGGGTTGACTTCCAACATCATGTCGCTGGGCGGGATCGCGATTGCGATCGGCGCAATGGTGGACGCCGCGATCGTGGTCGTGGAGCAGACGCACAAGAAGCTGGAGCACTGGGAAGCCGAAGGGCGCCCGGGCAGTTCGACGCGCGTCGTCATTGATGCGGTCAAGGAAGTGGGCGGGCCGAGTTTCTTTTCCCTGCTGGTCATCGCCGTTTCCTTCATGCCCATTTTCGCGCTCGAGGCGCAG
>JACQTD010000336.1 GCA_016210985.1 Acidobacteriota bacterium
CACTCGTCACTCGTCACTTATCACTCGTCACTCTCCACTTATCACTCGTCACTCGTCACTTATCACTCGTCACTCTCCACTTATCACTCGTCACTCGTCACTTATCACTCGTCACTCGTCACTTATCACTCGTCACTCGTCACTTATCACTCGTCACTGAACTTATGACTCCGGAACGCTGGCAGCGAGTAAGTGACCTTTTGGAGGAGGCTTTTAAGCGTGAACCTTATGAACGCGCCGCCTTCCTGGATCAAGTCTGCGCCGGGGATGAGGCGCTTCGCGGGGAAGTGGAATCCTTCCTCGAGTCGGATCGGGAGGCCGGCCGCTTCATCGAATCGCCTGCGGTCGAAGCGGTGGCTCCACTTTTTACGGATGACAAGACGGAGTTGTTGATCGGAGAACGCATCGGACCTTACAAGATGCTCTCGCTGATAGGTGCCGGAGGAATGGGACAGGTTTACCTGGCGGAGGACAGCCGGCTGGGCCGCCGGGTGGCGTTGAAGGTGCTGACCGAGTGTTTCACCCGGGAAGAAGAGCGCGTGAGGCGCTTCCAGCAGGAGGCGCGCGCCGCGGGCCTGCTCAACCATCCCAATATTCTCATCGTCCATGACATCGGCACGCATGAAAATGTGCCCTACATCGTCTCGGAGTTGCTTGAAGGCCAGACGTTGCGGGGGTCTCTTGACGCGGGCAGACCGCCGGTGCACGAGGCCCTGGAGTTCGCCTTGCAGATAGCCCACGGCCTCGGGGCAGCGCACGCGGCAGGGATTGTCCATCGCGATCTGAAGCCGGAGAACTTGTTCGTCACGAAAGACGGGCGAGTAAAGATTCTCGACTTCGGTCTGGCGAAGTTGAGACCCCCGAAACGACGCGAGGGTGAGGTGACCGGAGAGCCCCTGACCTCTCTGCAGACCAATCCGGGTGTGGTGATGGGCACGACGGGCTACATGTCGCCGGAGCAGGCCCAGGGACAGGAGATCGACCACCGCTCGGACATATTCTCTTTCGGAGTGATTCTGTACGAGATGCTCTCAGGCCAACGGCCTTTTGAGGGGGCCTCGGCCGCGGAGGTGATGAGCGCGATCTTGAGAGACGACCCTCCGGCACTGGTCGAAACAGACTCGGCGATTCCCCCGGCGCTCGACCGGGTGGTGAGGCATTGCCTGGAGAAGAAACCCGACGCGCGCTTCCAGTCGATGAGTGATGTCGCGTTCAATCTTGAGGGGTTGTCGGACTCGGCGGTGCGGGTTCCGGCGGCTCCGCTGGTGGCATCGGGACAGCGGGAGCGCCGCGAGCGCCTCGGTTGGATCGTGGCGGCGGTCGCGGTGCTGGCGACGGTTGCCACGTTGGCAGTGGCCTATTTTCGCCGTCCTCCGGTCGAAGGCCGGTCGATCCGATCCTTCATACTTGCGCCGGAAGAGTCGAGCCTTCTCCCTCCCCGTTCCGACGGAGGTCCCGCCATTTCGCCCGATGGCACTCGTCTGGCTTTCGTCGCGACGACAAAGGGGCGTGGACGTCTCCTTTGGGTTCGTTCCCTCGATGCGGTTTCCGCGCGGGCGCTTGCGGGTACCGAGGACGCGCGTAACCCGTTCTGGTCGCCCGAAGGACGCTTCATTGGGTTTTTCGCGGATAAGAAGCTCAAAAAGATCGAAGCTTCGGGAGGGCCGCAAATTACGCTGTGCGACGTGCAGAGCGAGACCCGTGGGGGCGCCTGGAACCGGGACGGCGTGATCATCTTTGCCCCGAGTACGGCAGGTACCTTGTATCGAGTCCCTGCCTCGGGCGGCGTACCCAGCCCCGTCACACAGCTCAACGAGGCACGAGGTGAAGTGTCTCACACTTGGCCCTATTTTCTGCCAGACGGCCAGCACTTTCTTTATCTCACAAAGTACGACTCGGCTGTCGAAACTGAGCGGGATGGTATCTACGTTGCCTCGCTTGAGTCGAATGAAAGCAAACCTCTTCTGCGCGCCAGTTGCAAAGCCGTGTACGGCCAGGGGTATTTGCTCTTTCTGCTCGGGACAACGCTGATGGCCCAGCCGTTTGACGCCAAGCGGCTGGAAACGGCAGGTGACCCTCTACTTGTTGCGGAACAGATCCTATTTGGACATGTGGGGAGTGGATTTTTCACGGTCTCGGAGGATGGGATTCTGGCTTACCAGACGGGCCCGGTGGGTGTTTCCCAACTCACCTGGTTTGACCGCATGGGTCATTCACCTGGCGTGCTCGGTGATCAAGCCCGTCAGGGTGATCCTCGCCTTTCTCCCGACGGGAAAATGGTGATGGTGACCATTCTCGATCCGAAGACCAGGAATCGAGGTCTCTGGCTCTACGAGTTAGCCCGGGGTCTCAGGACACGATTCACTCTCGAACCGTCAGAAGACAGAGCGCCGGTTTGGTCACCGGACGGGCGCCGCATTGTTTTTACATCAGACCGACAGGGCCATTGGGACCTCTACCAAAAAGCCTCCAGTGGGACCGGAAGCGAGGAGCGGCTTCTGGAGTCGCAATCATATGAGGTGCCGTTCAGTTGGTCTCCGGATGGACGGTTCTTGCTCTATCGGCCTTTCGATCCCAAAACGAGCTGGGATCTGTGGATATTGCCGATGTCAAATGACTCAGGGATGAATTCTCCCCCGGGCGAACCGTTCCCATTTGTGCGGACGGGGTTCCATGAGATGGGCGGTGAGTTTTCTCCCGACGGGCGATGGATCGCCTTTCAATCGGATGAGTCCGGAAGGCAAGAGATGTATGTAGCCCCCTTTCCCGGCCCTGGCGGCAAGCGGCGGATCTCCACAGCCGGCGGACAGTGGCCGAAATGGCGGGGTGATGGAAGGGAGATCTTTTATCTGGCCGCGGATGACAAGTTGATGGCGGCCGAGGTGAGGCTCAAAGGGGCAACGCTGGAGGTCGGGGCCGTGCGCGCGCTGTTCATTACCCGTCCCTTCGATTCAGGCTACACGGGATACCCCTACGATGTGACCCGCGATGGCGAGCGCTTTCTCGTCAACACCGCCGTCGAAACCGGCGCCTCATCGCCGATCACGCTGGTCATCAATTGGATGGCGGATTTGAAGAAGTGATGGGTGAGGTAAGGCGGCCGTATAGCGGCGATTTATGGTAGGCCGGCCTTACCGCAGTCGAACCAGTACCGTCTACGCGACGAGCATCAGCATTGACTACGCCAATCAGGAGATGGGCGTTCCCGATGTTCACCCGGCCCTCAAAAGCCGGGCTACAATCAGGTAGGCCAATACCGAGTACGAGGACGATCACGATGCCGGGGACGGGCAGAGGGAGACCTCACAGTGCTATGATAACCGCATGGATGAACGTCTACAGAAACTGATCGCCGCGGCCGGGCTCGCATCGCGGAGAGGTGCGGAAGAGCTGATCCGCGCGGGAGAAGTCACCGTCAACGGTGCAACCATCACCAAGCTCGGCGCCAAGGCCTCGCTCGACCGGGACCATATCAAGGTTCGCGGAAAGCTGATCAATCCCCGGCTGGAAGGCGCGCCAAAGATTTACATCCTCCTCAACAAGCCCAGAGGGTACCTCTCCACCCGGTTCGACCCAGAAGGCCGGCCGATCGTCACCCAACTCCTTCCTGATCTGCGGCAGGAGGTGCACCCGGTCGGACGTCTCGATTTCAACACCGAGGGGCTCCTGCTCCTGACCAACGATGGCGAGCTCACCTATCGGCTGACCGCGCCGAAATTTCACGTACCCAAGCAGTATGTGGTGAAGGTAAAGGGTGTTCCGACCGAGAAGCAGATCTCGGTCCTGCTTCGCGGCGTCGTCGTTGATCACCGAAGAACGATGCCGGCGGAAATCCACCTCGTCGAAGAGACCAAAGCCAATGCCTGGTTTCAGGTGACACTCATCGAGGGCAGGAATCTGCAGATCCGAAAGATGTTCGAGAAGATTGGTCACTCGGTTATAAAGCTACGCAGGGTAGCCATCGGCCCGCTCAGCGACTCGGGGCTGCCTCTTGGAAAGTGGCGCCGGCTGACGCTGGAAGAAGTCCGTGCCCTCCGAGTGGCGGCGGGTCTCGAGGAAGGGGAAAAGGGGGGAGAAACCAGGCAGAAGGCGGTAGGCAGTAGGCGGAGGGCAGTAGGCAGTAGGCAGCGGGTGGTTGGCGGAAGGCGGAAGGCGGGACGGGATGAAGGTATTGACCGGCGCCCAAAGCCGGAACGCAAAAAGCTTGGAGGCCACAAAGCCGCTGCTCCGACTGGAAGAGCATCGAGGAGCGGAGAACGCAGGACCGGAAGGGATGACGGAGCTCGCGAGCGCTTAGGAATATCGCGCGGGAACCTGAGCCGAAGGAAGAATCGGGGCACGTAGGGGCACGTAGTTCCGCCTGAAGGCGGGACTTGCCGTGGCAAAACATTCCGCCTGAAGGCGGGACTACGAACCTCGGGTTTGTGGCTCCGCTTCCAGGCGTACAGTGCCGATCGACACACCTATTGCAGACCATCTGGGAACAGACCATAGGCGAATGAAATCCAGAAGCCCCCGGGAAACGTCGTCGGACAGCGATCGTGGAGAGTCCGCGCCTCTTGAACCGCGCGGATTAAGACGACGGGCCGAGGAGGTACTTGAGATCGAAGAGCGCCTCCGCGCCGGCGGCGGGCCCGAAAAAATCGAACGCCAGCACAAACAGGGAAAATGGACCGCGCGGGAGCGCGTGTCGGAGCTTATCGATCCCGACCTTCCTTTCCTTGAAATCGGATTGCTCGTGGCCTACGACCTGTACGAGGGCGCCGCGCCGGCCGCGGGAGTGGTGACCGGAATCGGCTACGTCGAAGGACAGGAGGTCGCGATCGTCGCCAACGATGCAACCGTCAAAGCCGGCGCCTGGTGGCCGGAAACGATCCGGAAGATCCTTCGTATGCAGGAGATCGCGATGCGCAACCGCATCCCGATCATCTACCTCGTCGATTCCGCGGGCGTAAATCTCCCTTACCAGAGCGGCGTCTTCCCCGGCGCGCATGGCGCGGGCAGGATCTTCTACTACAACTCGCTGATGCGTCGCATCCTTAAGGTGCCACAGATCTCCGCCGTCATGGGCCCCTGCATCGCCGGCGGAGCTTACCTTCCCGCACTCAGCGATGTGATCATCATGGTCGAAGGCACGTCCTTCATGGGACTTGGAGGCCCCAATCTGGTCAAGGGGGCGACTGGCCAATCCGTGGACGGGGAACTTCTTGGTGGCGCTCGAACGCACACCGCCATCAGCGGCGTTGCGCATTACCTATGCAAGAACGATCGGGAATGCATTCAGACTATTCGCAAAATCGTCGACATGCTTCCGCAACCTTCACGAAGCCAGGTCCAATTCAAGCCCCGTCCGCCGGGCAGGCTTCCTGAGGAAGCCTACGACCTGGTGCCGGACGACCACCGCCAGGCCTACGAGATGCGCCACCTGCTCGACACCATCCTCGACGGCGGAGAATTGCTCGAGTTTCAACCGGAATTCGGACGCGAGATGATCACCGGACACGGGAGGATTGATGGCATCCCCGTGGGCGTGCTCGCAAACTACCGTGGCCTCATTCCCACGGACGCGCATCATCCGCCTGGGGCCCCGAAACTTGGGGGCATCATCTATACGGAGGGCGCTGAGAAATCGGCGGAATTCATCGAGACCTGTGACCGCCAGGGAACGCCCCTGCTCTTCCTGCAGGATGTCTCCGGTTTCATGGTCGGCAAGGACGCGGAGCACAGCGGAATCATCCGTGCCGGGGCTCGCATGGTGGAGGCGATGGCCACGGCCGGGGTTCCGAGGATTGTGCTGACCCTCAATCATGCAAGCGGGGCGGGCTACTACGCGATGGCGGGGCAGGGATTCGAGCCTGACTTTATCTTCTGCTGGCCGACGGCGCGCATGGGGGTCATGGAGGGCGAATCCGCGGTTCAGGCGCTCTTCGCCCCGCAACTCGAGAAATTGAAGCAGGGCGGCGAATCGATGAGCCTTGATCTTGAACAGGCTATTGAGCGGACGCGCGCGGATTACGAACTTAAGCTTGATGCACGTTACGCCGCCGCCCGAGGATTCGTCGACGCCATCATCACCCCCGAAACGACGCGCGAAGTTCTGGCCCTGGCGCTCCGGACCGCGGCTAATAATCCGGCTTCACATACTGGCCCATTCGATTTAAGGAACACCGCCTCGCATCCACGCGCATACCCGGGCGATCAGGAGTGATGTCCTGCTTTTCTACTTAAGCGCATGATGCCCAGGATTATACGCATCGCCAACGGCCAGGGATTCTGGGGCGACAGTCTCGAAGCCCCTGTTCAACAGGTCATGGGAGGACCGATCGACTACCTCGGGCTCGATTACCTCGCCGAAGTCACAATGTCGATTATGCAGAAGCAGCGCAGCCGCGACGCCCGGCTCGGGTATGCGCGTGACTTCATCCCGCTCATTGAGCGGATCCTCGCGACGTGCGTCGAGCGCAACATCAAGGTCATCGCCAACGCCGGCGGCGTAAACCCTTCGGCCTGCCGCGATGCCGTAGTGGACGTGGCGAGAGAGCTGGGCTTGAGAGGGCTGAAGGTGGCGACTGTCTCCGGCGACGACATCCTGGATCGATTGGATTCACTGAGTAGCGGCGGATATCCCTTGAGCGATCTGGACTCGGGCCGCCCGATTTCTGAAATCCGAGACCGGATTCAAAGCGCCAATGTCTACTTCGGCGCGGCGCCGATCGCCGAAGCGCTAGACCGCGGGGCCGGAATCGTGATCACCGGGCGGTGTACGGATACCGGGCTGACCCTGGCGCCCATGATCCACGAATTCGGCTGGCCCGCCGATGATTGGAACCGGCTGGCATCCGGCACTGTAGCCGGCCATATCATCGAATGCGGGGCACAGTGTACCGGTGGAAACTGCCAGTTCGAATGGGAATCGATCGAGCGCCTCGAAGAGATCGGCTATCCGATCGTGGAGGCGCGTGAGGACGGTTCGTTTGTAGTCACCAAGCATGCGGGAACCGGAGGCCGCGTCAGCTTGGCTACGGTCAAGGAGCAGTTGGTTTATGAGATCGGAGATCCCGCAGCTTACATCACGCCCGACTGCATCGCCGATTTCACAACCATCCGGCTTGCGGACGCGGGCCGGGATCGCGTTGAGGTCTCCGGCGTGCAGGGCCGGCCCGCGACCGACTCCTTCAAGGTCTCGGTAAGTTACCTTGCAGGCTACAAAGCCGTGGGGACGCTTGTTTACAGCTGGCCGGATGCCTACGCCAAAGCCCGGATGGCGGCCGAGGTGTTGAGACTTCGCTTGGACAAACTGGGACTCCGATTCGATGAGGTGCTGATCGAGTTCGTCGGCGTTAATGCCTGTCATGGACCGTTGGCGCCGCCTCCCTCGCCTGATCTGGCGGAAGTGCAGCTTCGCGTCGGCGTCCGCGCGGGATCCAAGGATCCGGTCGAACGATTCACGAAGGAGATCGCGCCGCTGGTGTTAAACGGGCCTCCGACCGTGACCGGTTTTGCCGGCGGCCGGCCCCGGGTAGAGGAGATCGTGGCTTATTGGCCTGCCCTGCTGCCGAAGACGCAAGCGGCCGCAATCGTGGAAGTGATCGAGGTTGCATAGACGATGAGGGTTCCACTTCTCCGTCTCGCGCACTCGCGCTCAGGCGATAAAGGCGACACCTCGAACATCGGCCTGATCGCGTTGCGGCCGGAGTACTATCCGCTGCTCGTGAAGTACGTGACGGCCGAACGGGTCAAAGCGCATTTCGCCGGGATCTGCTTCGGCGAGGTTCGCCGGTTCGAGCTGCCGAATCTCGGCGCGTTGAATTTTCTGCTGCAACAGGCGCTCGGTGGCGGCGGGACCATTTCCCTGCGCACCGACGCGCAGGGGAAGACCTTGAGTCCAGCGTTACTCAAAATGGAAATCGAAATCTCAGCCCGGGAGGCCGGTCTGCTTTTATGAGCCATGAATTTCAACGACTGCTATACCAGGAGTCCGATGGGGTTGCGTTGATCACGCTCAACCGGCCGGAAAAGCGAAATGCCCTGGACGATCCCACGATCGAGGAACTGAAAGCGGCGCTTCGACTCGGTCTCGAAAGCCATACGGCGCGGGTGATCGGGCTCCAGGGCGCCGGCCGGGATTTCTGCTCCGGGCTCGATCTCTCGGCGCTCCGGAAGATCGCACATGGCGACGTGAAGGAACACCTGGACGATGCGCATTCCATGCTCGAGCTCTTTCTGCAGATGCGGGCGCTGCCAAAGCCGATTGTGGGCATGGTCCGTGGCCGTGCGCTCGCCGGAGGGTGCGGCCTGGCCTCCGCCTGCGATTTGGTGCTCGCTTCCGACACCGCGGAGTTCGGTTATGTGGAGATCCGCATCGCTTTCGTGGCTGCCATTGTCATGGCCATGCTGAGGCGATCGGTCGGCGAGAAAAAAGCTTGCGAGCTCCTACTGACCGGCGGGGTCATCGGTGCGGTCGAGGCCGAGCGCATCGGTCTGATCAATCATGTCTTCCCTGACGGCGAATTCGAGCAGCGATGCCAGGCCTGGTTACACCAGTTGACCGAGAAGGCCGCGCTGGCGCTCAGGATGACGAAGGAACTGCTCTACCGGATTGACGGCATGCCGCTCGAGCAGGCGATGCGCTGTGGCGCCGACATCAACGCGCTGGCCCGGATGACCGAAGAATGCCGGCAGGGCGTGGCCCGATTCCTTGAGAAGAAGAGCTAGCCCGTCCTCTAACCAGGATTCCACTCATGTCATGGGAATTCACAGAAGAACAGGAGCAGATTCGTGCCGGCGTGAGGGCGTTCGCGGCGGGCGAGATCGCGCCGTATGTGAAGGAGTGGGATGAGGCACAATCGTTTCCGCCCGATCTGATCCGGAAAATGGCCGATCTCGGCCTGCTGGGTATCATCTTCCCTGAAGCCTACGGCGGCGCGGGCTTGGGAACAGTTGAATACGCCATCGCCATCGAAGAGATAGCAAGGGTTGATCCCAGCATCGCCCTGGTATGGGCAGCTCACACCGGGCTCTGTGCGAATCACATCCATCGGTTCGGCGATGAGCCGCAGCGGCGGAGGTTCCTCCCTCCTCTGCTGCGCGGGGAACACCTCGGCGCATGGGCGCTGACGGAACCAGAGAGCGGGAGCGACGCGGCGGCCATGAAAACCACCGCCGTCAGGTCAGGTGCAGGCTGGGTGCTGAATGGGGTGAAAAACTTCATCACCAATGCAACGCATGCGAATACCTATGTCATTCTGGCGGTGACCGACCGAAGCCTGGGCAACAAAGGGATATCCGCTTTCGTGGTTGAGCGCGGCACGCCGGGGCTGAAGACCGGAAAGAAAGAGAATAAACTCGGAATGCGTGCCTCGGACACGGCCTCGGTTGTATTGGACGACTGTTTCCTGCCGGAGGAGAACCTGATCGGGGAAAAGAACCGAGGATTTCTGGATGTCCTTGAAGTGCTCGACGGAGGGCGCATCACCATCGCCGCCCTGGCCGTCGGAACTGCGCAGGGCGCGTTTGAGGCCGCCCTGAAGTATGCCTCGGAACGGCATGCGTTCGGCCAGCCGATCTCCGAATTTCAGGCCATTCGCTGCAAGCTGGCGGACATGGCGACCTCAATCGAAGCGGCGCGATTGTTGACCCTGCGAGCCGCGCGGATGCGCGCCCTGAACATCCGCGTCACCCGAGAGGCCTCGATGGCGAAGCTGTTCGCCTCCGAGACCTCCGTTCGGGTCTCCGAGGAGGCCATTCAGATTTTCGGCGGATACGGTTATGTAAAGGATTATCCGCCCGAGAAGTATTGGCGGGATTCCAAGGTGCTCACGATCGGCGAAGGAACCAGTGAGATCCAGCGCATGATCATTGCCCGGGAGATATTGCGG
>JACQTD010000345.1 GCA_016210985.1 Acidobacteriota bacterium
GACGAGTGACGAGTGACAAGAAGGGGGTTAGGTGGCTGGTGAAGATGAATCCGAGTGGCACACTAAAGAGAGATAGAAGCCTCGCAGACCGTCAGCTCGGTATCAGCGGAAGATCGGGCGGATCGCAGAGCAAATTTGCCGCTTGTCACTCGTCACTCGTCACTGGTCACTCATCACTTATCACTGTCCATCGGCTGATTTCGATCGTGTTGTTTGCTGCGCTCTCGCTGGCTTTCGAGAACGTGGCCTCGGCTCAAACGGCTCAGCTCACGGGCCGCGTCGTCGACCCAAGCGGCGCCGCGATTCGGGGAGCCACAGTGACAGTAACGAACGCGGGCACGAGCGTCAGCAAGCGAGCTGTCTCCAACCAGGAGGGAATCTATACGATTCCCTTCCTGCAGCCCGGCCAATACCGGATCACTGTGCAGATGGCCGGGTTCAAGCCGCTCAGACATGAGGGTCTTACTCTTTCGGTCGACCAGATGGCGCGATTAGACCTCGAACTGGAGCTGGGGGAGGTTGTCGAAGAGGTGACCGTCGAGTCGTACGATGCCCTCCTCGAACGCGAAACCTCTTCGGTTGGCCAGGTGATCGAAAACAAGACCATCGTTACGCTGCCCCTCAATGGCCGAAACTATTCTCAGTTGGCGCTGCTCATGCCCGGTGTAGCTCCGGACCAGGTTGCGTCGGTTTCGGTTTTCGGGGTGGCCGATGGGTTGAATGTCAATGGAAACCGCGTTCTCCAGAACACCTTTTTGATCGACGGGATGGACAATAACAACCATCTTCTCGCCATCCGGACCGGCTCCACGCAGGCGCTTCGTCCCTCGATCGATGCGATTCAGGAGTTCAAAGTCGAAAGCGCGAACTACAGCGCCGAATACGGCCGGGCGGCTGGTGGCGTGATCAGTGTCGTAATCAAGTCAGGGACCAACAGTTTTCATGGCTCGGCTTTTGAATTCCTCCGCAACGACAAGCTCGACGCCAATGATTTTTTCTCGAATAGGGGCGGGCTCAAGCGTCCGCCCTTGCGGTTCAACCAATTCGGCGGAACCCTGGGAGGGCCCATCCTTAGCAATCGGCTGTTTTTCTTCGCCAGCTATCAAGGCACGCGCGATCACCGGTCCGATACGGTCAGCGCCACGGTACCCACGCCGGAGATGGTGCGGGGCAACTTTGGCAGCGTGAATATCTACGATCCGCTGAACGTCGTGGGAGGAGTGCGGCAGCAATTTCCCAACAACATCATTCCCGGGAATCGCATGGATCCGGTGGGACGCAGACTGGCCGGCCTCTACCCGGCGCCCAATCAGCCCGGAACCGTCGCTAACTTCGTGAGCAATGTTGGTACAAGGGATTCAGCGGATCAAATCGATCTTCGCTTGGACCATCATGTAAAGAATTCTGACAACTTATTTGTCAGGTACAGCAAGTTGGGCCGCGGAGCCGCGGAGGCAAGCCTTTTTGGCCTTCCCGGAAATGGCGGTCCGGGCCGTCCTGGATTGAAGAATTTTGATGCCTATTCCGTCGTTGGCGGTGAGACCCATATTTTCTCCGCCTCCCTCGCCAACGAATTCCGCGCCGGCTATACCGGCAACCAATCAGACGAACGGAATCTGGCCAATGAATCGTTCTATGAGGAGTTTGGTATCAAGGGCATTCCGCCATTTGAAGGGAAAACGGGCCTGCCGAATTTCAGTCTGAGTAACTTTTCCGGCCTCGGTGACAGCATCAATCTGCCAGACAAAAGGCATGCTCAAGTCTTGCAAATCAATGACAATCTTTCCTGGATTCGCGGAAACCACACGAGCAAGTTTGGCGCCGAGTTGCGGCTGCGCAAGAACTTTGGACGCAGGACAGCCTTTGCCCGCGGCGTCTTTATGTTCGATGGCCGGTTCACTACACGGATTGCAGGAGACCGCGTCACCACAGCAGTCGGTTCGTCCCTGGCCGATCTGCTACTGGGTCAAACCAGCTCGGCCACGCTCGGCACCCTCCAGACAGGAGATTTTCGGGACCGTTATTACGGGTTCTACGGGAATGACACCTGGAAGCTGACTCCCGGACTAACGCTCAATCTCGGACTTCGTTATGACTTGCAGACGCCCGTGTGGGAAGTGAACAATCGCATGAGCATGTTCGACCTCGACCGGACCAGCCCGACCTTCGGAACTCTTGTGGCGGCAACCGGGGGCCGCATCCGGGCGCGTACGTTCTCCAACCTTGATACCAACAATTTCGGGCCCCGCATCGGCTTCGCCTGCCTGGTCGAGCCCAAAACCGTCATACGTGGCGCCTTCGGCATATTCTACGGCGGGCGGGGATTCGAAAACGTTCCGTCCACAGGCGCGGGAAACCCTCCTTACACGATCACGATCCCGATCAATTCGCCGAGCACCGCACCCTATTCGAGCCTGGTGCTGGCTGATGGCTTTCCCGCGGGCATGCTTGATCCCGGGAATGCCCAAAGACCGGCACTCTATGCCCAGCCGCCGGATTATCCCTTCGTAGAGGTTTATCAGTGGAACCTTGGTGTTCAACGGGCGCTCATCGCCGACATGCTCCTTTCGCTCACTTATGTAGGGTCCGGCACCGCTCACCTGAACGGATTTACGGACCCCAATCAACCGCCGCCCGGCCCGGATGTAAATCTCCGGCGGCCCTTCCCGACCTTCGCGAGTATCTCGTACCAATCCGCCTTCGCTCATGCGACCTACCATTCCTTGCAGATGAAGCTGGAGCGACGCTTCACCAAGGGCCTCTCGCTCCTTTCATCGTACACGTTCAGCCACGCGATCGACAATTCCCTCGCCATCGAGGATCAAGGCAATAATGCCGGCGGTTCATGGTTCTCACAGGATCCAAAAAACACCAATGCGGAGAAGGCTTCCTCGTCGTTTGACATTCAGCAACGCTTCGTCACCAGTATTATCTATGAGCTGCCGATTGGCGGCCGCGGCCGCGTTTTGGGTGACTCGAGGTTGGGCCGCGTCTTGCTCGGCGGGTGGCAATTGGGAGGGATATTCGTGGTGCAAGGCGGGACCCCGATGACGCCCGTGTTGACCAACCCTCCGTCCGGGCTCCCCAATCCGGCCGGCGGCCCAGACGTCTTCCGACCGGACCGGCTGCGTGATGGGAGTCTGCCTGATTCAGCCCGCAGCATAGATCGCTGGTTTGACCTTGGAGCCTTTGTTCCGAGCGCCCGGTACACCTTCGGCAACTCAGGACGCAACGTGATCCGTGCTCCCGGTTACATCAACATGGATTTGCTCATTGCCCGCAACTTCACGATCTCCGAGACCACGCGGTTGGAGCTGCGAGGCGAGTTCTTCAATCTTACCAACTCGGTTCACTTGGGACGGCCGAACATCGTCATCAATTCACGCCAAGCTGGCCGCATCCAATCGACTTCGGCCCCCAACCGCCAGATCCAGATCGGCCTGAGGCTAGTGTTCTAACCCTGGTCAATGTGGTTGAGTTCGGTCCTGCAACGTGTGGGAGGCCTCTCACGAGGCCGAGCGGTAGGGTTCTCGGCGCACCACGTCGGGCTGCGGGAGAGCCCCTATCACCTGCTGCTTATCTGGGTGACAGGGTGGGAATCGATCCGAGCATGGGGGCGGATTAAGGCCAAGCGTTCGTTTGAATTCGAGGGGCGCTTATTTGCGGATGAGGTTTCAGGATTTCCAGCTGTGCTCGCCGATCAACTTGACGAAAACACATGCTCCGTGATCCTCAAAGCGATTCCCGGTTGATTCCCGGCGGACTCGCACCAGTCTTTGGGAACCCTCATCTCCGATGGGCATGACGAGTACCCCCCCGGTGGCCAATTGCCCGATCAGGGGTTCGGGTACGCTCGGAGCCGCGGCCGCGACAAGAACCGCGTCATAGGGAGCGTGGCCGGCCCAGCCGAGCGTTCCGTCGAACTGGCCCAGGACGACATTCAGAATACCGAGTCGTTCCAATCTGGATCTTGCAAGTTCGGCGAGCTCGGGGATCCTTTCGATGGCAAAGACCTGACCCGCCAGCCGGGCGAGGATGGCGGTCTGATAGCCGGAGCCGGCTCCGACTTCCAGGACGCGCTGGTGCTTCTTGATCCCCAACAGCTCGGTCATTCGCGCGACCATGTAGGGCTGGGAGATGGTCTGCCCACATTTGATGGGAAGGGCATGATCATCCTGGGCACGCGACTGAAGCGCTTCTTCAACGAATCGATGCCGGGGCACTTCGAGCATCGCGCGCAGCACGCCCTCGTCACGAATGCCCTTCCTCCGCAGGCGTTCGATCATGCGGGCGCGGGCGCGGTAGAAGTGATCCTCCGAAGCGCCCACTTCGGACGTGTCATCGGCCTCTATCAGAGCGGGTACAGTCCCCCAGACGGCGAGAGCTAAGAACGTAACGCCTCACTGCTCACGGGGGAGGCCCTTCGTTCTTAGCTCTCGCATTCAAGACTGGTCGGGACGACTGGATTCGAACCAGCGACCTCCTGCACCCCAAGCAGGCGCGCTAAACCAGGCTGCGCCACGTCCCGGCGGGCTTCAATGATGAACCGAGCCCCTTATATCGTTCTGGTTCAGCATTGTCAATAATTGCTCCAGATCCCTGCGGATCCTGGAGATCATCTGACGGAACTCCGGGGGGTGAGCCGGCGGGGGTGGCGGTATCTCGTGAGGCTCGCTGACGATCTCTTCCGGCGCGGTGTCGCCGGTCACGACCTTGAGTTTGGTACCTCCGCGCATCTCCTGCGCGAGTTTCTTCTTGGCGCCGGCGATGGTGAATCCCTCTTCGTACAGCAACTGGCGGATGCGAAGAACGATCTCGACATCGCGCCTTCGATAAACACGCTGGCCTGCCCGGTTCTTCTGCGGGGCGAGTTGAGCGAACTCGGTTTCCCAGTAACGAAGGACGTGAGCCTGGATACCGGTGATCTCGCCCACCTCACCGATCTTGAAAAAGAGCTTGTCAGGAATGGCTTTCGCTAGCTGCATCAAGCCTCCAGCGCCAATCAGGAGCCTCCAGCTCCCAGACCGCCCTGTCGCGCAGTGTGATACCGTGCCTCTGCCGGCGTATCTTCAACTCCCCGCAGCGCGGGAGGAGGATAGTAACTCACCGTGCATCGGGAGACCGGCCTCCCGCCCCTGGGTCGGCGCCCACGCCGATCTCTTCGCACAAGCGTTTCCATGGCGCCGAACTCTCCCAGCGCCAGTCGCCTGCCCGTGACCAGGTTAGACTTGAGGATCTCCAGAACCAGGTCCACCAATTCCGCCGCTTGACGGGTCGATATGCCGCCGTGCCGCTCGTAAACCGCCCGCGCAAGATCCGCCTTGGTAATCGCCAACGGGATTCCTCCGCGCTCATGCTATGCTACGCATCAGATCCGATGATGTCAACTTATTGATTTCAAACGAATGCTCCACCCGGAGCATTCCTCATTTAGTAATGAATCCCAAAGGCTTCTCACGCGGCTTCTCTTCCCAGAATAGGTTGATCTTGTCGATGGCCAGGTAGACCGTCGCTTCCTCACCTTCCAATTGTGCAACGCCGTCCGCGATGTCGGTCAACTTTCCCTTCACGGTTGAACTGGTCCCATAATGAAGAACGAGTTCCTTACCCAAAAATCGCGCGAGAATCTCTTTCACTGTTGGACACTCCCTGCTCGATGATGGATGCCAGTCTAAGCGTCCCGGCTCTCGTGGGCAAGCGTCCGGTACGGCTCTGCAAGCGGGCCGCCGCGGCGTGGCGCTGCCCTCTTGAACTCCTCAAAGCGGCGCCGGGATCCATAGCAGACCGCGGCGGAGGATATGGACATTGTTCGGCTGAATCCGGACCTGGTATTCGGAAATCTCTTCGGCTTCCTGGCGGGAATCCTGGATAAGTCGTCTGAGCCGGTCATAGGCCTCACGCTCGATCCGGTTGAGATCCGTTTCCAGGGCCTTCAGCTCCGGCGGCGGCTCGATCGAGGTTTCGACGTGAAAGAGGTCATGGGAAGCGGGAAGCCGGCTGTTGAAAATAGCCTCACTCAGACGGCTCTCCACCAGGGAGGTAATGCGCCGGCTTTCCTGCTGCAAGTACTCGAGCTTCTCCTCTCGCAGGCCGCGGGGCAAGGCCCCCTCACGGACCTGTCCAAGTTTAAGTTTCACCTGTCTGGCCAACTCCTTGAGGCTTTGTTGTCCGCGGAGGTTCGCCTCTTCCCGAAGCCGTTGCAGGAAGTCATGCCGGCTTTCGTGTAGTCGCGAATAGAGCCGGAAATTCAGGTTGAAATAGATCGCACGGTAGGCGGTTCGGACGAGATGCCTGACCAGATCCTCTTCAATGCCGTACAGTCGATCGGTGGAGAGGTCAACCGGACCCGGGTCCGGGAGGATGCCGGCCCGGGGCGCCGTCTCGAGCATATCGTCCTGCAGATTCCTGCAAGCCGGCTCGGTCCAGTCCACGGCCAGATCATCTGCCGGCAGCCAGGCAGCGCAGATGTGGTCCATCGAATCGACCAGCTCCGCCCGTACATCCCGGAAATCGAGAAGGCAGCTGAAGAAGACCGCGGGCCGGTATTTCAGGAGCTCAGGGAGCTTCTCCTGTCCGGCGGGTCCAAGCCAGTATTCAGGAGCGCTGCGTTCGGTCCCGGGGGCGGCCATCTCACTCCTCTAAGTTAAGCATACGGTACAGCTCGAGACGCCGGGGGGATCTTACCGGGAATGGCTTCCAGCCCTAACCGACGGGCCGGTACAGCCAGGGTACCCGCGCGGAGGGGTACTCTTCGAACGCTGACTTGAGCGACGTACCCGAAATGATGTCCGATAGACTGCGATGCTGCCGGTCGATCAAGGGCCAGAAGTATCCCACGAACAGCGGCAGCGCGCTGAGGACAAATCCGAACGACCTGCGCAGGGCTCCCCAGAATGTGGGAAGGTCCATGTTCTCGCAATCCACGGCAATGATCCCGGTCATCATCATCCCGACCGTCTGGCCGCCTATGGCGAGAAGCAGCGACGTATAGAGAAAGTGAACGAGCGCGATGACGCTGGCCATGATCATCTGGACCCGAGCGTCGAGCAGGTCCACATTGTTCAATTCGATCAGCGCGGCGAAGGGTACACACGCAAAAAGGACCAGCGAAACATCCACGACGCCGGCGACGAAGCGCTGCCGGATTGAGGCCTCGCGAAATTGGAATTCCACCTGCAAGGGCGAGTCGGTCGCAGTATTCACATCTTCGGATGCTCGATACTCGCTGTAATCCAGGTAGCCGTCCTTTGTGGTGTCGAGGTCGAAGTTGTCGTCTTCCTCATTCCAGTCGAGGTCGAGCACCCGCTTTTCGGGCACGACTTCGTGCTTCGTCTGCGTCTGAACGCTCGCGGTTGAGACCGCCTCTCCGACGGCGGAGGCTTCATGGGCGGGTGGATCGGCTACCGCCGTGCCGACTCGCCTCATCACGGGCCCGGGTATGGGTGTGTGATCGGATGCCGGTTGAGGTTTTATCACCGGCGTTGGAGGAGCATCGATAACCGGGTCCTCAACCGGAAGCGCCGCGCTGGCCGTGGCCCCATAACTTCCTGAGCGGTCAGACTTAATCGGTGAAGCGAAGAGAGAAGTCGAACCTTTCGATCCTGGATCCGTGTCTCCGGCCCTTCGGACCCGCGACAGGGCCGCTTCCACCAGAGGGTTCGCAGGCTTGGATTCCGGGAGATCCTTTCCAACCTCCTCGGAGATGGAGTTTACTGACGTCTCGCCGCCGGCCTCGAGACCCTTTCGTGCTCGTATAGCTTGAACCTTTTCTTTCAGTTGGTTACGCCATTCCGGTGTCTCTCCGGTGCGCTGTGGTGGCGGCAGCGCCTGGACCGTTTCAGGCCTGGATGTCGGGAACTTTATCAGGACGGGCTGTCTCATTACCGCACCGCAAAGTTTACACACCTCCTCCTCGGCGGCCTGGACGAATCCACATTTTGAACATTTCATTGAGGGCCATTCCTCATAAGCGAGGTTCCAAAACGGCCCGGATCGTATCAAAAAACTACTGCTACTGCAACAAGTTTTTATTGGTTGGTTAACAATTCACTCTAGGTGGGTGATCAGGCGAACCTGTATCTATCCCCGAGCGGGAAGCCGACGGCTGGTCCAGGGACCGCGCCCTGCCCGATTGAAGGGCGCGGCGGGCCCTTGAAAAGCTAGTATGTTACCTTCAACTCCCTGGCGAAGCTGAACGTAGGCTTTCTTCGCTGTCTGAGCTCCTTGGCCGCGCACTGTGAGAGCGCGGTTATGAGCAGCGGCATCGCGATCGTGGCGTCGCAGTAAACGGTAACCTTTGGGGCCCCTTTGGCCACTTTCCCCCAGCTCTGGGCCTCTTCAAACGTCATTCCCGACATGGATCCGAAATGGGAGGGTTCGGAAATAACCTGAACAGCATACTGGTGACCGCGGACATTCGCCTTGAGCATGGCCGCCGTTACCTGGGTTTGGGTTATGAAACTCTTAGGAGTCCCGCCGCCGAACATCACGATGCCGGTCTTCGGCGCCCTCGCGACGATCTGAGCCGATTCGCTCACGTCCTGGATCACGTCGAACTGGAACTTGTCCTTCCGTTCCACCCGGCTGACGGCAAGGCCAACTCCGATGGATGAATCGGCGATCGACGGGCAGTAGATAGGCACCTTCGATTTGTACGCTGAGGTCAGGATACCGTCCTCCGATGCAATTTCCGAGAGTTCCCGACCGAGCAAATAGAGGAATTCCCGGGTCGAGTAGGGACGGCTCAAGTCCAATTGAGCGACAAAATTGCCGATCCACTCGTCCGCTTCGCGGAATTCGATCTCACTTCCCAGCGTGTCATAAACGCGATCGACCATCGCCTCGCGCAATTCACCGTCATCCAGATCGGGACCGCCGAGGTAATGAAATCGTCCAAGCGTCTCGTGCAGGTCATGGAAAAGGTTCGCGCCATTGCTGACCACAACATCGACGAGCCGGTTCTTGATGGCGTAAGCCACCAGGCGCCGCATCCCCGCCGAGACGATCGAGCCCGACAGCCCGATAAAGATCGTGGCGCTCTCACCCAGCATCTGCTTCCACAGGTTGCGTGCAAGGGCGAGGTTCCTCCCCTGGAATGAAATCCACTCCATCTTGTCGAGCAGGCCGGCGACGCTTCGATCGCGGTCGACCTGAATGGGCCGCGTTGGATTGGTCAAATACTTAGAGCTTTTGGTCTTTCGAATAACCATCATAGCCGTTAGTCCAGGTAGGTATATTTGTTGAAGCTGGATTCGTATACGCGGTTCAGTTCCTCCGACTCCGCCTCCGTCAGCCGGCTGGACTTCACCGCGTGCGCAAGACTCCGCTGGAAACCGCCGCTCAGAAAGTTCTTGTCGAAACGCGCCAACTCGAGCACGCCGCCGATGTGGTGTCCGGGAATCGTCTTCTGAACATGGAAGGCCTCGTCCTCGATGATGATGTGCGCCTCATTCACCGTGCCGAACAGGTTGTGATAGTTGCCCATGGCTTCCTGGTAGGCGCCTACAAGCATGATCGCCAGATAATAGGCCTCGCGCTGGAAGGGGTGCACCTCCAAGATCTCCTTGACGTCTTTCAAATCCACGAACCGGTCGATCACCCCGTCCGAGTCACAGGTCAGGTCAACCAGGGTGGCGAATTCCGTTGGGGCTTCGTCCAGCCTGCTGATCGGCATGATGGGGAACAGGTGCTCAAGCGCCCACGCGTCCGGTACCGAGCGGAACACCGAGAAATTGCACAGGTATTTCACCGCCAGCAGTTTCCTCAGATCTTCGAATTCTTCAGGATAGAACTTGGCTGCCCTGGCGAACTGCTCTACGCGCTCGATGATCTGCCAGAAAATGACTTCTCCCTTGGCCCGGTCTTCCAACTCGATGTATCCGAGATTGAAGAGCGTAAACAGTTCGTCCTTGTGTTCCAGCGCGTCATGATAATACTCGCGATAGTTCTTCGAGGTCATGCTGTCGCGCAGGTCCTTGAGTTCGATGATGACCTGCGGATCGTCTTCATCGACATCCGCGGGTGCAATCTCGTCGATGACCGTCTCGATCTCATCTTGAACGTTGATGATCAGGGCCGCGTGATAGGCGGTCAGGATGCGGCCCGATTCCGTGATCAGCGTCGGCTCGGGGACATTCTCGTCCGCACAAATACTCGCCACCGTGTAGACGACATCGTTCGCGAACTCCTGAACGTTGTAGTTCGCGCTCGCCTCGAAGGAGGTCTTGCTTCCATCGTAATCGACACCCATCCCGCCGCCGACATCCAGATACTCGACCTCCACCCCCATTTTCCTGACCTTGCAGTAAACCCTGGCCGCCTCCTTGATCGCGTTTTTGATCCGCTTGATGTCCGTGATCTGCGAACCGATGTGGCAGTGTAAGAGCTTAAGGTCATCGAGCATGCGGTGCTCTCTGAGCACCTTGATGACCTCCAGTGTCTCGGTCGTAGTCAGCCCGAACTTGGCGGTTTCACCCCCCGATTTCTCCCAGCGGCCGCTTCCCCGGGAATAGAGCTTCAACCTTGCGCCCAGCATCGGCCGGTAGGTGGCACCCTCCGAGCGTCGGATAAACGTATAGAGCTCGTTCAGCTTCTCCACAACCACAACGACCCGCCGGCCGATGGCACTGCCTACGAATGCCAGGTCGATAAATGTCTCATCTTTAAACCCGTTACACACAAGCAGGGAATCCGGCGCCTGGTTCAGCGAAAGCGCGGCGTAGAGCTCCGCCTTGCTTCCAGCTTCGATGCCGTAGCCGTACTTGCTCCCCTCCTGCAGGAAGGTCTCAAGTACCTCACGTCGGGGGTTCACCTTCATCGGATAAACGGCCAAATGCTTCCCTTGATAATCGAACTCACGCGCCGCAGTGCTGAACGCCACGTTGAGTTCCTTGATCTGGCTGGCGATGATCTGGGGAAATCTAAGCAGGAGAGGAAGTTTGAGCTTGCTCTTGTTGATGAGGGTTTCAACAACCTCCTTGAGGTCGGCCGACCGTGGATCGTTTCTGGCCGGACGGACAATCAGATCCCCTAACTTGTTTATCCCGAAGTAGCCAGCTCCCCAATGTTCAACACCATAAGTTTGGACCGCCTGCTCGAGCGAGGTCACTTTGCTCAATGGTTACAACCCCCTGGGGTTAGTCAGGAAATTACACGAGCAGATAAACTTATCAGAATCTCTTCAACTCTGTCAAAAACTATTTTCTGACGCTGGTGAGGGCAGATCGCGGGTCAAATTGAAACGGCTGGCACTTCCGCAGGGTCTAACCCAGTGGATTCGAAAGCCTGCCCAGGCGTGCCGAGGCCTTGAGGTAGGAGGGGAATCGCCGTTCGTCAGCCCGGAATGCGCGCGTGTGACAGTAACGCTTTCCATTTATCAGACGGGAGCCGTGTTTGAGGTGAAGCATTTCATGGTAGAGCACGAACTCAAAGAGGTAGTTCGGGATCGATGGGCTGTCCAGCCTCCGGCTGATTACGATCGTGTCGTGAACGTGATCCGTGTGCCCAAGCACGGTCCGGGCCTTCTGTTGACTCCAGCTGAGCCGGGGCTTGGGCAGATTCCCTCCGAAAAATTCCCGATTCAGCCGGTCGAAGGACCGGTCAAGGTCGCGATAGCGCCCCTGAGGAGCAGTTAAGCGTTTCCTGCCGCGCAACCCCCGGGCCGTCTCGACGCGGCTCCGGATGGCCGGGTCGCTCACGAAGGCACTGTAAACCTGTGTTGCCTCACCATCGACCTTCTGACGGAACAGTTTCGCTACCAGGATTCTGGCGAGCGCTCGAAGAACCTCGAGCGGAGCGCCGAGGAGGATGTCCGAAATGCGGATCACCACCTTCTGATTTCGGATACGTATGTAGCTGTTCAGCCCGGCAAAGGCATGAAAGCCGATTTCGATCTCCGGCGCGCGCTTCCTCCTCCCCATCAGACAGATGGTTTCGGCGAACAACGCCCGAATTCGCGATTCCGGGTCGGGTGCTACGGGCGCTTCAGCAGTGTCAATCGAACTTTGGGGTTTTCCCTCGGCCACCACCACGCATTCTCCACGATCCAGCCCTTATCTTCAACGGCCTGTCCCTGGTGGAAGGCGGGATCGCGATAGTCCGATATGATCCAGAGGCGGTCCTTGCCGTCCCCCAGATCCCACGAGCCGTCTCGCGGCAGGCCGGGATCCGGCAGGTACTCAGCCGGAAACGACCGGGGAAGGTAATACTCGAGGCAGACTGACATATAGGATGGGCGGATCACCATCCTGTCCCCCGGCAGAAAATCCTCCTCCAAACGGGCCGCCGCCGGACGGTAATCACTGTCCCGGGAATTCGCCCGGTCGTTTGCTCCGACCCCCAGCAGCATAGCGACCGCCAGCGCTGATCCGGCCATCCATGCTTTCCGCTTCGAGGTCATCGCGGCGATCGAGCTGCCCAGGATCAGGGCGAAGAACGGAAAAACCGGATTCAGGTATCGGGAAAGCTGGAGCGATTGGCGTAGGGAGAACACGGCTGCCACCGCCACCGGCACACCGAAGAGAATCAGAAACCGGCCGCGGGCCGCGGGCCTGCGAACTCCCATCGCCAGGAGAAACAGCAGCAGACCCACGCCTGCCACATACATCCAGATCTCCTGGAGTAGAAAGAGAAAATCGGTGAGATCCCCGGGCGCGGAGCGGAATTTCTCGAAAGCGAAGGCAAGGTCTCCAGGATAGGAAAAATATCCCAACATCAGCTCGAGCAGGAAGTCCCATAGCCCCTGAAGCGTCCCCAGCCAGGTCGGACGGTGGCGCCAGGCTTGGCCCCGTGCCGTCTGACTCGCCAGCGCCGGCAGCCAGGGCAAATAGCAGAGGAGCATGACCGTATGAGCCCCAAGCCAGAGCAGGAGTCGACGCCGATGCGGCGTCGCCGTCGGGGACTCCTTCAGGGGAAGCCACCGGAGGGCGAAATCGCATTGAATCGCGAGAAGCAGGAGTATGGCGAAGTAATGCGTGTAGACCGCGAGCAACGCGACCGCGGTGTAGGAGGCCAGCGCGGAGATCCTCCCGCTGGACACCCACCGATCATAGAAGTAGACCGCTAGCATGACGAACAGCGCGGTCAGTGCATACATCCGCGCCTCCTGCGCGTAGAAGATCTGATGAGGGGAGACCGCCATGATCATCAACGCCCAGAGGGCCGCGCGTTCGCCGGCCCAGTTTCGGCCGGCGACATAGGTGACCATCATCAGGACGAGGCTCGCCACCAGCGAGAGGCTTCGCAGTCCGGCTGCGGTCGTGCCCGCAACTGCAATCCACCACTTCAAAAAGAAATAGTAGAGCGGCGGATGCACATCGGCCGCCGCCTCCCGCAGGATCGCGGCGTAACTCAACTGCGCGAGCTTCCAGGAGTAGGCCTCGTCAAACCAGATGTTCTGATGGCTCAGGTGATAAACGCGCAGCGGCACCGCCGCCAGCAGGAGAAGCGCGAGTGCGCCGTACCATGCGGGACTTTCTCTGGGCCAGCGGCTCGTCAACGCGGCAACGGTTATCACCCCGCCCCGGACCGTGTCAAATGCAGGAGACAGCACTCGTGGGAGGGCTCTCGAGAGCCCGAGGCGTACGGTAGCAACCCCACGACGTCGCCCTCGGGAGAGGCCTCCCACAACCGAGATCGTTTCTAAGAGTGTTGTTATATCATACAATTCTCCGGAGGATGGTTCAGGTGCAAGAGGAAAGCCCAAACTCCCACCCGCTCGCTGAACTCGAGGAGAAATGCTTCCGTCGGGCCATCCTCTTCGGGGCGCTCTCCGCCGGCGCGGGTACGATCACCGTCATCAATCTCGTGGCCATGGCAAGGATTTTCTGGGAGCCTTCACAGTTCCTCTCGCTCCCGCTCTATATGCTCTTCGCCGCTGCCGCCCTGCTGGCCTCGGTCAGTTTCGCGCGAAGCAGCCGCCGGCTGATCCAGTTGCGCGCGTCTTCACGGTTGGAGAAGCGGAAGGAGCAGAGGGGCGGAGGA
>JACQTD010000337.1 GCA_016210985.1 Acidobacteriota bacterium
GAAGTGGCAGAGAGAATCCTCAGCTACAAAGACCTTCGGGTCTACCGGGACGCTATGGACGCGACCATGAGGATCTTTCATGTTACGAAGTCTTTCCCTGCTTCGGAGAGATTTTCTCTCGTTGATCAGATTCGACGATCATCGCGTTCCGTCTGCGCAAACCTCGCTGAAGCTTGGAGGAAGCGGAGATACAGGGCAGCCTTCGTCGCGAAACTAAGTGATGCTGAAAGCGAGGCTTCAGAGACCCAGGTTTGGCTTGAAATTGCAACCAGATGCCGTTATTTGGACTCGTGTTCACGGGAGACTCTCGATCGAACATACGATGGAATAATTGCCCAATTGGTCCGAATGATCAACGATGCAGACAAATGGCTGATCAAATCAAAGTAGCTACTCATTCTCTTCTCCCCGAGTCCTTGGTTCATTCCCTGCCCTCGGTTACCCGAATCTGGTTTTCCCCGTTTCCCCGTTTCCCCGTTTCCCCGATTCCATCTTTTCCCCGGTTCACCGATTCCCCGTTTCTTTTTTTTCTCCGTTTCCCCGATTCCATCCTTTCATGAATTCCATCTTGATCAAGAACGCTTCGCAAGTTCTGACTCTGGCCGGTCCCGCCAGGGCGCGGACCGGGCCCGAAATGTCCAACCTCGGGATCCTCCATGACGCCTCTATCCTGATCTCCGAGGGCCGGATTGCGCAGGTAGGTTTCCTCGAAGAGCTGGCCCTCCCTGACGCGCACACGCTGGAGACCATTGATGCTCAGGGTTGTTCGGTCATGCCCGCCTTTATTGATGCCCACACGCATCCGGTATTCGCGGGAGATCGGATGGACGAATTCGAGATGCGCATCCGAGGACGGACCTATCGGGAGATCTCCGAGGCCGGGGGAGGCATTCTATCCAGCGTGAGGCGCACGCGTCAGGCCACCGACGATGAACTGCTTCATCAGGCAAGGAAATTCAGCCGATGGTTTCTCTGCGGCGGCACGACAACGATCGAGGCGAAGAGTGGGTACGGTTTGAGCGTGAAGGAGGAGATCCGGGCGCTGCGGCTGATTCATCGCCTCAACCATGAAGGACCGCTTGAATGGGTTCCCACCTTGCTGGCCGCGCATGTCTTACCTGAGGAATTCCGGGATCGACGCAACGATTATGTCCGGACGATCATCGAGAAACTGTTGCCCGGCGTGGCTCGTGAAGGGCTGGCGGAGTATGCCGATGTGTTTTGCGAGGAAGGGGCCTTCAACCTGGCCGAGACTCGAATGCTGCTCCTGGCCGCACGCAGTGTGGGATTGAAGATTCGCATACACACCAACCAGTTCTCGAATTCAGGAGGGGCGGAGCTGGCCGCCGAACTGTCAGCCCGGACGGCCGATCATCTCGATCACCTCGACGAGGCCGGCATCGTAACACTCCGGGACGCCCGCGTCGTGCCGGTGCTGCTTCCAGCTTCGATCTATCACCTCGGGCGAACGGAATTTCCCCCCGCACGGAAGATGATCGACGGCGGGCTTGCGGTGGTGCTGGCCACCGATTTCAACCCGGGAACCGCTCCCACCACCAGTATGCCGATGGTGTTGAGCCTGGCGTGCACACAGATGCGAATGACCCCGGCCGAGGCCGTCAGCGCCTCGACCATCAATGCCGCCTATGCACTGGATCGGGGGGATCGCCTGGGATCCATCGAAGCCGGAAAACAAGCTGATCTCATCATCCTCTCCTGTCCCGACTACCGCCAGATGATTTACCACTTCGGCATCCCCTTCGTCCGCACGGTTCTCAAGCGAGGACGTCCTTACGCCGCGATCCCGTAGTTGGTCGGGATTCCGTATGGTTTGCGAGATATCGGACCAGGCCTGCTTACCTGTGGAATACTTTCTTTTTTATCGTCGGCCCCAGCTCCTTCATGACGACGAAACGCAGCGCATCGAAGGCAAGCATCAGACCGAACCGTCTGAACGTCGGGCCCACGCCGATGCGGCAATGGTGGAGGGTGTTGCGCTCCCATAGATTGGCGAGGGCACTCGCGCTCAGGTCGCCGAACAACCGTGAATAGTTCGGCCGTTTCCGCCCCGAAGGGCCTTCGGTGACGAAGACGCGACTGGTTGCATACAGCACGCGCGGGCCGAAGGCTGGATTGGGCGAGGGTTTATACCTGGGATCTTCCTTGAAGAGGATTGGGTAAACACCGCTCGCCAGCAGACCCTTGGTCGTTCCGGTTGCAAAGGTGATGGCGTATCGCGTAAGGACGTCGACGAACTTGTCGCCATTGCTCTTGAGCGGTTGGGATGTCTCGCGGAGTTGCGTATAGGCGGTGCTCAGCGCGTAATAGATATAGGGCGTGGGTTCGAGGAGGGTCGTCTCGACGGCGTATCTGAACTTGTCTGCCGCTGTGAACGGTTTTTCAGCCGCATCCGATGCCGTAACGCGCGGGTCCGAACCTGGAACACCACCTTGGCGTGCAGGCGTCTGCCGGGGAATAAGCAGGACAGGTCGAGCCGCCTGGGGTGTGATCGCCGATTCCCGAAATGCGTATTCACCGGTAGCGGAATTGGGCGCAGCCGGGCTGTAGAGCGCTCCGGTGAAGGAGGATGGTGTAGTGCCGGCGTTGTGGATTATTGCCTCGGATCTTTCGTTCATTACCGGCCGGAGACGAATTTGAGCAGAAGCCGTCGCTTCCCCCAGAACGAGAACGATGCTGACGATCACGAAGCAGTTTTTCATATTGCGCACCTGAATTGAGTCCCCGCCCGAAGAACGCCCGAATCATCAGCGGGTGACATTGTGCAGGGTTCAGACGATTCGAATATACGCGGTTCCGTGATCCGATGTAAGCGTGGAAACGTGAAACCGCGGGAGCAGCCGAACGCCGGAGCCATTCGGACGGCAGCAGGCTCATGCGGCTCCACCCCGTTACACCTGGGTGGAGCTCTGGAGTTGCTACATTTTGCAAGTGGAAGCCAAGTGAATCACTAACCACCGCAGGGACGGTTTCCCAGCCTCAGCCGTGTTCACACGGCTTCCCCGGAGGGCAAATAGGCGGTCCCTGTGGGGCCGGTACCGCGGCGGCTCGAGTTTCTATGCCGCTCCTGCGCTCCATAGGGCGCTTCAGCGTCCTTCCCTGCGGATTCGGCTGAAGCTCGCCGGACGCAGCCCGTTGAAACGGGCTCCGTGGGCCTTCCACGTAACCCAACCGGCCGCAAAGCGACCGGCCTATTCGCCCTTCGGGTAAGC
>JACQTD010000338.1 GCA_016210985.1 Acidobacteriota bacterium
GCTGAGGCTGGGAAGCCGTCTCTGCGGTGGCTAGTGATTCACTTGGCTTCCACTTGCAAAATGTAGAAACTCCAGAGTTCCTTAAGGCGGGACTACAAACGGGATCGGGGCTCGTAGTTCCGCCTATAAGGCGGGTGGTGCTGAAGCAGAACTTCCGGCTGAAGCTGGGACTACGAGGCTCGGGCTGCGAGAACTACGATAGTTCCGCACTTGATGCTCCTTCCTTGCGCTGCCAAGATCGGTGTTGGTATCTTTGACAAGTCATACCAGGCCACGGCGATAAATCCTAAGTCCCCCCTGGTCGATTTTGAGAACTGACCGGGATCATCCGGGAACTGGTGGAAGCGGAGATGGATTATGAGCGTCATCACTCTGAGGGCGAACGGCCGCACCTATTCGATCGACGTCGATCCCGAAACGCCGCTTCTCTACATCCTGCGTAACGACCTAAACCTTCACGCCGCCAAGTTCGGTTGCGGGTTGGGGCAATGCGGCGCCTGTACCGTCGTCGTGGAGGGGGAGGCCATCCGGTCGTGCATCACCGCCGTGGGATTGGTGGAGGGCTTCGATATCACCACGCTCGAAGGACTTGGAAGCCTGTACCGGCCGCACCCGATACAGCAGGCTTTTATCGACAATCACGCCGCGCAGTGCGGCTATTGTACCAACGGATTCATCATGCAGGCGAAGGCGCTGGTGGATGCGCATCCCTATCCGACCCGGGCCCAGATCGTCGAAGCGCTCCAGGGGAATCTCTGCCGTTGCGGAACGCATGTTCGAATTTTGGCTGCCGTGCAGCAGTATGCCGAGGAGCAGAGCAAGCGAGAATGACTGACCAGATCGAGCCTCGGTTCGCCGGCGATCACCCTCTCGAACGGAGATGGGCCCGCAGGGTTTTCCTGCGAACGATGGGCATGGGCGCGATGGCGATTGGTTTCCGCATGCCCGCAGAAGTCGAGGCGGGATCAGCAGCTTCGGCGATGGAGTCCGGGGCGGCCGCCCATGCCCTGACGGGCCCTCCGGTCGACGAGGTCGACTCCTACCTGGTCATCGGCTACGACAATCGGGTCACGCTGATGACGGACAAGGTCGAACTCGGTAACGGACCGATTACGGGACTCATGCAGATCCTGGCCGAAGAGCTCGATGTTTCATTCGAGAAGATGGGCGAACCGCTGCTTGCCGACACCTCGTTGACGCCCAACAACGGTGGAACCTACGCGAGCAATTGCATTACGAGCGTGGGCCCGCTGCTGAGGCAGGCGGGTGCGAGCGCTCGCGCGGCCCTGCTGGACCTGGCCTCAAAGCGCTTCAGCGTTCCGCTGGACGAGCTACGGGTGGAAGATGGCGTGATTCACGTCCGGTCCAACCCTTCGCTGAGGGTATCCTACGGGGAGCTGATCGCGGGAAAGCAGTTCAACTTGAAGCTCACCACCGATGTTCCCCAGAAACCGGTGAGCGAATACCGGATCGTCGGCAAATCGATACCGCGTTTCGACATCCCGCGAAAGGTCACAAACAATTTTTACTTCGTGCACGACGTACAGCTACCGGGCATGCTTCATGCCCGAACGCTCCGGCCCAAGGGGCAATCCCTCAGCTGGTCGAGTCCCGGACCAAAGGGCGAAATCGGACCGCATTCGGTATTGGAACATATCGATGAGAGCGAGCTGGCCGGCGTTCGTGGACTCGTGAGGGTGGTTCCGGTCGCCCACCTGGGGAACAAGCCCGGCCTCGGCGGCCAGTTCAACTGCGTCGGGGTCATTTGCGAACGCGAGGAGCAAGCGGTTGAGGCGGCTAGAAGATTAAGGGTGACGTGGGCAATGCCTCCGCGCATGCCGGAGGACATGTACGCCGAACTGACCCGTACCCCCGCACGGGATAAAGTGGCCGCGAAGGGCGGTGATGTCGAAGCTGCGTTGGCCGGAGCGTCCCGAGTCATGGAAGCCCAGTACCGATTCCCCTATCAGGCCCACGCGTCGCTGGGAGCGCTGTGCGCGGTCGCGGATGTGAAGGTTGATACCGGCGGCAATCCGACCAGCGCTACCGTCTGGTGCGCGCTTCAACGAACTTACAAGTACCGTCAGAATGTAGCCACCGCGCTCGGAATCCCGCCTGAGAACGTCCGGATGATCTGGTTCGAGGGCTCAGGAAGCTACGGCTCGAACAACGGAGATCCCGTGGTGATCGTCGATGCGGCCATGATGTCCAAAGCGGTGGGAAGGCCGGTGCGTGTTCAGTGGTTCCGCGAGGACACGCATGGATGGGAGAGCTATGGACCGATTCATCTGTTCAATCTAAAGGCCGGGATCAGTGGGGCCGGACGCATCAGCGCTTACGATTTCGAGGTTTTTGGCTCGGGTGTGGCGCTCGCGAGCGCGGGAGCGCCTTATACCTTCGGACGCGACCCCGCCGACTTTCGGATGGTAGCGCACACTTTTACAACCTACCTGCTCACGGCGCCGCTTCGGGCCCCGCTCCAACCCGCCACATCCTTTGCCACCGAGAGCTTTCTGGACGAGATCGCCGCCGCCCTTCAGGAGGACCCGCTGCAGTTCCGGCTGGGCTACCTCGATCCCTCGCGTCCGGCGGACGCCCGAGCGGTGGTTGTCCTGAAGGCCGCGGCGGAGAAATTCGGGTGGCGTAGCCGGCCTTCCCCGAATCCTGAGAACTCCGGTGACAAGCAGGGAGTCGTCAGGGGAAGAGGTATCGCTTACGGACCTCGAAGCGGATCCTACTGCGCCACCATCATGGAGGTCGAGGTCGATCAATCGACTGGCTTTGTCCGCCCCCTCCGCGCGGTGGTGGGCTACGACGTCGGATTCCAAGTCAATCCTGAAGCCATCATTCAGCAGATCGAGGGCGGGCTTCTTCAGGCAACCGGCCGTGCGCTATTGGAGGAGATCAAGACTGACGGTTACCGCGTCTCCACGCTCGATTGGGAAACCTACCCGATCCTCCGCTTCGACCAGGTACCGGACGTGGCCGTGGCGCTCATCAACCGCCCCGATCAACCCATCGGTGGCGGAGTAGGTGAGGCTCCAGTCATTTCTCCCATCGCCGCGATCGCCAACGCCGTTTTTGACGCCACTGGAGTCCGGCTCCGCCAGGTGCCGCTCACAGCAGAGCGTGTGCTCGAAGCGTTGAAGAACCGATAATCATCAGTCTTGCACATTGGTCGATTCTCGCCCGTCATGTCCTTCATGGCGGGCTTTTTGTTTCTTGGAGGGGTCTCTGCTGCGTTGGAATGCACGGGCCTACACCGAAGGGTCGATCGTTGTTTTCACTCGGACGCAGTGCCAATATGAGGAACATAAATAGGTAGAAGATCGGTTCGTATTCGAACCGCTCGGCAGTTGAAGGCTGACGTTGGAGTGGTCAAACCCTCATAGGGAGTCGGGTATTTTTCTTCGTTGTGCCCCGCCAGCGGGCTGGAGCGTTCTTCAATAATCGGGTAGTCCCGCTCCACGCCGGTACTGGACAGTTGCCCATAACGCTAACTCGGATGAGAGGAGAGAGAGCATGAGTGTAATCAGTCTGAAGGTGAACGGTCGTACCTACCCGGTCGACGTCGATCCCGAGACTCCGTTGCTTTACATCCTCCGCAATGACC
>JACQTD010000339.1 GCA_016210985.1 Acidobacteriota bacterium
CCTACCTCCGATTCCACCCCATTCTCGGAGCTTGTCAGGCCTCCCCGGCTGTGGGAGTTCCGCGGCCTGGCCTTCGAACTGATGGTGGCGTCCCGTTATTTCCGAGCGAAGCGGAAGCAGGCCGTCATCGCGGTCATCACGACCATAGCCGTCCTGGGAATCGCAGCCGGGGTCGCGGTTCTGATTATTGCGCTGGCGCTCGTCAATGGATTCAACCAGGACATCCGGGAAAAGCTGCTGTCAGGGACGGCCCACCTGAATCTCTTCCGCCGCGATGGCGAGGAGATGCACGACTATCGAAAGCTGGTGGAGAGAATTTCTGGCGTGCCGGGCGTCACGGCGGCTGCGGCGACGCGCTACGATAGCGTGTTGATCACGAGCCCGCGCGCATCGGTGGGATCGATCCTGAAGGGGGTTGACCTCCGAGCGCCGCACAGGGCGAACGAAATCTGGTCGACCCTGGTGGAAGGGAGAATCGAGGACCTGGCGCCCACGGTCGCGCCCGACGGGCTTCCCAATCCCGACAGCCTTATTCTGGGCAAGATCCTGGCCGAGCAACTGGGCGTGAAGACCGGCGATTTTGTGACCGTCCTTTCTCCGGAAGGGCGGTTGACGCCGTTTGGAATGGCTCCGCGGCGCACTCGATACCGCGTGGCGGGACTCTTCGAATCGGGTCTGTACGAATACGACGCCAATTGGGGCTATATCGCGCTGGAGGCGGCGCAGCGGCTTATGAATGCGGGCGATCGCGCCGGCATCATCCAGATGAAGGTCGCGGATATTTACGCCGTGAAGGAGATGTCGCGGCGGGTGATCGAATCCGCGGGCACCGATTTCACGACGACCGATTGGCAGCAGCTCAATCAACCGGTCTTCGCGGCCCTGCAGATTCAGCGCCTGGTGGTGGTCATCGTCATCACGCTGATGATCCTGGTGGCGGCCTTGAACATCATCACCACGCTGGTAATGATGGTGGTGGAAAAAACGCGGGACATCTCGGTCATGATGGCGATGGGAGCGAGGAAGAGATCGATCATGCGGATCTTCATGCTGCAGGGGCTGCTGGTCGGCCTGATCGGCACCTCGAGCGGACTCGTCCTCGGGCTCGCGTCCTGCTGGCTCGCGGACCGTTACCGGTGGATCCGGCTGCCGGAAGCGATCTTCTCGATCGCTTACGCGCCTTTCAAGCCGCGCGCGATCGACGTGGCGGTGGTCGCCGCCCTATCCCTGGCCATTAGTTTCGTGGCCACCATTTATCCTTCGCGATCGGCTGCAAGGCTCGATCCGGTTGAAGGGTTGCGCTATGAATGAAGCGGGTCAGCCGCTCGAAGGCCAGGCTGACGGCACCGCCGAGCGCCCGGATGCGCTGCTGTCCGCCCGACGGCTTACGAAGACGTACGGCGCCGGGGCGACTCGAATTGAGGTGCTGCGGGACCTCTCTCTGGATGTGACGGCCGGGGAGATGATCGCCATTCTTGGAGCCTCGGGTTCGGGGAAATCCACGCTGCTCCACCTGTTGGGTGGCCTGGATCGCCCAACTGACGGCAGCGTGAGGTTTTGTGGGTTTGACATATTTTCGGCCGCTGGGGTAGACTTGCCCCGGTTCCGGAGTCGCATCGTGGGGTTTATGTTTCAATATCATCACCTGCTGCCGGAGTTCACGGCGCTAGAGAATATCATGATGCCGGCGTTGATCGACGGTTGGGACCGGGCTACCGCTCAGACCCGGGCCGGCGAGATGCTTAGGATGGTCTCCCTTCCCGGCCGTTCCGACCATCGCCCGGCCGAGCTTTCCGGCGGCGAGCAACAGCGGGTGGCCCTGGCCCGAGCCCTCTGCCGCAGCCCGCGCGTGCTTCTCGCCGACGAGCCGACAGGGAACCTCGATGCCCGGACGGGCGAGCAGGTTTTCAGCCTGCTCCATGAACTTCATGCCTCGACGGGGCTGACCTCCGTCATTGTCACGCATAACGATCGTTTGGCGGCCCGGTGCGATCGCCGGCTTCACTTGGAGGACGGGAAACTGCGGTAACGCCGGGATCTGGTGGATATGTTCGAGCGATACACAGAGAAGGCCCGCCGAGTGATTTTCTTCGCTCGTTACGAAGCCAGCCAACTCGGCGCCTCGGCCATCGAAGCCGAGCACATCCTGCTCGGGCTGTTGAGAGAGGATAAGGGACTCACCAGCCGCCTGTTGAGGTCGCCCACGGTCATCGAGTCGATGCGAAAGGAGATCGAGAGCCGGGCGGTGGTGAAGGAAAAGGTTTCGACTTCGGTTGAGCTCCCGTTGAGCCCGGAAGCCAAGCGTATTTTGAGCCACGCGGCCGAGGAATCGGAGCGGCTGGGCAATCGTTCCATCGGCACGGAGCATCTCCTGCTCGGGTTGCTGCGCGAGGAGAATTCGCTCGCGGCCGAGTTGCTCTACGATCGCGGATTGCGGCTGAACGCCGTGAGGGAAGAACTGCTCCGGGCGACCGGCACCGAGCGGATCCAGCAGCAGAAGAAGGAAACACCCCATCTGGCTGAGTTCAGCCACGATCTGACCGAAGCGGCGATCAACGGGAAGCTCGATCCCTTGATCGGACGAGAAAATGAGATTGAGCGGCTGGTTCAGATCCTCTGTCGCCGCACGAAGAACAACCCGGTGCTTATCGGTGAGCCCGGCGTGGGAAAGACGGCCATCGTGGAAGGAC
>JACQTD010000341.1 GCA_016210985.1 Acidobacteriota bacterium
GCTATCTCACCCTCTGGCCGATGACGCGGCGCGAGCAGCAGGGGCTCGGACGTTGCGGCCTCTGGGAGGAGTTGCTCGGAGCCCGCGATGGGGACTGGCTCGACCTTGTGGCCGCGCAGCCGGACGAGCTCGAGGACTGGCGCGCGCTGGCACACCGTGGCGGCTTTCCGACTCCGGCCGTCCACCTCGAAACGGCCGAGGAACGGGCGGTCTGGTTCGACGGCTACGTACGCACCTACCTCGAGCGCGACCTGCAGGAGCTTTCTTCGATTGCGGCACTGCCCGATTTCCGCCGCCTGATGCGAGCAGCCTGCCTGCGGCTCGGCCAGCTCGTCAACCAGACGGAGCTGGGCCGCGACGTGGCGCTGCCGCAGCCAACCGTGCACCGATATCTCAACTTGCTGGAGACCTCGTACCTGCTGGTAAGGCTCCCCGCCTATGCGGTGAACCGCACCAAGCGGCTCATCAAGTCTCCGAAGCTCTACTGGGGCGACACGGGGGTCGCATTGCATCTCGGGGGAGGCGACCAGCCGGGTGGAGCCCATCTCGAGAACCTTGTACTGGCCGATCTCCTCGCCTGGCGCGACGCGCGCCTCGATCGCGCGGAGGTCTGTTATTGGCGCACGGCGATCGGCGAGGAAATAGACTTCGTGATCGAGGCTGGCGGGCGGCTCCTGCCCATCGAGATCAAGGGCGCGGCGCGCCCGCGTCTCGGCGATGCGGCGCACCTTCGCACCTTCCGAAAAGAGTACGGCAGGAAGGCCCGGGCGGGCCTGCTGCTGCACACCGGCAGCACGCTCGAATGGCTCGCGCCCGACGTGCTGGCGGCCCCGTGGTGGAAGGTGTTGTAAGGTGATCCGCGGCAAAGACCCGGTGTGCGGCTTGCGCAATCCCACCTTTTTTGCCCTGGAATCAACTGATTGGAGCTGCTAATCGTCCGGGGTCGGGCAGCAAGTGGCAAACCGGTAGCGGAGTAACGGATTCGTCGCGTTCAGGCAATTGACAGCCGACTGGGTGTCGGGATGGTCGTCGGCGAAGTTGTTGAGATCCATAACCGTGCCGGTGGGTGCGTCGCGCCGTGGAGGCGAGCATCCGGTGAAGGGATGACAAAGGGAGAGGATGTGTCCAAGCTGGTGCGCCAGATGTCTCTGATGGGCCGGTAAGTTGTTGACAGCGATAATGATCCTTGCTGCCTTTCCTCCGCCCCAGCTGGCTCCTCCAGCATGGGCGGTCTCAGGGAGAAAGGATTCGATGACAAACACTTCCACAGCATCGTCATCGATGAACTCGTCCAGCAAGTCGGTCTCTTCGGCCGAAGTCGCAGTGAGGTTGGGATCGGCCGTGATGACTTGGAGGGTCGGTCGGTTGACATAAACGGGAGAGCCGGCTTCAACCGCTATGCAACACCGTCCCCATAGATCGTTGGCTTTCGCCAGCTAAGTACCTATTTATGAAAAACCTATGGATCAGAATTAACTCGGACATTCCGAAAGATAAACTTCCATGTCTCCGTCGTCTTCTTATTACGCAAGTGTTGTACCGTGCACGTTGATGATAGGACCACTCGCTCAAACTCGGGAACGCGGTCCCGGGCGCTAAGGGATCGGTAATCCTGCAGGCGTTTATCACCCTGGGAACGACAAGCTTGCTGCCTCATCCGATGGCAATGCGGGGATTGACATCTGAACCAATCCTGGTGGTCGCCTTGCTTGACGGTCCTGGTAATTGCTGAGTTATTTGACCCAACTGGGTTAACTCGCGCAGGTCACACGCAAAGACCCACTTCTCCCGTGAGATATAACGCAGTCATCCATTGTGGTTAGGTATTGGATCTCCAAGCGGCATGGGGATTGCGTCGTAGCTAATTAACCATAAGTAAAGATTAATCGGGGTATACCAATGGGGAAAGGGAAACTTTCGCGCGCACGAGAAGTGTTATGGACCTGTCTCTTCTTGTGGACACTCGTTCTCGGTTCACGAGCCGGCGCCGCACCGGTGACTACATTAGGGAGTACGAGTGCCTCCGGTGCCAGCGGTCCGCGTGTGACGCACAGATGGGGTGAGCACGCCACCGCGGATTTCACGGGGGTGACCGAAGACGCGATGCTGATTGAGGGCGGGAACGATGAAAGCGCCTGGCTTGGCATACGCGACGACTTCGACAAGCACACAGTAATCCAGTTCGACCTGGTGGGCATCCCTCGTGATACGGAGATCTATCACGCCAAGCTCCGCATCTTCTGGGAGGTGGCCTATGGCGCCGCTGACCAAGGAAAGTCCGGCTACATGATGAATCTGTACCGCATCGCAGATCCGGAAGGGCGCGGGATGTGGGCAGAGAGTCAAGTGACGAGGAGCTTGAGGAAATCCGGCGTCCCGTGGACCGCATCGGGCGATGTTTTCAGCTCGCTGAGTTTCACACCGGTCGATCGTGCATTCTCACACCCCAAGGCATACGGCGATGGAGCTGAGAATTTTTGGACCGAATGGGACGTCACTTCCGCCGTGCAGGGATGGATTAACGATGATTTCCCGAACCAAGGATTCCTCCTCGACGGGCGGAATACATTGGGACTGGATGCGATCGCCCGCTCCAGCGAACATCCCGATGCTACAACCCGGCCATACCTGGAGATCACCCATGCCGGGAGCGGTGGCTATCCCCTCCAGGTCTCCGGCCTCCGGGCTCAATCTAATGGCGGTCAGACTTTTATCACATGGCAAGAGGTCGCCAGTACCGATCCTGAGACTGGATATCGCGTTTATCGGCACACCATGCCGATAACCACCGATAACCTTGCCACGGCTGAACTGCTGGCTGAAGCACCGCAGGGCTCGGCCACATTCTCCAGGCTGAATGAGAACGGGGGTCGGTTGAGTACGCCGTTCAGCGGCGGTCCGTTACCCGACCAGACTGGCCTGTATGTCTACACGGTTGAGTCCGATGGACCGCACTTCTACGCGGTAACGAGCGTTGTGCGAGGGAACGAGAATCGGGCCATTGGGCCGAGTAACTCTGCTGGACCGGAAGTGGAGAAGGTGTCCCTTGTAAGCCCGGTCCTGCAGTTCATGGAGGACCCCGTCCCTTCGGCTTCAGGGAATCGCCAGGTGTTCATCGTTTGGCTTGGCCGCTTTGACCCGACGGGACGTCTTGCGGACTATGGTTACACAAACCGGCGCAGCGTTCCGTATATTTTCCGAATCATTACTCCCGAAGTGTGGAATCCCGCCCTCCCTTATCCGCTTCTCGTGTTCTTCCATTACTTCAGTGACAGTTATGTCGGCGGGGGACAAAACGCAGCCCAACCTCGATTCGTCCTCACGGCTGATGACTTCGATCCACTGATCACGGCAAATCTTTACGGCGCCAGTATCTGGTTAGGTTACAACTCGAATTATGGAACCCGAACGGCGCCCACCGAGGGCGTGGTGGTCAACTACACGGAGCGAAGGGTCGATTGGATCGTCGATTGGGTCATGAACCGGAGCGGTGTTTTCAAGATCGATCCTTCCCGAGTTTACATGAAGGGCGGCTCCATGGGCGGTGCCGCTCAATGGGGTTATGGGATCCGCCGTCAGAATCTGTTCGTTGCCGGGCAGAACGCCGTCCCTGGAGTCAATCTCACGTTCGATCCCGATCGCCGGCATTATCCGCTCTGGGGCTATGAATCGTCCATTCGCACGAGCGATGGCGTGCCCCTGAACGAGCGGGTGAATGCAGGCGCCTACGCCACGGCGGAACCTGGCGCCGATTTCCCAATCATGCTGATGTTTGTCCGAAGAGGCGATGAGGCCATTCCGTGGGGCCAGATGCCCACATTTTTTTCTTCTATGGATGCCAGCCGTCACCTCGGAGGAATTCTCTACTGGACGCAAGGCGATCATGTGAACGGACCGAGCCCTCACGAAGTCTTCTCCGAGTGGTCATCGGAAGAAGAATACGACGACTGGATCTACCAGTTTGTCCTGAACCAGAGTTATCCGGCGATCAGCCGGTTTAGTCTCAACGACGAACCGGGCGACGGCGAGCCCGCGAACGGCGATCCCCTGGGTGGTTTCAACCGGTTTCCGCGCTGGGACACGGCCACCATCGTGGATACGCTGGGGCGCTGGGAGTTGACTGTACGTTTGCATCCGGCTGCTCCGGTCCCGACAGCGATGGCAGATATTACGCCCCGTCGTTTGCAAGCGCTCGATCACAAGCCGGGCACCAGCTACACCTGGGAAAACAGACAGGAGCCAGCCGGTGCGTTGATCCAGACGGGTGCCCTCGTCGCCGACTCGAATGGCCTGATCACGTTGCCCGGTGTCGTCTTGAGCAAGGCCGGCAACCGAATCATCATTGGGAGAATAAACCCATGAAGCAAAGCGCTCGCCTGGCGCTCATTCTCTCATTCTTGGCATTGGCGCTGTCCCTAACTTCGGGCGCGAATATGGCGGCAAGACGTGAACAAACGAGGGCAGTATCATGAAATCCACCGCACGTCTTGCTTTGCCAGTTTTTGCGCTCCTCGGAATGATGCTGGGCGGGTATAGCCTCAAGAGTGAACCTATCGCAGCGCAGCCTGCAGATACCGCTGCACCCTTCTACTATGTCTCTCCCGCCGGCGACGACGCCTTTAGCTTGGACCGGCGGTTGGCAAAAAATGTGACCGTCCTCCGCGATTTGGAATATGCGACCTACGAGTTGGGTGGAGAGAGAAAGCCGCTTCTTCTCGACCTGTATTTACCAACAGGAGTCTCGCAGCCACTGTCGCTAATCGTCTACATCCACGGAGGTGGCTGGTTTGAAGGGAGCAAGAGCACCTGTCCGGGCACGACCTTCGCTCAGACGGGGTATGCTATGGCCTGCATTGACTATCGCCTGTCCAGCTTAGCCGGGGGCTGCCCCGAAGAGCTTATCTTCCCCGCTCAGATCCACGACGTCAAGGCCGCTGTCCGATGGCTGCGGAACCACGCGAGCGCCTATGGCTTGAACCCCAACCGTTTTGGCGCGCTGGGGAACTCATCGGGCGGTCACCTGGCCGCCTTGTGGGGAGTCTCAGCGGGAGTGACGGCGCTCGAAGGCGCGAACAACCTTGGAATTTCCGATGAGGTGCAGGCGGTGGCCGACTGGTACGGCCCCGTAGATGTCACCCGGGGCCACATCGTTTTCATGGACAATCCGTGCAAGGTCCCTTTGAGTGAACTCATCGCTAGGTATGGCGGAGAAGAAACGCCCTATTTCTACTGGACGCTGGCGTGGGGCGCTTTTCTGGGCGGATCGCTGGCTGACCCAGCGGTGCTGGCACGGGCGGCCGAAGCCTCTCCGGTGACCTATGTTGATGCCGCAGATCCTCCCTTCCTCGTGATCCACGGCGAGAATGACGGCATGGTTCCCATCAGCCAGAGCGAATGGCTCGTGGCGGCTCTGAAGAGAGCAGTGGTCGATGTCACGTTTGTCCACCTGCCTGGCCTGGGGCATTCCTTCGCCGGCCCGCCGGGATCGGGACAGGAAGTTCATCCGGCCTTTCTCGAACCGACGCTTGAATTCTTCGACCGCTACCTGGCCGCCGACAATCCCACTATCACGATGGCTGAGGTCAGCACGAGCGTGAGGATGGGAAAAGGGACAAACTAAAAGGCCCATATGACACACGAAGTTTCCAACCGAGGACAATCGTTCAGCAAGGGGTGGAAATCAAGACTCTTTGCGTTCTCGTTTCTGGGACTGTTTTCGTTCTTGAGTTTGCTGGAACCGACGACGGCCAGCGGTCCCGGGCGCGAGTTTCAGGCTCAGCCGATGCCCGCAGCGAAGGCGGCCTATCTGGAGGCGTTCGACGGCGATCTGGCCGCTCGGCAGAAGGGCGCTGAGTGGCCAGGGATCACAGAGTCCTGGGGTGGCCTCACAGAACACGTGGACCCGTTGGGCTCGATCCTCGCCGGGGAGGCTGGTCTCTACATGGAGCCGATGAGCACTCTGCAATCGTGCACGATCACTTGCCCGGGCAACATCACCGTGCCCAACGATCCGGGTCAGTGCGGCGCTGTGGTCAACATTCCCGAGAACGCTACGGACAACTGTCAGGTGACCGGTGTCTCTTGCCAGCCGATTCCAGCAGTTTCTTTCTTCCCTGTCGGCGCAACCGCGGTCACCTGCACAGCGAGTGATTCTGCAGGTAATAACTCCACGTGCACCTTCAACGTCACTGTGAATGACACCGAGGCCCCGACCATCGCCTGCCCGGAGAACATCGTCACCTACACTGATCCAGGCCAGAACGGCGCCTCCGTCGGCTTCACAGCCACCGCCACGGACAACTGTCCTGGCGAGAGATTCTCTTGCCTGCCGCCACCGGGGTCGTTCTTCCCCCCGGGCACAACTACCGTCACCTGCACGGCCACCGATGCCGCCGACCGCAGTTCCTCCTGTAGTTTTGCTGTAACCATCAATCAACGGTCGGCTTGGGCAACCCACGTGAGCCTCCTTTTCCAGATCCGGGCCGGTGACGCCAGTGCCTCCCTGGAAGCGTCATCGCCGCAGCAAACCAATCAAGCTCTGCTGGTGGCCGACTTTTTCACCAATCAATTGAAGGTGCTCCTCGGCAACGGCGACGGCACCTTCCGCCCCGGCCAACAGCTCCCGGTGGGCAACGGGCCGAACAATGTGGCGGTGGGCGATTTCAACCGGGATGGGAATACGGATGCCGTCACCGCCAATGCGCTCTCCAATGATCTTTCGATCGTGGTCGGCAACGGCGACGGGACATTCAGGAGCTTGGGGACCATCCCGGTCGGCAACGGGCCAGTGGCCATCACGATTGACGATTTCGATGGGGACAGACGATTGGATCTGGCCACAGCCAACTTCCTCTCCGACGACGTTTCAATCCTCAAGAACCACGATGGCCAGCGGTTCACCGAGACCAAACGACTGGCGGTGGGAGACGGACCCGATGCCCTCATTGCAGGAACGTTTCTGAACGAGTACGTGGGGCTGGCTGTGATCAATATGCTCTCCGACCAGATGACCATTTATCTGGGAGATGCCAACGGGACGTTGAATCGTAGCCAGAGTTACGCGGTCAGTCCAGTGCCAGCATCTATCGCTCAAGGTGACTTCAACAACGATGGGCGACTGGACATTGCGGTGCTGGATGCAGACGGCGTGACGCTGCGGGTGCTGTTGGACCATGGAGACGGCACGTTCCGGCTGGTCCCATGGTACATGTGAGGAGTACACGATGAAAACTCTTAAACGGCTTACGTTCGCTTTGGACCTATTGATGCGTGCGGCATCACCGATGAGTGATTGAAAAGCCGAAAGTCTGGATACGGGAAAGGGACGAGGTTGTGCGCACAAGAACCTTCGTGCTCATTTTGTTGTTTGTAGGTGTCTTCTGGGTTGCTCTGGCCCCGCTTGGCGGCTCAGAGGGCTTCATGATGAAACGCACGGTCGGATTCTCGCTACATAAATGTGTGCAGGAGCTCGTCAGAAAAAGGTGTTGCTCTCGATTTGCCGCCGGCGGAAGTCGGCGGTGGGACCGCCAACCTAGCAGAGAAGCGTACGCCCTTTGTTGCCGCCGGCGGAAGCCGGCGGATGCACCATCAGCCTTAGGCCGCAGGACACCGCAGTCTCAGGCTGATGGCGCTCCACCCCGCTCCCACGGGGCGCAAGCGGTCGCCAGCACTCTTTTTCTAGGCTGGCGGTTCATCACCCCGCTTCCGCAAGGTGCAAAATCGGCTGGCTCGTCGAGTGAGGAGTTTCGAATACCTTTGGCTGGCTTTAACCCGGACCTTCTGCGGTCGCTCTCCCGGTTGCGATCAGCGATCAGCTTAAAAGATGTCAATGACTTTCTCTACCAGCTTCAGAACCTCAACCTTCAGGCCATCGGGGACACGGCCTATGATCTGGTGGTGATGGACTATTCCGCCGACGGAAGCGAGCGCGGGGAATTCACTGCCAGGCAAGTCGTCGCGCTCAAGCAAAGCCCCGGCGGTGAGAAGATCGTGCTGGCGTATAAGAGCATCGGCGAAGCCGAGGACTATCGTTTCTACTGGCAGAAGGACTGGAGGCCGGGCAATCCACCCTGGCTCGATGCTCAGAATCCAAACTGGCCGGGCAATTACAAAGTGCGTTATTGGGATCCGGCCTGGCAGGCCATCATCTTCGAGTACACCGATCGCCTACTGAAAGCGGGCTTCGATGGTGCGTACCTGGACATCATTGATGCTTACGAGTACTACGCCGAACGAGGCCGCACGACAGCCGCTCAAGAGATGGTGGACTTCGTAGCCGCTATCCGTGCCCACGCTCGCGCCCGCGATCCCAATTTCTACATCTTCCCGCAGAACGCGCCGGAATTGGCGACCCTGGTGCCAGCCTACCTCAAGAGCGTGGATGGCATCGGGCAGGAAGACCTCTTCTACGGCTACGAAGAAGACGACAAACCGACGCCGCCAGACGTCACCGCCGAACTCGAACGCTACCTCGACGTGTTGAAAAGAGCTGGCAAGCTGGTGCTGACCATAGATTATGAGACGACGCCCGCGCACATAGACGACGCTTACGCCAAATCGCGCGCGAAAGGCTACGTGCCCTTCTGCACCGTGCGCGCTCTGGACCGGTTGATCATCAATCCCGGTCACGAGCCGGATTAAACTGAACGGAGGAGGACATATCATGAAGACAATAGCCGCTCTTGTAATCTTTTATACGAAGAGGAGTTTCCATGAATCCCGGCAATTGATCACGATTGGCAGCGTAACTCTGTTGTTCTGTTGGGCCCTGGTTTGGGCCGGTGGCGGCTCGCGGGCCGCGCCCTCGAATTCTGTCGGAGTCCAGGCGACCCAACAGGTGACCTTTAGCCCCTGGGCGATAGCCTTCGTCTCCAACGGCTTCCCGAGCATAAACTACGGTGGCAAGGGTTACGTCTGGGCCGGCTATGGCGCCAGCGAGCTGGGTGCTGATCCCACCACCACGCGAGGGCTGGTCAAGTTCGACATCAGCAGCCTCCCGTCCGGCCTCACCATTTCGAGCGCCGCCCTTCGGGCCACCATCAGCGGTGGTCACGGCACCTCCAGTCGAAATTACGAAGCCCGTACTGCGGTGGACCCGTGGACCCAATCAGTGGTCACCTGGAGTAACCAGCCGACCCGTGGCTCGGTCCGGGACACCAAGTCAATGAGCGTCACCTCGGGCTCGGTCTCCTGGACCGTCACCGACTTGGTGCGGGAGTGGTATAACCGGACCAGGACCAACGACGGGTTCTACCTGACGCGGGAAAACGATACCGATGGGTCCGCGCATGATCGCAAGTTCAGCAACTTGCAGTTGGTCCTGACGGTCACGGGAACGGCCACGTCGCAACCGGACCTGATCATCAGCCACATCGAGGTGACCCAGGCCGTCCAGGATTGGAACAACAGCATCCCCTTGGTGAAGGGCAAGAGCACCGTGGTGCGCGTCTATGTCAATTCGTGCTGCACCTCCGGCAATGTGTCGAACGTCGAGGTACGCCTGGAAGGGAAAAAGTCCTCCGGCGCAAGTCTGGGTACTGTCGGGGCCAAGCAACCGAGCAGCGGGCTGATGAGCATCCCCGCAACATCGGTCGACCTATTCGGCCTGCGCAGTAACGAGACGAAGACCTTCAACTTCTTGCTCCCTTCTTCGTGGTACAACGAGTCTGAACTGAAGCTGGTAGCCACTGTCAACCCTAATCGGCGGGCGGTGGAATCGAACTATAACAACAACACCAGTGAACTCACCGTGCGCTTCAACTATCGGCCGCCGCTCAGCTTCGTCGGTGTGATCGTGTATGGCGCCACCGAGCTGGGCTACACCTACCCCCCGGTGTCCCGCGATCACTTTGACCCCCACGTGGAATGGATGAAGCGCGTCTACCCGGTGCCCGCCATTGTCGGCTATCGTGTTGGGGGCTTTGAGCAACTGGAATACGACGCCGAGCGCGGCGCCGATGGCGTGCTGGCCGATCTGGCCCAATGGCGGGCGGTCATGGCCGCCTCCAGCGACCCACTCCGCAGGGACTTGGCCCAGATCACGTGGTACGGCCTGGATTCCTGGAGCGGTTTCGAGCCTGAGATTTGCGCTTATTTTGGTCAGTGCAAATACTTCGGCCTTGCCAACTTGCCCCCCGAGCTTCAGGCGACGGGAATGGATACACCGTCAGGGCAGGGTGTCGGCGAGATCATGGCGCACGAAATTGGGCACAACCTCGGACGACTACACGCCAGCGACCAGTGCACTGGCTGGCCCCCCACTGGCCCGGGCAACGACTGTGACGTGAGCTATCCCTTCCCCAACGGCTGCATTGACGAGTACGGCTTTGACACGGTCGCGATGAAGGTCATCCGGCCTGACGACCGTTCGTCACTTACGGGTGGTTCGTGCAAACAAGACATTATGTCTTACGGTCACCTGGCCTGGGTTTCTACGTACACGTACCGGGCCCTGTATACCGCAGTAGCTAACCTGGTAGTACCCGGCGTGGCAGCCCAGGCTAGGGCTGCAGCAATTCAGCCCCAAGCCGTCCTAATCGCATCTGGCCTGATAGCCCAGAACGACCAGGTTCGACTGCGGCCCTTCTACGTCGTGCGCACGACCGCTCCGGTGGATCCCGGCCCCAGCACGGGGGAGTTCAGCCTGGCTCTGGAGAACGTGTCCGGTCAGGTGCTGGCTCAGCGTTTCTTCGATGTGGGCAGGACCATCAGACCTCCAGGCGGTCCGGCGCCTGTCGGTATCTTCTGGGTACACATGCCGTGGGATCCGGCCAGTACGCGCATTGTGTTGCGCAAGGGCACTCAGCAGTTAGCGGCGCGCCAGGTGAGTGCTCACGCGCCTCAGGTCACCGTGCTCCAGCCGGCAAGCGGTGAAACGTGGACCGGCCCGCAGGAAGTTCGCTGGCAGGCGAGCGACGAGGACGGTGATGCCCTGACGTACCTGGTGCAGTACAGCACCGATGATGGCGAAAGCTGGCAGCCGGTCGGAATAAACATCACACGCACCACGTACGGACTGGACGCCGACAGGCTGCCAGGGTCCAAGCAGGCCATGATCCGCGTAGTTGCCAGTGACGGCGTACGCAGCAACCACGGTGACAGCGGCCTCTTCACTGTGCTGGCCAAGGTGCCTGAGGTACGCGTTGTCGAGCCAAGTCAAGGGCAGATCTACCCCAACCCGTATAGCATCACGCTGAGCGCGATGGCGTACGATGTCGAAGATGGGCCGTTGAGTGGCTCCAGGCTGGTCTGGATCTCAAGTCAGGACGGAGTGTTGGGGCAGGGTCAGGAACTGGTGGTGGCACGGTTGTCCGGCGGCCTCCACCGCCTGACTGTGACAGCCACAGACCGAGACGGTAATCGCAGCACGGACACTGTGACGATATTTGTTTATGAGCCGGACACTGCGCAAAATGAGGGACAAAGCGCTAGAGGGGAATCTCGCCGAGCTGCAGCGGCAGCTTCAGGAAATAGAACGGCACCCTGATAGGCATCGGCGTGAAGCCGAAGCGATCACGGCAGAGAAATTGGCTGGCAAGATCGTGAGAGGTCTCATCATCTACAGAAACAATTGGTCTGAGAAAAGGGGCAAGCCTAGGAAGAAAAAGCTACTAGGAGAGGTATAGGAAGTCAGCGCTCCGACTGTAGCAGGGATCATTGGGAGCACCGCGGGGAACTCGGTTCATGGGAATCCCTCACCAACCCGGCACAGGCGCCGCAGCCGAATCTAGCCACGGTCGACTGGGAGATCGACCGCCGCAGGACTGGGCAATTCAGCTACGACCCTCTTAGGACGTGAACCAGCGGAGGCAAACTTCTCCGGCTTGGTTATTAAGGAGGATGAGAACATGCCATACAAATTAAGCGGAAAACGTATTAATCAACTAAGGACACTTTCCGTGCTGACCCTGAAACGTATTAATCAACTAAGGACACTTTCCGTGCTGACCCTGGGGATTCTGTTTCTGTCTTTCCCTGTTGCGACGAAGTCAAGTGTGAGCAGTCAAAGCCTATGGGGCCAAATTTGGGGACCTGTCGGCACAGTCGCGATCGGATGGAAGTTTCCTGATACCGAGAAGGGTCATGTTGTTTATGCGACAAAACTCCCGGAAGGCGATATCTATGTTTATAATGGAAGCCCCGGCTCATGGACAAAGATTGGAGGACCGGCTAAAAAGTTCGTCACCGTCGGGAACATTTTATATGCCCTATCTCCTGATGGCAGCGGGGTCTACCAATATACCGGCGCGCCGGGTCAATGGACGCAGGTCGGAGGGGCTGCGGGTGAAATTTATGGCGGCCTTGCCGGCTTATTTGCTACCAATCCTCAAACCGGGGATATAAACGCCTACAATTGCGGCTGTGGAAGCTCCATCTTACCGGGCTGGACCAAGTTAGGAGGACCCGGAAAGATCTTTGCTGTTGGCGCCGAATATCTCTATGGCCTGTCTCCAGACGGAAGCGTAGTCTGGCAATTTGACTTCGCTACGATGCGGTGGGCAGCGGTCGGAGGGGCTGCGGCCAGCATTTACGCTGGTGGCAACAAACTCTATGCGACTAATCCTCAATCAGGAGACGTTCTCGAATATAACCACGAAACCGGCCAGTGGATGAAGATAGGTGGACCGGGAAAAATGTTCGCCGTTGACCAGGTCACGGGTGATCTCTATGGTCTTTCTCCGGATGCAAGCGCAGTCTATAAGTACACGGGAACGCCCAATCAATGGATGAATGTGGGGGGAGCGGCAACCTCCATTTACGCTGGCTGGCCCAATTTGTACGCCACGAGTCCGGCCACGCTCAACCTCTGGCGCTGGGATAATTCGCAAGCCTACGCTCATAGTCAAACGGCGTGGACGAAACTACCACCCATAACTTCCAATGTGACCCCGGCTGTGTCCGGTCACAGCGATGGCAGAGTCTACACCGTGGCCGTCGCCTTCAACGGCCTCATGGCTTACAGTTCGACCGTCGCCCCGGGAAGCTGGGACGCCTGGCAGACCATTGGCCCAGCACCCTCGACGGGGCCCACGCTTACGCCGGCTTTCTATGCTGATCCTGATACTTCACCAGTGCTCATCCGCTTTGGGGACGTCCTCTACTTGTTCGCTAGGGGCAGGGACAATAATCTCTACGCGAGTTTCAAAGCCGGGAACAACGACTGGGCTTCATGGAAATCGGGAGTGACGTGGCAGTCGCTCACGTCTGATGGCCGGGTTCGCGGGCGATTCGATGTCGCGCTCACGGCACCCGGCGACTTCGGGGGAAATTTCGACATCCATGTCCTTTACGCGAGCGAGAGCAATAGCGTGGAATATCGGCGTTTCGATTTCTTCGGGAATCCTGTGTCCGCCACTGAAAAATGGAGCAATGGTGTGGAAGGAACGATCGGCACAGATGGCGCAAACCAGGTCTGGATGGCCATCAGGACCAACGGACGTCAGGTGCTTATCGAAGCCAAAACCAGGAATGGACCCGCCTTCACGAATCCATCGCAATTGGGATGGGCACTGGGCAGCTCAGGATCTGTGACTTCACGATTGGCTGATGGTCCGCAAGGAGCGTTCTTCAACATCTCCAACGTTGTTTACTTCGCCGGCGCTTTCCACGTGGCTTATGCCGTCAAGTATCTGTGCGACGACGTGTCCGGCAGGTACTGTCATGACCTCGCCCACACCCGGATTCGTCCCGGAAAACCCGATGATGGGTATGTCAGATTCATCACCGATTACACTCCTCAAGGCACTGAACATCCTCAAGCTGAGTTGATCGTCTATCGGAATAAGCTGGTGATGGCTTATAGAGATCATCAGGGCTGGATTCGCTATGCTTACTGGGATAGCGCTGATCCAACAACCCCCTGGGTTGGAAGGGAGATCATCGCTTGGGCAAGTACGCAGCAACGTCCGGGCTTGGGCGCGCTCAATCGACGTCCGTTCCTAAGCGGCAATGACTATGCGACTTCCAACTTCGGCGACGACCTCTTCGCTGTGGTTAACGACTCCCGAACCAATGGTCTGCTTTGGTTCATCAACTTCAGCCGAGGGATTTTCATCCCGCAGATCGGTGAACAATTTGCGCTCTATAATTCAAACAGTGATGGCATGAACCCTGTATGCAGAGATCAGAACGACCCGTTTGCTCCAACGTTGGAGTCGAATCTATCCCAAGATGGCCGGCCCTTTTTGACCGAGCTCGGATACAACCTCTGGACCTTGCCCCATTGGCTCGCTGGGAGGACTTTCAAGGACGCGACCGAGCTGGGCTGCCAGGCGGGAACAAATACCTCGGGGCGGTTCGACCCTCCGTGTGATGCGGTCAAATATCCGGTCATCATCATGTCGGGAGGAGGAATAGGCATCTGCAGTGGAATCTGGCAAACCCGGCAGGATGATTACAAGCGCATCTGGGAAGAACTGGGCCATGCCACCGCGGGCATCCTGGGCCTGTCGGACAACAACAGTCAGGCTCCAACCCAGACCAACGCCAGCCTCTCAAAGATTCCCCTGTCGGCGCTTTCGCAGGCGTTCAATCTTTTCGGCCAGCGCGTGAGAGGCGACCGCTCGTGCACTGTGGGGGCAGCCTCGAGCGGCCGCTGTCGTGGTTTCACAGGCATTGCCGGCAACTATGACGTCGGCACTCGCCAGCACTCGTTCATCTACACCGCCTATTACTACTTTTCGGACGGCGATCAACTTCGCCAATGGGTACAGGAAGATCTCCAGAATGGCGATATGCTGCTCCAGGATAAATACAACTGGATCAAGCAAAACATCTTCAAGGGAATAGAGTTCAGGAGGGACAACGAACCGTTGATCGATTAATGGTGAGCGCAGCGGCGGCGGGGATATCCAGCACGCCATCCAACATGATTGGATTTGCTTGGTCGGGGCGAGTGGATTCGAACCACCGACCTTCGGTTCCCAAATGCGTTTGGGCCGGTAGTCCCCACCAGTCCGCAACAGAAAACCCCAGCGTTTTCAGCGAAGCGGGCTACCCGGTTCTGGCAGGGACCCGCTTCCTCCGGTTATGGGACACGCATACTTTTGCGCATACTTCCAGGGGTGTGAAGTGGATTGGTAGTCCAGTGTGCCCGAGGCTGATTCCGCCCGGAACAGCCCCTGTATGTGTCCATGAACCCCAGCAGCGCCTCTCAGTTTCTCCCGAAGCAGGAAGCCAGGTTGGCCGATCACATCGGAGTTGACGGAATGGTGTTGAAGCGAGGTCTCGTGACTTAAGTGCTGACAGGCTCTCTGCTCAGCGGGTATCTGATTCCCCCTCAAAGGTTCGTCTTCCAATGCCGGCGACAATATCAAGTGGGGGATCCAGCGCAGGGTATCCAAGCGAGTCTACCCCGATCTTAACGGCAGATTCCCAGAGTTCCTGGGCCGCGGCGATCACATCCAAGAATGCAGGTGGTTGAACGAATGAGGGCAGTCGGTGCAGACGGTGAAGGGGTTCAATGCAGCGATTCAGGTTGGACTGCTTCAAACTGACCCACGTCCCATGAAGATCTCCGCTCCCCGGCGAATAGACCAGCCTATAGAGTCGCTCCATCCCGCACGCCAGTGCCATTTTCCGCGTGTCTTTCTTGCTCCAATGGCCTAGCTCAATACTAATCAACTCGGCATTGAAACCACCCAGTTCCTGAGCGATGGCGCTCGCGTCGCGACCCTCCAGGGTCTTGTATTCTGGGTAAGTATCCTGCAAATGGAGCATGAGGAGTTTCTCCTGGCCCTCTCCATATTTCTTGAACTGCACAAACTCCTGCGCGGTACCACACTTGGCGAGATAGGCGAAAGTGATCGTCGTATCCGCCAAACAACGGAGCACTATTCCACCAATGTCCCTTCTCCAGAGTTTTGAGTCCTCGGCCATAAGACAGAAGAGCCGCACCGACCGCGCGAACAAGCCTGATAAGATTTCATCCTTGACCGGATCATACAGGTCGTAATTCAACCGAAGTGACTGTGTCCTCAAATACTCTCTGGCTCTACCTGCATTTTCCTCTACAGTTTGATGGAGCTGGTCAATTTGGTCATCCTTGATCGGGTTGGCGCCGACTATCGGAAATACGCCAGGAATGCATGCAACAAGATTGAAATTTTGTCTCCAGAACTGCTTTGGCCAGTCCTGTCCGTCATACACACCGCTCTGAGAGAGATGTAATTTGGTGAAGGATCTAGCCACGACCTGAACGCGGTTTGCTTCCTCCTTCGTACACCCTTGCGGATATTTCATCATTAGGTCGATCAACCCAGCGTCATTCAGGTCGACCATACCGTGCTTAGCCATTCGGGTAAATGGTAGCGTCCTTACGTGACCGGGAAACATCTCATTCCCCGAAATGAGCTTCAACACTATCGCCCTCAGCCTACCTATTTCGACTGCGGGATCAAGGCGTCCGCCTTTTTCGAGAAGATCCTCCCTGATCAACCACGCCGCCGGATTCTGCGGGTACAAAGCCAGAATGCGTCCGATTGGTTCATGAAAAACGGCCTCTATGAGATCCTCATGTCGGTTCCAAAATTCTTCCCTCCGGCCCAGAGCCATCCCTCCGAAGTCCGATATCAACCCCAAGTGGGGAGACTTCGCGGACCCAAAGTTATCCATTGCATCAAGGAAGGCGTGGTAATGAACATGCGCCTGTTCGAGCGTAAATTGCTCAGCGAGGCTTGCGATCCAAAGGTGCTCGGGTAACATGTCGCGGGGCCAATCGAACACTTGCACACCATGACTTCCAAGAGGGGGCACGAGGCCCGTTCCATCCTTCCTATGGGATGCCAACGGGGTGTGGTGAGGCGGGCCAGGCCCTCTCGCCTTCTTGCCAAGCTTCCCTTTCCCCCGGGGCATTATAGATCTACCAGTTATTTCTTGGGATTCACCTGCGTGAAGACGGATCCTGCTTGTGAGAAGCAGCTCACTTGATACCCATAGACTCTAGATACGCCACCAAAGGAATGGAAGGAAGAAGTAAGATGCCTGCGGCCGTGCGCAGCGACATTTTTGTGGGGGTCTCCCTGTTCTCTTCCGTCACCACTATCACTTGCTTTCCTACTTTTTGTAGTTCAATCGCGAGTGCGAGGATGTAAGGATCCGCCTCATCGACACCCTGTTTGTCCGGGTCCAGAACTCTCGGTACACGTCGTAGGACGTCACGAACCGTCTCGAACGGCACAGGACATCCCGCAGCTAAGCTCACCGTCCTCTTTGCCCAGATGACTTGCTGATCAGGATTCTCTGGGTCGGCCCTTCGCTCAAGTTCCTTGAGAACTTCCTTGGGGAAATGGAGTCTTCCATCTCTAACAAGCTGAGCCAATGCTTCGAAAACTACCGCCTTTCTGGAATTTTGGATGCTGCGTCGGATTTCGATGATCGACGAAGTATCGAACACTGCGACGACATCGACGACGGTCATCTATCACGGCCCAGTGAGACGAGACCCCAAACCTAGACGGTCAAACTCAACATCAGGAACGTCCAAATAATCGACGGCTTGGCTGCGACTTATCAGCTCCCGGTCTACAGCACAATGAAAGAGCTGGGCGGTCCGCCGACCATATTGGTCCTCGCGAATTTCCCGACGCGTGCGACCACGGCCACCACGGCTCTGCTCTTTTTGATCAGACACCGCTGGGATCGCCTCATACAGACTCCAGGAGGCAATATTGATCTCGACCAGCCGCAGGACGGCGGCCCGAAGACTGGCGCTGAACTTGCTAGCAAGAATGCGGGCATCGTCGAGAGCGATGACACGCTGATTTGGTCGCCATCGGAGTTGCTCACGAAGGACCTGAAGTACCTCCTGCCGAGGAAGTAGTAAGGCGGCGGCGAACTTCTCACACCAGCGCTCTTCTTGGTCCCCCCCCGTGCGCGGCAGCCTTACACCATCTACACAGGCCGAACTTGTGCGCGTTATAAGGTGCCCGAGCTCGTGGAGAAGCGTGAAGATCCTTGCCTCCTCACGCCAATAAGTATTCACTGCGGCAATCGGAGCGCTAGAGTTCCAAAGGGAGAAGCCCCGGCAGGAGTGAGCACCCAGCGAACATAGAAAAACCAGTATTCCATTTGCCTCAATCCTCTCACGCCAGGCGTCGAACGCCTGCGAGGGTGTGCCGCGAGCAAGGTCTCTTGTCCCTGGTATCCCCATCCATGTCCGAACTCGCTCGGCTGCATCTTCAGGGCCGGTCTCTAATTGAATCATCGGAAAGTCTGTGACTTCATTCCCCAGCTCGACGGCGATCCAAGCGAGAACACGTTGCATGCGCGCAGCTTGCCTTAAGGCACGCAGTTCATCAGGATTCGGGGGGCGAACCAAATCCCCGGTTGGCCGTCGAAAACGAATTGGAGGTCGTTCAACGGTCGGAGGAGAAGGGAGAAGGAAGAGCGCGGTGGGGCGATGCAGCGAGGTCGCGAGTCGACGAAACTTCGAAAGAGCTGGCCGACTCTTACCTTCGATCCAAGCTTGCACCTCTTCCAGGGACACGCCGATCTTGTCGGCCAGATTTCGCATCTGGAGCCCAGATTCTCCGATCGCCCAACGCACTACTTCCGGCGTGATAGGCACTTCTATTGCCTTTGGCATCGCGTCTGCTTCACCGAAGCTTCTTCGCTATTCGGATCTCCTACTCAATGAATCCCATACTCTTCCTGCGACTGATCCTTCGACGCCAAAACCCTCGTCAGCCTACCATGCAATCCACAAGAGGAGCCAGATTGAGCCGCAAACGACTACCAGGAAAAATAGCTTCCTCCATCTGTCCGTGTTCTGTCCGTGAATCCAAGCCGAGAATCCCCAACTCCAGGCAAAGAGGGGAAGCCGGGTTGCCTGCGCGGTTTGGCTTTAGGCGTACTGGATAGGCTAGATTGGCGGGTCGGGTCGGTTTACAGATCCGATGGTCCCTTGTAACCCCTTTTATTCCAAGTGGGATTTCGGAGGTATGCGCGAGGTATGCGCGAATTTTGCTCCGCTTTTCAGGGCGAATTCGGGTTGGAATAAGCTGGTTTTAAGAAGTTGGCTGCCTTACCTGCCGGCCATACACAGGGGGTGAGGGGGCGAGAAGAGCGCTTTTCTATCACTAGAATCCGAGATGCGGGCCGGAATCGATTCTCCCACCCTCCCGCCTTGTTTCAGTATCAGTAATCCTAATACCATAGTGACAATTTCCGACCGACCGGGTGGATGGTGCTTGCGAGCCCAGGTTTGTCGAGTGCGTTAGTAGGCGCGAGGGAGGACCGTAATGTCAGGGTCACATTCGATCAAAAACGCGGGCCCGGGGATTGGAAGGCGGCTGTCATTATCCCTGCTAATCCTTCTTATTGCATCCAGCAACGTCCGTCTCCGCCCAGATTGGGTTGGTGTCGAAAACGTCACTTCTAAGCATGTAGAATCTCTTGCTGGTCGGTTTCGCGCTGATGGCTCACTCGGGGCTTCGGGGTCTCTCGTATGGGACATTGAGGCATCCAGGTCCCATCCGCTCATCTTTGAAGCCAATCACGGTCAGAGCGATAACCACGTTCATCTCTCCTGCCGCGGGAATGGATACTCCCTCTTTCTTGCTTCGAATGAGGCCGTCTTAACCTTGAGTTCGCAAAAACCGAATCTGGAATCCTCGTCAGAGGCGTCACGGTTGAGCGGCCGTGCCATTGCCCCCTCGGCAAGCGGCAATTCTTCTTCGGGTGCGGTTCGAATGAAGATGGTCGACGCGAGTCTCCAAGGGCAAGTGAAAGGACTCGACGAGTTCCCGGGCAAGGTCAATTACTTCATCGGCAACGATCCATCGAAGTGGATCATAGATATTCCAACGTACGCCAAAGCCGTTTACCAGGAAATCTACCCAGGGGTTGACCTCGTCTTCCACGGGAATCAAGAGCAACTCGAATACGATTTCGTCGTCTCGCCCGGGGTTGACCCAGGAATAATCCGATTTGAGATTGAGGGACCTGACAGACTTGAGCTGGATGGCCGAGGGGACTTGAACATGCAAGTCGGGGACGCGGTCGTTGTGAAACAGAGGCCCACAGTCTATCAGGAAGTTGCTGGTGTTCGGCAGGAAGTGGAATCCGGATATGCACGATTTGGAGAGAATAGATTCGGGTTTCAGATCGGAGAGTTCGATTCGAACGCGCCGCTGATCATCGATCCAATTCTTAGCTTTTCCAGCTACCTGGGAGGAAGCGGGAACGACTACGCCAGCGGCATGGCAGTGGACTCGGCGGGGAATGCCTACGTCGTGGGTTGGACCGAGTCGACAACCTTTCCAACCGCGAGTCCGTTGCAGGCTACCAAGGGTGGACAATCGGACATCTTCGTCTCGAAGTGTAGTCCGGCCGGCGCCCTGCTGTTCTCTACTTACTTGGGCGGATCTGGTGACGATATTGGCCGTGGGATCGCCGTGGACTCTGCCGGCAACGCCTATATAACGGGAGAAACGTCCTCGACCGACTTTCCAACCGCACGCCCGCTTCAGAACTCGATAGGTGGCCTTGTTGATTCGCTTGTCACAAAACTGAATGCTAATGGGAACCAGATTGTCTACTCCACATTTATTGGAGGGAACAATGCTGATACCGGAGATGCCATCGCCGTGGACTCCACAGGCAGTGCATACGCAACCGGGAGAACCTGGTCTACGAACTTTCCAGCGGTTAATGCTTTCCAACGGGTAAGCGGCGGCGCTTCAGACGTTATCGTGTCGAAGGTTAATGCTGCAGGCACAGCTCTATCGTACTCAACCTATTTGGGTGGCAGGGACGTCGACTACTCCAAGTCCATCGCCGTGAACGGCTTCGGAGAGGCCCACGTAACCGGCATAACGTTTTCGACTAACTTCCCCACTATGAATCCATGGCAGGGGAATAATAGAGGAGGGGTCGACGCCTTCGTAACAAAGTTCAGTTCCAGTGGTCAGGTTCTGTACTCTACCTATCTTGGAGGAGCCAGCGATGACTTAGGCAATGGTATTACGGTCGATAATCAGGGAAACGCATGTATTACTGGCGGCACGGAATCTGCCAACTTCCCCACCGTCAATCCTCTCTACCCTGATATGAACGGTTATTCAGACATATTTGTGGCCAAAATGAATCCCACGGGTTCGGCCGTTCTGTACTCTACTTTTCTCGGCGGGGAGGGAGGAGAGTCAGGGAAGGCTATTGCCGCCGATACTCACGGCAACGTTTGCATCACGGGAGACGTCGGTTCCAATTCCTCCACTCAATTTCCATTAGTGAACCCTCTACAAGCTTCGTTTGGCGGAGGAGCAGACGCCTTTGTAACCAAGATGAGCGCGGATGGACAGGGGATCATATTCTCGACCTTTCTCGGCGGGAACGGCGACGACCGTGGGACCGGGGTTGGCTTTGATCCATCCGGTAACGTATGTGTGACAGGCAGCACCACTTCCAGCAGTTTCCCAACAGCATCTTCCTTTCAACCAATCAACCGGGGTCTTAGCGACGCATTCATAGCTCGAATTGTTGAGCCGCCTCTCGTTCAACGACTCATCGTGGCGAGTTTCAATAACGACAGCATACATAGTTACGACAGCAAGACCGGTGTTTACCTGGGCAGTGCCTTCACCGTTACCGATGGCGGTCTCAGGGGTCCCTTGGGATTATCGTTCGGCTCAGACGGAAGCCTGTACGTGGCCAGCTCCTCTACCAATAGCATCAAGCGCTTCAGCGGTACAACGGGCGCGTTCATCAACGATTTCGTTCTCCCTGGTAGTGGCGGCTTGGCGGCACCGTCAGGGTTGACGTTTGGGCCAGATGGCAATTTGTATGTTGCCAGCAGGAATGGCGTGCTGCGTTACCAGGGAAATTCCGGCGCATTCCTGGACGTTTTCGTCCCAAATTTCACAGGCGGATTGCTCGGCGCTCAGGATGTGGCTTTTGGACCTGACGGGAATATGTATGTTTGCAACGGCGCGTTCTTCAACAGCTCCATCCTTCGATATAACGGCATCACCGGTTCGTTCCTTGATGCCTTCGTACCCTCTGGTAGCGGCGGTTTGAATGGGCCTCAAGCGCTAATCTTTGGTCCTGACGGTAGTCTCTACGTAAGCAGCAAGAACACCAACCATGTTCTCAAGTACCATGGCATAACCGGGTCATTCATCGGGGTGGCTGCCTCAGGTAATGATCTTTCCGCACCCTTCGGGTTGGCCTTTGGTCCTGACAGGAATCTCTACGTCAGCAGCATGAATACCAACAGTGTTAAGCGGTTCCACGGGAGCACGGGAAGCTTCATCGACGACTTCGTGCAGAGTAGGAGCGGAGGGCTTTCGGGGCCGTCGTTCCTGGCTTTCAGCCCTTGTGTTACATGCGTGTCGCCTTCCTTGGGCCTAGTGAGCCGGTGGCCGGGAGACCGGAGCGCTGATGATCGGACCGGGGGGCGGAATAGTGTCATGCGCCAGTTCCCACACCGTTCTTGACCCCGAATTACCTCCCGTCGGAAGCAGTTTTCGGGCACCCTTTCAAGGTAAAATGACCGCGTCTTGACCGTCCCGGCTGCCTAAGTCCCGGCTTATCCTTGGAACCAATGAGCGCGATTCCAGCGAGCCCGGCGGCCAGCCACAAGGAGGAACGGGGAGCCGAAACTTAACATCATCCCCGCCTACTTTTCGGGGAACAGATAATTAGCTTACGCCCCTATTCCTTTTGCAGCTCTCGCAGGATGTAGGCTCTGTCAAAGATGTTGACCAGCTTTCGAGCCGGCGCTGGGAAGCGTTTCATGGTGAAGGGATCAGCGACATATTCCTTCTCAACAGTGCAGGCCTGAACCTTCTGCTTATTCCAATACAGAGTACATGTAGCGCCGAATTCGTCGGGCTTCCGTGTTTTCCACACCTCATCATGTTCAACATTTAGTTCGAGTACCCCTGCGATCTCGCGCAGAGCCGGAGCTAGCGTGTTAGAATACTCCACATAGCTCTTCCACAAATTTAGTGACACGGTACCCGAAGTCTTTGTCTTCTTCGCTTGGCGGAAATCTCCGAAATAGGAGTTGATAAGCATCTCCCTCTCGTTCACCAGAGCAGGCGAGGGGTCTCGCCCCGATGGGGGTGAATCTCCCTGGGCTGTCGGGGCGCTTGTTTGTCCTATTGTTCTGTCCTCCTCTGGTCTGTTGCAACCCGCACATGAGGCAACCAGAGTGATCAAAAGGAATAGGCAACCGGTTGGTTTCATCTACCGTGCTCCTTGCCTGTAGGTCACGTACAGCTTACAGACAGCGAGTCATGGATGGTTCGCCTAACGCTTTGGGCACACACACACCGCCCCCTACGAACCAAGTAACCGAGATTTCTGGTGTGCGAACTCTTCCTCGGTTAGAACTCCGGATGCCTTGAGCTCCGCCAATTTGCGAATCTCATCCGCTACGGACCCTTGAACCGAAATTACGCCGAGATGGTCGGCTTGGTCTTCTGGAACGTATCCCTCGTTCAGCAGAGTTCTTCGATACTGATCGTTCGCGATAAACGGAAACACCAGCCAAGACAACCCGAAGGTAACAAACGCAAGTAGGAAAGCGAGGATACCCATCCCCCACATCCCTTTGGCATACCAGAAGCACCCGGCAAATAAACAGGGCCACGAAAACCCCCGGAATATCTCGACTCGCTCCTTCGTCGCCGGATGAACCAGGACGCCAGCGGATATCGACATGTCTGCTCCTTCACAGGACAGAATCCTCGGCTTCCGGCCGGTCACGCCAATTCCTGGAGATGAGGGCGTGCTCTGACTCGTCCTGCCCTAATCTCACTCAGAGCCGATACCAACCATCAGGCGAACTCGTCAGACGACGTTGCACAAAATCATCTTACCAAACGCAGAAAGCTGAGCACGCTTGCGGTCGCGGGAAGGGCCGACCGAATGATTCTCCATTGAAAATTGAACTCTGCCCCCGTTATTAAACCGTTACCCCCGGAACTTGTAAAGGGACCAGCACCGTGATTCTTTAGCTTAAGAAAAACCTGTCAAAGATTCGGCGAGGTTCATCGATCGCATAGCTATCGGAGTCTGCGAACCAGAAACGCTTGAGCGCAAGACGGGACTGGCTCTCCTCATCACAAGAAGCGAGCGTACAACCGGATGTACCGCCGCAAGCCCTTGTTCTGATGAGGCAATTTCGCCGTTGGGCGCGAACTGTCCGTGACCCTTTCGGCACTTTTTCCGGTAGAATGAACCCGACTTGAAAACTTTGGCTATCTAGCTTACGGCCGTACACCGGCGGGCGAAAAGGCGGATCATCCCGTCCCGCCCTGGCAGCCAGCCCAACCGAAAAGACGGGATACGCCCAAGGACGGGAGGCGAGAATGCCGAAGAAGTCAAAGGCTGCTGAAAAGCGCTATCTACTCAATGATTCACCGCATCGTTCCGCGAGAAGGGAGAGAGCTAGACAAGGAATACGGAGGGCTCTGAAAGATATGGTTAGGGCCGCCCCCCAGGTGAAGGGTCAAGAGGGGAAACCGCGTCGGTCAGCAGGATCGCTACCCTTTCCATTTCGCCCGCTCTATCCGGTGGGGCCGCCGACAGATGATGACCTGGAGGAAATTGCCAAGGCACTGGAACTTCTCCCGACGGGAGAAGGCTCTGTTATCGAGGCTCTGCTCTTCAGCTTTTTCGGGCGGTACAGGGAGGATTTGGAGGTCTCGGAAGTTGAGGACGATCTGATCTTAAACGCACTGAGAGTTTCGGTACCTTCTATGCTCAATCTCAATTTCATCTTTGCGGTAGAGCTATGGCTGCGAGCTGCTCGCTCGGAAAATTACAAGGAGTCAGAATATGGAAAACGAAGGCTCAGTGCACTGGGAGCATCGCTCCATCCCGACACTAAGGCGGCAAAGGCGTGGATAGGATTTAGTCAAGCGGCGCATGAGATAGGCCCGCATTACGCCCGGTTTATGAAATTGCTTCAGGGGTGCCGCTCATGCCGGGAAGCGCAGGAGAATTTCGAGAAGGAGTACAAGGCCGCGCTGGTAACGGCCACGTCGGAGATGGCGAAGGATAGTGCTGAGTGGGAATTGGAGCTGGCACGGATCATCACTAGAACCGGGGTAAGATATAGAAAACGGACGGTCTACACGGGGTCCAGCCGTTTCATTCCGAGCGCAATCCTGCAAGGCTGCTGCACTGCCACGATGGACAAGAGAGGAGAAAACCACCCAGACCCGGAGAGCCTCAGTAAGCAGGCGAGGCGGTTCAGTAGGATGAGATTTGGATACTCACAGGGCTAGACCATTCAAGTCTGTTAATCCCGCTTTTTCACTAACCCTATAAGTCTGGCCGAAAGAAGCGCTTCAAGCTGGACAGCGCCCTGTCCTTGCCCGGGCCTGTTTGTCTTGTACTCTCATTGCGGAGGCAGGAACTGCGATGAAACAGCAAAAAACGGAGCCAGTATACATCAGTGTCAAAGAGGCCGCCGCGCGGGCGTCGATTAGCGAGAGGAGTTTGCGGCAGGCCCTTCGCGAGGGCCGCCTACGGGCGGGGCGCTGGGGCGCAAGAAGACTTTTGCGCTGGCGTGACGTAGAAGACTTGATTCTCAAGACGGGCGACGATGAGCACGACCACGCAGCCTGACCCGGCTTCAACCGCGATCGACGCGGGTCCGGGGCGAAGGGCGGCGGCGCAGGTTGAGGGCCCTAACCCTGACGATTTTTCGGCTCTAGCGGGTTGGCTGGGTTTGTTCTACCCGGGCCCGCATGAACCGATCCACCTCCGGGCTTTTCCCCCACCTGGAGGGAAGGGTCAGCCAAAGAAGATTTTGGTTACCCGTGCCCGGCTCGCCACGGACAAAGCGCTCCAGGCCAGATTGGGGCGCTTGAACTTGACCCACGGCCTTTACTTTGTTGTGAACACGGGAGGCAACTCGGACAAAGACATTACACGATTCAATGCCTTCTTTTGCGAGCGCGATGAAGGCCCGATCGCCGAACAACATGCGATGCTTGACGCTGCTCCGCTGCGCCCCAGCATTCGTGTCGTGACAAGCAAAAGTGTCCATGCTTACTGGCTTGCAGCCGGCGAGGTCACACGCGAGGAGTGGGAGGAAATTCAGCGCCGGCTCATTTCCTACTTCAGCGGTGATCCGGCGATTAAGAATGCAAGCCGCGTTATGCGCCTTCCGTTTTTCAATCATGTTGCGATCGACGGGCTGGGCTGGCTCGTCTACAAGCGAGTTGAGGTTGTCGAACCGTGATAAGACGTTTCACAGTCGCTGAAATGAAGGCTGCATTCCACGCGCCGGAACTGCGCCCCAGGGCTGCCAGAAGGGTTAATGGATCAATCCCGGAGGGGGAGCGAAACGTCCGACTCACCAGGATAGCCGGGGCGTTGCGCCGGCAGGGGATGTTTGAGGAGGCGATTGTTGAGGCCTTGCTGGCAATAAACCGGACTCAGTGCGACACGCCGTTGCCCGATGCCGAACTTCGGGCAATCGCGGCGAGTGTGGCCCGCTACCCGGCCGGGCCGGGACCCGGACCCCAGGTAGACTCGGAGGTGGCGCGGATCTCAGCCAATGCCGCGGGATCCTCGGCGGAATCCGCGCTAGTCTTCGTCTCGAACCTGACGGATGTAGCGAATGCGAAACGTCTTGTCACGGCCCACGGAGGCGATCTCCGGTATGTGAAACCGTCGGATCATTGGCTCGCCTGGGGCGGGCGGCGCTGGGCTAAGGACGAAACGGGCGAGGTCGAAAGGCGCGCGAAAGATAGTGCCCGCGGGATCTACAACGAGGCCGCCGCGGAGCCGGACGCGGACGAACGGAAGCGGCTTGCGAAGCACGCGGCGGGGACGGAGACGGCAGCTCGGATCAGGGCAATGATCGAACTCGCCCGAAGCGAGCCCGGCATCCCGGCGCTGCCGGAGCAATTCGATCGGGACCCGTACTTGTTCAACGTTCTGAACGGCACGGTTGACCTTCGGACGGGTGAGTTGCTGGACCACCGGCGCGAGGACATGCTGACGAAGCTGGCGCCCGTTGACTACAAGGAAAACGCCTCTGCCCCGATTTGGCTGGAATTCCTCCTCCGAATCTTCAACCGCAATGAACAAATGATTGCGTTCATCCGCCGAGCGGTCGGGTACTCGCTAACGGGCGTCACGACCGAGCAGGTGCTTTTTATCCTCTACGGGAGCGGCGCCAACGGCAAAACCACACTTCGGGAAACAATTCATGCCGCCTTGGGGGACTACGCGCTGACCACGCCCAGCGAGACGCTCCTCAAAAAGCGGCAGTCTGGCATCCCGAATGACATCGCCGCGCTGAGAGGCGCGCGGTTCGTGACGGCGAGTGAAACGGCGGACGGACGCCGATTGGACGAGGCTCGCATAAAGGATTTGACCGGCGGCGATACCATTTCTGCGAGGTTCATGCACGGTGAGTTCTTTCAATTCAAGCCGGTCTGCAAGGTGTGGTTGAGCACGAACCATAAGCCGGTTATCCGTGGAACAGATAACGCAATTTGGCGGCGGATTCGGTTGATCCCTTTCGACGTGACGATCCCGGAGGACGAGCAGGATAAGAGTCTGCCCGACAAGCTGAAACAGGAAGCGCCTGGCATTTTGGCCTGGGCGGTCGGGGGCGCGGAGGAGTGGTTCAACTTCGGCCTCGGCTTGCCCGACGAGGTGACGGGCGCGACTCGAAGCTACCGGGCCGAGATGGACGTGCACGCGGCCTTTATCGAGGAGTGTTGCGTTGTGAAACCCGAACTGGTGACTCCGGCTGGGGAGCTGTATGCCCACTACCAGAGGTGGTGTCAGGCTTCCGGCGAGGTGCCAACCGCGGCCCGTTCGTTCGGCTTAACTCTTTCGGAACGCGGATTTTCCGCCGACAAGGGGACCGGAGGAAAGAGGATTCGCCGAGGCATTGGGTTACTGGAGAGTGGCGCAAGGGGCGGATAGGGGCGGTACTTTACAGGTTTTTCTCTTAATACCACCTCGCGAAGAAAAAAGGTGAGAATCAACGCCACTATGAACCACCCGCCACTATGGGGAGGGGCTCGAATGCCGATGAACCGAAAAGGGCAAGGGTCGAGAAACGAGCAAGGGTGTTTCGATCTAGTCCGGCCGGCGGAGGGGCGACTATGGCCATAACCACCCACCCGGAGCAAGCGGGGGAGCTGATGCGCGAAGTCGAGCGGGAGCTTTTGGAGGCTTACCCGAAACTCGGCTCGGCGCTCTCAGCCGCCCGCAATCTCCGCGCGCTGTTCCCGGACATCGAGAATCGCGAACTCGCGGAGGTGGAGGCCGCTCAGGTGAGACTCAATCACGCACTTAAAGCGATCGAATCGAGTCCAGGCGATCCGGCGGGCGTCGCGGAGATCGAGGCGGCGCGTGCGGCATATCGGGCCGCCTGCGAGAGGTTTTACCAGCACGCATTCCGAACGGCCAAGCGATTAAGAAATGAGGGGTTTATGGAAGGTGATCAATGCCGATGACTTGCTCCATCTGCTCCCGAGCTGATCGGGGCTTGATCGACCAAGCTTTGATCACCGGCCGGTCTCTGCGGGACATCGCGGGACGATTCGGGACAAGCAAGACCAGCGTTGCCCGGCATCGTGAGAGCTGCGTTCCGGCTTCGCTCGCTGCGGCGACGAAGGCGCGCGATGTTTCCCAAGCGAATACGCTTCTCGAACGGCTGGCCCGAGCCCACCGGGAAACCTGGGAGATCCTTGCGGAAGTTCGGCGCGATGGTGAACCAGAGATTGCCTTGAAAGCTCTGGCCCGGATCGAAAAACAGCTTGAGTTGGAAGGCCGAATCATCGGGGAACTGCAGGAAAAGCCGAGTGTAACCATTTTCGCTTCCGACGATTGGCAGCGCGTCCGGGCGGTAGTGCTCGACGCTTTAAGCGCTTACCCAGCGACCAAGGCTGCGCTGGTGAGCAAACTCGCGGAGTTGAGCGCATGAGATCGCCGGACCCGAGACCAGCGGCGATTTGTGCTCTCGCCCCGCTCAGGGCCGGGAAAACAGCCGGTGTGTGGGTCCTCCGTGCACCGGGCGCCGGCCCTGAGAGGAGGCGATCCTGAACCCGCTGGCAAGAAACTTGGTCCTTGCGATCGACCCGAGCGCCATCATGCAAGCCGCCGGAATGGTAGCGGACGACTGGCAGCGGTCCCTGCTCGCGAGCACAGCGGATCGCGTCCTGATGCTTTGTGGGCGGCAAGTGGGGAAAAGCACGACGGCTGCGGTATTGGCTGCCCATCGAGCGGCGTTCTGGGAGCGATCGACTGTTTTAATTGTCGGACCCGGACTTAGGCAGGCACAGGAACTATTCGCAAAAGCACTTAGTTTCTTGCGGGCGCTTGCCCCGTCCGTTGACCTGGAGTCTGAGTCCGCCCTGCGTGTGGAACTATCAAACAGGTCCCGGATCTTCGCCCTGCCCGGCGGATCATGCGACACGGTTCGCGGTTACACCGCCAGCCTCGTAGTGATTGACGAAGCCGCGCGAGTGGCAGACTCGCTTTTTCATGCTGTCACGCCAATGACAGCAACCGCGAGAGGCAGGACCGTCGCCTTGTCTACGCCGTCGTTTAAGTGGGGTTGGTTTCACAAGGAATGGACCGAGGGCGTGGGTTGGGAGCGGTTTAGAGTAACCAGCGCGGAATGCTCGCGAATCCCGAAGGAATTCCTGAATGAGCAGCGGCGGACGATGCCCGCTCGTGTTTTTGAGCAGGAATTTAATTGCGAATTCAGCGAACCAGAAAATGCCGCTTTCGACCTGGATTTGATCGAGCAGTGCGTGTCCGAGGAAGTGAGGCCGCTGTTTGAGGTTTCGAACAGGAGGACCGCATGAAGTTTTTTATAGGCGTCGATGTCGGTCAGCGGGTGGATCACACAGCGATTGCCGTGCTCGAAACCGCCGAGAAGCAGAAACTTCATTGCACTCATGTCGAGCGGTTGGTGTTGGGCACGGCGTTCACCGCCGTTGTTGCTCGTTTATGCGAACTCGAAACAAAACTCGGGTGTGAAAAAACCACGGTAGCCTTGGACTCATCCGGCGTAGGTGCGCCCGTTGTAGAGTTGGCGAGAAGTCGGCTGCGCTCTCCGGTTTTCGAAATCGTGATCACGGGGGGCGCATCTGCCACAACTCGCGGCAAAAATTGGACGATCCCAAAGACGCACCTAATCAGCGGTCTGCAAGTCGGTCTTGAGCAAAAAGAGGTGCGTTTCGTGGCCGGAATGCCGTTTCTCGACGTCCTCGTCTCCGAGCTTCAGCATTACCAGGTTCGAGCGACTAGCACCGGAAGCGAAGCCTTTGAAGCGCGGCAGGGTGAACACGATGATTTAGTGCTAGCCCTCGCGATTGGGCTCTACGCGGCAAAAAAACTAACGACGCCGGTTAAATTTTCGGAACTCGTCGCGGACGCCGCGCCGCGCCGGCTGCCGATTGAAGCGGCGATGAGAAACTGGAAGTGAGGGAGAACATGATACGAAAAACGATAAATCTTCAGGCAATTAAAACCGAGCTGAATTCCCGGCGCGAGAGCTTGAGGGAGTTTGAGCGCTCTGGCGCGGCTGTGCGGCGCGGAGAGGAAATTATCGAAACACGTCTGGGCGGTGCCGCCGAGGGTAAGGCCAGGCGCCGCTACATCGCCGAACTGGAAACCCGTCTCGCGGAGGGAGAAGCGCTCCAAGCGGCGGCCCTGGGTCGCGCATCCAGGCTGATTGAGGAGTTTCATCAGCTCGGTGTCCGGCAATTCGAATTGTTCAAGCAGATCAACAAAATACTTCTCCCGATTCGCCTGGAAGTGGAGGATGAACAGTTTGTCTCGCGGAAAACTATCATTGAACCGGCGGCCAGCGGAAACCTTCGACTGGTCCCGCGGCCGAGAGGAGGAAGAGAAAGATGACGCTACGTGAGCTTGGAAAAATCGCAAGAACCGATGAGGGGCGCCGCCTTCTTCGCACGGCCCTCGGCATCCATCCGATGTTGAACTCTGTGAGCCGCCTTGTGGGGGGGCAGGCAAAGCTTCGCGAGGCCGTCGGAGAGTTACGGCGGCAGGCGGCTGAAAACAAGCGGAAACTGGATGAGCTGAAACCGCGGGGAATCTCAGGAATATTCCGTTAAACAATGCCGGACCTCAGCCACATTCTGGCCGATCCGGGCGCACTGGACGCCTTGGCGGTCGAGGAGCTCGCGGCTCTGCGCGGAGAATTAATGCGCCTGGACGCGCTGATCCTGGCGCGACTGACGGCGGGTAACGGGAAGGCTGTGCCGGCCCCGGCCCGGCTGCTCGACGCCAAAGAAGCTGCCGTAAGGCTGGGCGTGTCAACCGACTGGCTTTACCGGCGATCGGGCAGGCTTCCCTTCATGGTTAAGGTCGGCGGGCGAACCATGTTCAGTGAGCAGGGCATCGTGGTTTATATCCAGCGGCGCATGGGCCGGTGAAACTTTCCTCTTGACACTCCATACAGATATGTATATACTCAGAATATGGACATCAGAGAACTGCGCGAGAAGCACGGGGTTTCCCTGGGCGAGATTGCACGGATGACAGGCGTTCCGCGGCCAAGTGTCCAGGCCATTGAGAACGGTCAATACCGCGCACCAGACAACGAGGCCCGGATCAAGACGGCGATCCCGTTGATCGGCGCGCTTAAGAAGAGGCATGAAGGCGAGTGGAAGCGGCTCGCGCGGGAACTTCAACAATCCAAATCCAGGAAGAGATAAACCATGAGCGCGTCCGAACGGGGACAGGGAAGGATTTACAAGCAACCACGAAGCAAATACTGGTGGATTGGCTATCGCCGTAGAGGTAAAGAGATCCGGGAGTCATCCGGTTCGACTGATGAGCAGGTGGCCCGGAGGCTGCTGAAGCATCGGTTGCGCGAGGTTGCCAACGACAGGGACGGCATTCGACCTTTCGTCGGCCCGGCGGCCGAGCGCGTGCTTGTAAGCGAGCTGCTGGATGCTCTGACAGCCGACTTCAAGTTGAGGGGAGTCCGAAGCCTCGATAAGACGCTCTCGCACATGAAGCCGGTACGCATGGAATTCGGGGACATGCGGGCGGTTCAAGTGACGGCGGAGCGCGTCGATGCATACGCTGAGTCGCGCCTTGCGGCGGAGGCCGCGCCGTCAACATGCAATAGGGAAATTGCCTTACTTGGGCAGGCCTTCAAACTCGCCTTTGAGCGGGGACGCATCGGCGCAAGGCCGAAGCTGCGCAAGCTCTCGGAGCAGGGCCGGATTCGGCAGGGATTCTTTGAGCAAGCGGACTTTGAGCGCCTAGTTTCGAACCTGCCCGATGACCTGCAAGGATTCGCGCGGTTCGGGTTTTTCAGCGGATGGAGAAAGGGCGAGGTTTCAAGCCTGCGCTGGCAGGATGTTGACCGTGCGGAGAAGATCATCCGCTTGAGACCCGAGCACTCAAAGAACGGTCAGGGCCGGCTGCTGGCCCTGGAAGGCGAGCTGTGGGCCGTCATAGAGCGCCAATGGGAGGCTCGGACCTACCGGCGCGAGGACGGAACCGACTCAGTATCGCCGCTTGTCTTCCATCGAGGCGGGATAGCAGTAAAAGAATTCCGCAAATCCTGGGCTTCGGCGTGCAAGGCGGCGAATGTTCCAGGAATGCTGTTTCACGATCTGAGGCGTTCGGCCGTTCGGAACATGATCCGGGCTGGAGTGCCGGAGCGCGTTGCAATGAGTATCAGCGGCCATAAGACGAGGTCGATCTTCGACCGCTACAACATCGTCTCTGAGGCCGACATCCGCCAGGCAGTGACGCGGACTCAACGTTACCTTGAGGGGATTCCGGCTGCGCAGAAGGTAGTCAACTTTCCGTCCAAATAGTTCCTCCTCGAAAAGTCACTTTGATGCCCACCGACTCGGAAATGAAACCGAAAAGAGCACTTCATGGGCTGTATGCGCATACTTCGCGCATACTTTCGCTTTTCTTGCCCTGCAAGCCTTCTTCTCGCTTTAAGTCAACTAATTGGATTTGCTTGGTTTGGAATGGTCGGGGCGAGTGGATTCGAACCACCGACCTTCGGTTCCCAAAACCGACGCGCTAAACCAGGCTGCGCCACGCCCCGACAAGGCCGGCGAGTGTAGTCCTACGCCGGCCCGCTTTCAAGCAGATCGCAGCTTGCCACTACCCGGCAAACATACCTCCTGGTATGTCGCGTCGCTTTGGAGTGCGGCGGCAAGCAGAGCGCGACACCGCTTTCGCGTTGTCGGAGAGCAGCACGGCCACCCAAAGGGTTGGCCGATGGGATCTTACCTAACGCCGGGGCTCGAGAATGATTTCCCGGGCCAGGCGGACGCCCAGCACCTCTCGAATCTCCAGCCGATCCTTATATCCCTGTCTCATTTTCGTGTCGTCCCCGATGACGCGTTGGGTCAGCGCATCCGCCTTCGCCTCGGTCGACTCCATCGTGGCCAGGTCCTTGTACTCCGTCATGAGCAGGAGGTTCCAATCGCCGGAACTATGGGATTCAGTCGACAGGACCTTATAGGAAAGAGTGATACCTTCACTCTTCAAGGCTTCCTGTTCCCGCTTCCAGTCGCCGGCCAGGTAATTGAGGTAGGCCGAATCCATCCCGGGCTTCATCTTGATAAAAGCAACCTGCCACACCGAGCCGTTCCTGTAAGGCCGGCTTACCTGAGCATGTATGGAAGCGCCTAACAAGAGAAGACCTGCCGCTAGCGCGCCGGTGAGAATCCGTTTTCGTTTCATCTTTTCCTCCTTGCGTTTAGTGGGTGATGGGGTCGCCCAAATAACTACGAGGTCCACCCATAATTGTTAGCGAATCTTCCCGCGCATTCTATTCTTCAGTTGTTCTGATCTTGGATTTCCAATTCAAGTTCCCAGAGCATTCTTACTATACACCAGCGCCACTTCCAATACCTGCTCTTGCTCGGAGGCGACAGGCACGGGTTCGACGGGCGTGGCTGCCGCAATCCGCCAAGGCGGATCGGAACGATTCCCTGCCGCTTAACCAACGTTCCCGCCATGGGCGGTAACATCGGGCTGGAGGACTCTATCGCTCCGCGGTTCTTAATGGCTCACAGGCGTGGGCAATGTCCCTTCCCCATCACGCATCAGCCCGCGATCGCAGCCGTTGGACGCGACCGCCGGTTCGCGCCCTAGGCGCTCCCAACGGATGGGCCAACGGCGCGGTGCGACGAAAGGCCTTAATGACGTCCGTTGTGATGAGCAGCGGGAACCCGGCCCGACCGCTTTCACCTCATTGAACTAGCCTGGATTCCCACCGCAGGTGACAGGCTAACACAGCGGCCAAAAAGGTTCTGAGTTTTCAACCGATCCAGCGCTGTCTCTGTTAGTGTGCTCGTAGAGTTATCAC
>JACQTD010000344.1 GCA_016210985.1 Acidobacteriota bacterium
CCGTTTGGAGTTCAAGCTTTAGCTTGGTCGTTACCCCTGGAAAGAAACAACCTAAAGGTTGAACTCCAAACGCCGCGGCGGTTTCCCGTTCGGAGTTCCCGTTCGGAGTTCCCGTTTGGAGTTCTTGTTTGGAGTTCAAGCTTTAGCTTGGTTGTTGCTCCTGGAAAGAAACAACCTAAAGGTTGAACTCCAAACAAGAACTCCAAACGAGTAACCCCGAACGACTAAGGATCCCACTTTTTTCCGTAATCCAGCACAGGATACCTCTTCCAGATTTTCATAGCTTTGTCGCGGCCCACCTGTCGCAGAAACTCCGCCGCGCTCGACCAGGGCCAATCCGACCACGATTTCACGTAACCATGATGGACCGGGTTATGATGCACGTAATTCAGGCTTGCCCAGAAATGGCGCTCGGACCTGATGCGACGCTCAAAGCAGTTACACCACACTTTCCGACCGCGAGTGTCGTCTTCTCCATTCCACGCGAACGACGAGCGCCCGTGAAACTGTCCCAGCTCATACAACAGTTCAGTGATTCGTTCCGTTCGGACCAATAGGTGATCATGATTGGGCAAAATACACCAGCCATGAATCTCTGTGCAGAACTCCCGACAGATGCGCAACAGCTCGGCCTCGCACTCTGTCATCCGGTCAGGGCTCTTTCCGATGATTGGCGCATGCTCATAACACGCGGCCGAAATCAGATACCGATGCTCTCCCAAGTGTTCCCAATGCGGCGGGGAATGCCAGGGCTGGTGGCGCGCCCGCCGCGTCTCCAGCACCCGCGCCCGATCTTCTCCCGTCATTCTCCGCCAATCGTACATGGTCACACTCGGTTCGGAGTTTCCGTTTGGAATTCAAACCGTTTGGAGTTCAAGCTTTAGGTTGTTTCTTTCCAGGAACAACGACCAAGCTAAAGCTTGAACTCCAAACGGGAACTCCAAACTACCGCTTCAAATCTGCGGTCCAGTTGATGACCAGGGTGATGGGCGATAAGACTTTCTGCTCCACCGGGGTATTAACCAGGAAGCGCTGGCCGTCGGCCGTCACGTCGTATGGGAAAATACTGCCGGGAACATCGAACAACGCCCGCACCGTTCCGATCTCCAAAGTTGCACCCTTTCTGTTTACGTCCACCGCCATCAACTTGCTGTTGTCACGGCCGAGATAGAATATCTCTCTTCCATCGCCCCGCCATTTCGCAAGTCTGCCGCCGGAGGTGGAGATCCGCTGCTTGCCGCCCGCCGTTGCGGGAAAGGGCGTTACATAAATCTCTCCTCTTCCAGACTCATCGGATTCATAAGTAATCCATCGGCCGTCTGGGGAAAATTGACCGAATACTTCGCGAAACTCCGTCTGTACAAACGGAAATGGTTCGCCTCGACGAATCTTCGACTCCCGGTCTCCCCAAAGCGGCAATACCCACAAATCTCTTATCGTTTTGGGATCAGCCGTGTGATAGAGGAGAAACCTCCCGTCCGGAGACCAACTGGTCGGCTTTTTATCCAGGTTGGACTCCAGAATCAGTTCCTCGCTGCCCATTCCGCTGGAATCTTTTTGATACAGATCAAGATAGCCTTTGCGGTTTGAGCTAAATGTAATGCGGCTTCCATCGGGTGACCACACCAAGGTTCTCCCTTGGGCGGTATCAAACGTAATGCGTGTCCTGAGGCCACGCGCGACGTCGTAGATCCAGATGTCCCGGGCGCCAGTTTTAGGATCGAGGATGATCACCATCGCTCTCTTCCCGTCGGGCGAGAGGCGATGATAATCGTACTGGGCCGCATCGCCGAGGACGCCGAGCGGCTTGCCCGTGCGGTCGCACCACGTGAGTTGCGAGTCACTCCTGCCCTCGCCCGTCTGATATGCCAGGACGCCATTTTCCGAGACGGAAAAGATGCCTCGGCCCCCCCATGGTCCGTATTCAATCCTTTCGGCGATCGGAAATGCGTTTCCCACTGTCTCCAGGCGTTCGGGATCAAATCGCTGCGCCATCAGGGTGGTCTTGCGGAGGAAGAGCAAATAGCCTTGCGCGTATGCGACACTCGAACTGGCCTCGAGAAGGCGTTTGCCTTCTTTCGATTCAAGCGAGGCCACGTAAATAGTGCCCAACTCGCTTTCGCTGGAGGTGGTGCTCATGCCGAGATATAGGAAGTGCTGTCCGTCCGGCATGAAGCACGGCCAGCGCTGTGTGGATTCGGCTTGGTCCACATTGAGCTTCGTGACTGGGCCGCCCGATGCAGATACTCGATGGAGCGCGCCCGTAAGCGGGGCAAAGATGATTTCTCCGTCCCGGCTCCATGTACCGCCATAATTTGTCGGCGCCTCGCACAGCGTGAAGGGCGGTCCTCCTGAAACGTCGATCTTCTTGAGTTTCCCATCCGCGAAGAATCCAAGGAAGCGGCTGTCGGGCGACCAGAAAGGATCCGAGGCGCCCTCTGTGCCTGCGAGCGTCTGCGCCGAGACTGCATCGAGGGAACGAACCCAGAGGAGGTTCTCCCTCTCTGTTGTCCTGGCGACGAAAGCCAGGCGACCGCCATCTGGGGAAACGGCGGGGAGTGAGATACTCGCAGGCGCAAAACTCGAGTTCTCCGGCGGGTATATGAAGAACCGCACGGCGCGGACTTCCAGGCGAGCGCGTGGGAAATAGGCCAGGACAAGGGCCGCCGCAGCCAGAACCGCGACCGCTGACACGATCCAACCAAGACGTTGTCGGCTGATGGCTCGACCCGGCGACGGAGCGGGCGTCGCTGAGGTTGAATCGGAAAGCCCCGACATCCCTTCAAGAATGAACGCGACATCACTCACCGCCTGAAATCGCTCCTCCGGATTCTTCTCCAGGCAGTGTGTCACCACCCGCTCAAGAGCCGGGGGCATCGTCCGATTCGCCTGATCTAACGCTGGGGTTTCCTCTTTCAAGATCGCGTTCATTACCTCCGCCGGCGACTCGCCCTGGAATGGCCTCCGGCCCGAGAGCATTTCAAAGAGGATCACCCCAAAAGAGAAGATGTCCGAGCGGTGGTCGGTAGCATGCCCGCGCACCTGCTCCGGTGACATATACCCGACCGTTCCCATCACCACGCCCGGCCCGGTCGTTGTCTCGCTGGAGAAGTCACCGCCTGGCGGGAGCCCTTCTTTTCGAATCACCCTCGCCAGTCCGAAATCGAGCACCTTAACCAGACCCCGGGGCGTTACCATGATATTGCCCGGCTTGATATCCCGGTGGACAATCCCCTTGCTGTGCGCCTCCGCCAGTGCCTCTGCCACCTGGACCCCGATGTGGAGAATCTCGTTAGACCTAAGCGGACCCGCCTTCATCCGGGCCTCCAGCGTCTCGCCTTCAACATATTCCATGGCAATGAAATTAATGCCTTCGGCCTCGCCGACTTCGTAAATAGGCGCAACGTTCGGGTGACTGATGGCCGAAGCCGCTTTGGCCTCCTGGAGGAAGCGACGCATCCGGTCAGGATCGCGGGTGAGGTGCGCCGGCAGGAGCTTCAGTCCCACTTTGCGGTCGAGCCGGGTGTCTTCCGCTAGATAGACCTCGCCCATCCCTCCCCTGCCTAAGAGGGACTTAATCTGATAAGGCCCAAACATACGCCCGAGCATCGCCTGGGATTGCTGTCGCAACAGCGCTTCAGTGGCAAGGCCCGCGACCGGCTTATCCAGAAAGCTCCCCGCCCGGTCGGAGGAATCGAGCAACAATTCCACCTCTCGACAGAGCGCCTCATCGCCCGCGCAGGCCTCGACCAGAAACGCTGCTCGCTCACTATTAGGGCGTCTCAAGGCCTCCTGGTAGAGGGTTTCGATCTGGTGATACCGTTCCTCGACGGCTCCTTGTCGTATAGGAGGATCCATGACTATGCTCGCAGACCCGCTGACCTTCGACTCTCGCACCTCAGGCCAGTCGGTGCCCTATACATTCGGAGTTCAAGCTTGAGCTTGCCGTCCGGTGTTCAAAATCCAGCTTGCTTGTTTCTCCCGAAAGGGAGCAACCTAAAGGTTGAACTCCAAACGGGCCTGATTTCCCGTTCGGAGTTCAAGCTTTAGCTTGTCGTCCGGCGTTCAGGACCCAGCTTGCTTGTTTCTCTCGAGAGGGAACAACCTAAAGGTTGAACTCCAAACGGCTACAATTTGACCCCGTTCTGCTCGAGGTATTTCTTTACGTTTTCCGCGTTCTGGCCCTTCATTTCGACGTACTTTCGGAGGTGCGCCACGCCCTCATCCTCCTTGCCCACCCGCATCGCGAGTCGGCCGGCGCTCATGTACATCTCGACGCCGTCGGGCTTGGCGGCCAGCGCCTGCTGAATGGAGGCGTAGGCCTCGGACACCCTCCCGAGTTGTTCGAGCGCAATACCGCGAATGTACTGCGCTTCCGCGTGCAGGGGCGAGGCCAGAACGAATGCGCCCAGGACCTTCTCGGCTTCGTCGAGTTTCTGCTCGCCCAGATAGAAGCGGGCCAGCGCGAGGTTCGAGTCCGGTTTGGACGGGGCCAGTTCAATGGAGCGGCGCAATGCCTCTACGGCCTTGGGTCCATCTCCTTTCTCCAGGTAAATCCTCCCGACATAATAGAAGACCCGGTCGCTCACGGGCGCGATCTGGATCGAGCGCTCGAAGCGTTTGAGCGCCTCATCGAGCTGGCCGGCCTGCATCGCTTTGGCGGCCTCCGTGGCCTCTTTCATCGCCGCTTTGAAGTCCTTTTCCGAGACGGTTGCCGTGGAGACTTTGGCAAGCTGGATCTCCTGCCCGGGCGCCAGGGCGAAGTAGCCGTCGCGCGATCGTACGGTATAACCATCGCGATTCAGCTTCACCGTGATCTTCCGGTACTTTCCGTCAGGCGGGCGCGCCGGCGCGTAACCGATAATGTAGTAGTAGGTATTATCGTCGACGGCCTTTCGAAATCCGCCCAACAGGTCGTTTCGATTAAAGTAAGTGAGCCCGCCCGTGCCGCTGGCGAGCGCGTGCAGTCCATTCTGCGACTCGGTAAAGGAGGTGCTCTCCCTGGAGAGGGCTTCGGACATACGTGGACTTGTGCGCGCGAAGTTGCCGCTCATCTCCGCTGTCAGGCCGGTGCTTACCAGTCCCCGGGCGTCGATGGGATAGAAGGTGACATTGTTGCGCGCCGCAAGATCAATCAGCGCCTGAACGTGGTTGCTGATAGGAAATCCGGTGCGCGAACCGAAACCGATGTAGTAGCCCTCGGAAAGCAACATCACCACTTTGCGGCCATCGAGCCGGCCCATCCGCCTGATGATCTCGCGCATGGATTCGAGCGAACGCAGCGTGTTCAGCGAAGCCTCGGAGACCATCTCCTGTGCGGCCTGCTTGACCTGCATCTCCACCGAAGTCCGCGGCATCGACATCATTCCCATTTCCCTTCCGGTTGAATCGGATCCGGAACCGGGCCGCCCGCCGAAGCCGGAGTCGTTGGGGTTCCCACCCCCGGGAGGATTCCGTCCGCCACCCACACCTCCCGTCGTACCTCCGCTGCCGCCACCTCCACCACCTCCGCTACCGCCACCGCCGCCGCCCTGGACGAAACGAACCGGGCGCAACGAGGCGGAACCACCCTCGCCGGTTGCCTCGGAAGGCGCGGGCGTACCCGCCAGATCACGATCAGCTTCGGACCCTGGCAGTCCGGGGCCAGGCTCGAGTGATGAACTCTCGCCCGTTCCCGTGAGACGGATACCGTTCTTTATGGCGAACCGCTGAACATAGTCACTGAGCACCGCCCGATTGCCCCGGTCGATTTCAAAGGCATCATACTCCGTCATCTCTACACCCAGTGTGTTGATGGATATGAACGGTCGCGGCTTGATCCGGTTGAGCGCAGCGAGCAGTGCGGCCGGATCCGAACTGAAGTGCTGGAGCTCGGCCGGGGCATCATGCGTCGACATCACGGCGACCGACTCCTCCGGCGCCTTCTCCTCCCTGATGAACTTCATTGTGGCATCCTTCGTCCGCTTGAATTCACGCCAAAGGTGGTGGGTATCCAGCAGCACAAGAATACGGTAAGGGCTTACCGCTTCGACGCCGGCCTCGTC
>JACQTD010000340.1 GCA_016210985.1 Acidobacteriota bacterium
ACCTTAAGCGGCGGCGCACCTCGATCGATTTCCTCTGTTTCATGGATGACGTGGTGGCCGCCTTTCCCGAGCGCAACCTCCATGTGGTTCTGGACAATCTGAACATTCACAAGAACCAAGCTGCCGACCGATGGCTTCAACGCCATCCTCAGGTACACTTCCACCATACACCCCCTCTGTCTAGCAGCCCGATCAACATCTCCTTATTGGGGGACGTCGAGGATTGGAGCAGCGCTACCATTTCCTCCCTTGGGAGAGGCAACACCTCTTCAGGGGCCGGCCCGTGGCACCTTAAGGCGGCGAGCGCTTGCAAAACTCTCACGTATTCGGCGATCACTTGACCAGCGGTGTACCGCAACATTCCTCACCTCCTCTTCGCCGAGTACTACTACGCTAAATACTATGGACTTCTCACTCCTCCAATCTCCCGCCGAGGGTGAGAATATGAGAGAACCAAGGGTGGGTAGCGGATCACAGGCATAACCGCCCCAACCACTTCACCTATGCCCCCCTATTACTTCAAACGCGAACCCATGACTCCGGAGGAGGCCAACCGCCTTGCCAACGCCTGCAAGACTCCAGAGGAGCAGCTCGTGATAAGCGACCCTTGCTTTTTTCGGTGATTGGAGAACAATGAAGACATGGATACAGAGTATCGCTACACAGTGATTTTTGAGCAGCTCCCCGAGGGAGGCTACAACGTACTCGTCCCGGCAATTCCCGAGATCTGCACCTTTGGCGAGACCTTAGAGGAGGCCCGCACTATGGCCAAGGACGCCATCCAGTGTTTCATTGAGAGCGCCCGAAAAACAGGAGAGCGAATTCCCCAAGACCTAGCGCCTACGAAACCGGGTCAACATCAGAGGAATCTTGTGGCGAAGGCGTGGCGGGAGTGTTGCCACGTGCGTCTCAATGTATTCTGAGCCGCAGTCCTCGGAACGGATTACGCACGTGATCGGATTCGCTCCGCACGGGCCTACCCCTGAAGAATCGTGATTCGCCCAGATTGTGCCGACGGCTTGATGGTGGGTCTGTGAAAGAAGTATCCTGAATTTGATCATATCCTTAGATCGGTCATCCCGACCAGTGATTGAGATGGGGTCGAGGATTCTGTTTGCACTGCGGTTGCAGGACCGACCGGCGCTCGGGGAGCAGGGTTCATGAAGAACCTGATTGATTCTGCACGATGGTTGCCGGCTTCCGTATTAGGATTTGCTTGCCTGCTCGCTTTCATCGGCCCACAGACTCTGGCAGATCACGTTGGAGCAATGACGGCTCATCGGGGAGGGTCTGGAATTCAGGCGCGGATCCGCCTTGCCGATCAACAAGAGGCTGCACTAACGGAGCTGGCGCGAAGGCTTGACGCGGGGGAATCCTTCGCTGAAGCGGAATCTGAGATTTTGCGTTGGAGCAACCTTGGAATACTAGTCACCCAGATCGAAGCCGACGCTGTAATCTCCCGCGTGCTTTACCTCTCCACAATCGCTGGGAGCGAACTCAGCCCCGATCAGAGGAATCTGCTGCGACAATTTCAGGCCTTCACGGAAAGCCCAGATTACGCAACACTGGTGCGCAAACGACGCCTTCTGGCAGCTGAATCAATCGAGGCTTTTCGACAGGAGCGTTCCCCGGCTGCCCCGCCAATCAACGATTCCTGCGCAGTAGCGGAAGTCATACCACCCGGCGGGCCGTTTCCATACCTAACTCCGCTGATCGCTGACATCACCGACGCCACAACTGCTGGTGACCCAAGCACGACCTGTGCGCAGCTGGGACTCTCCCGAAGTGTTTGGTACACCCTCACTCCTGCTGTTACCGGCACCTATACTTTTGAAACGTGCAGCGTCCCCACCGGCACCACAGTAGATGATACCGTCATCGGGATTTACACCTCCACAAGCGACTGTGCGGGTCCCTTCAAGGAGATTGCGTGTAACGACGATTCCTGCGGGACGAAATCGTCGATCGAGACGCCCCTTTCTGCGGGAGTTCACCACTTCGTTGTCGTGTGGAAATTGGGAACAACGCCACCGCTGTCGGGAAGAACAGCCGTCCAGTTAAGGGTGTCACAGTTTATCCCGCCTCCACCGCCACCACCGAATGATAAGTGCTCTGGGGCTATTCCGCTCATGGTCAATATCCCCGTCGCAGGTTCGACCCGAAACGCTACCAATGATTATCTCGGAGCCGTGTCGTGCCTTAGCGATGCAAATCACTATCTGACAGCGGCTGGGGGACGTGACGTCACTTTTTCTTTCACTGCACCAACAACGGACACCTATTCCTTTCGCGTAGCCAGCACTGAATTCGATCCAGTAACCGCTGTACTCCGTGAGTGTCCGTCCGGGACCGGACCCGTGGCCCTAGAGAGCTGCCTCGGGGCCGCAAATAGGACGCTTCGGAACACAGGTGGCGCTAATGAAGAGATCTCATGCCTGCCATTAGTAGCCGGTCAAACAGTCTTCATTATCATAGACGATGCAAGCCAGACGGGACTCGGTGGTGGGTTCATGGTACTAGTCACCGGATGCATCCCGGAGAACGAGCCAAACGGTACGCCGGCAGAGGCCGCACCTCTCACATGTGAGACCACAGGTAAGGCCGGACCCGTATCGGATGTCGATTTTTATTCGCTAGGCGCTCCAAGCATGGGCTCTAGAGTATTTGCACTGGTCGACGGAGGCGCATCGAGCCTTCCTAACTATGATTTGAGAGTGACGACATCCGAAGATACACTGGAGTACGATTCCTCTGACAATGATGTTCAATTTGGTTCGAGTTCTGGCAACGTCGCCGGTACGCCTTTACCCGGTACACCGGCGTTTCTCCGTGTCGGTAACTCATCAGTCGTGAGCGGACCCACTCCAAGATCCTTTTCCGTTGCCTCCCCGTATCCGATCCCTGATCCGGGCGCTTACAATTCGACAGTATCAGTTACAGGTGTCACGAACCCAATTACAAACGTAACTGTTCGATTATACCTCACGCATGAACGACTTCAGGATTTGACGGTAGTCTTGGTCAGTCCTGATGGGGCTGTCGTGATACTTGCGTCTGGAGTCGGAGGGACCGGCAAGGATTTCGGAACTAGTTGCACTGATGCCACCGTCTTTGATGATTCGGCGACGGGATCAATTACCACTGGAGCTCCACCATTTGTCGGAACCTTCCGACCACTGCAGCCTCTTGCAACCTTCAGAGGGAAGGTGGGTTCCTCCGTTAATGGCGTGTGGACTTTACGCATAGCTGACTCGATATCTGGAGCATCAGGCAGGATGGAATGTTGGACATTGACCATCTCCGCGGCGCTGGAACGAACAGCCGAGCCGTATCGACTCTACTCAGTAGTCCAACCACCTATCACGGCCGCTACTGTCGAATCAGAGCCGAATGACGTCACGGATCAAAGTAATTTTGGCACGAACAATTACTTCCTCGGGGAGTTACCTGGACCGGCGCCATCCCCAGATGTTGATCTCTACAAGTTCCAGGCTTCAGCTGGAGACATCATCTTTCTCAGCATGGATGGGGATCCCCTGCGTAAGGGCACCCCAATTAATGGCAGGCTCGGGCTACTCGACGCGCTCGGCAATGTACTACTTGAGGTCAACGATTCTGGTTCGTTTTCTTCAACTTCACGGTCACCGGGAACATTAACCGGTGCATTCCCCTATTCGCCAGGCGAAGGGTTAATTGTCAGGGCATCAGAGTCAGGGATTTACTACGCTCGGGTGTCGATCGGCACGACATCTTCAAGTTCTTACGGAGCTGGTTTTTATCTACTGTCTGTCTCCATCAATTGCCAATCAGCTGGCGGTATTAGCCCATCGGCGGATCTTTCTGTTCTCATCTCCTCACCTGGTGTTGATCCTGTGGAAGCTGGATCTAATCTAACCCTGACCTCTCTGGTCAGAAACGAAGGACCGGGCACTGCTCAGGATGTTGTGGTGACCCATTCGATTCCGCCCGGATTCACCATCGTCTCAATCTCATCCAACGCAGGCTCGTGTCCAGCGCCGCTTGCAGGTGAGAACCAGGTGGTCACATGTGACTTAGGCATGCTGACGTCGGGTCAAGTTGCGAGCATCACGTTGGTCCTCCGTGCGGGCTGTAGTGCATTGAACGGTGCGTCAGGTTCCGTATCTGCGAGCGTGACTTCAGCAACCATCGATCCGAATTCCTCAAATAATTCATCATCGGTGAGCAAGACGATCTCGAATTCACCTCCGGTAATCGTCTGTCCGATGGACAAAACGGGTTTTGCGGGCGCGAGTTGTTCGGCTCTCGTACCCATTGGAGCTGCGGGAGCCACTGATGCATGCTCAGCGAAGATCTCCGTGACGGGAACACGGAGTGACAATGTGTCGCTCGATGATCCCTTCCCTGCTGGCATTACCACGGTCACGTGGACCGCAATTGACGAAGGGGGAAACTCTTCGACCTGCCAACAACGGGTGGTGGTTCTAGATGAATTGCCGCCACGTCTGTCCAACTGCCCCGGTAGTCTCCTAGTGTCAAATGATCCAGGCCAGTGCGTGGCAGTAGTCAACTACACGGTGCCGACGGTGGCAGATAACTGTTCAGGGGCGACCGTGGCGTGCTCGCCAAGTTCAGGTTCATCCTTCACTATCGGACTGACGACGGTGACGTGCACGGCGAGCGACTCCTCTGGTAACACGGCCAGCTGCTCCTTCACGATAACGGTCAACGATGCCGAAGCGCCCGTGATGACCTGTCCTGCCAATATCGTCTTGAGTGCTGCACCGAATCAGTGTTCCTCGGTGGCGACCTACGAGCTGCCGACGACCACCGACAACTGCCCGGGCGTTGTGGTTTCGTGCGCTCCCACGTCAGGATCAATGTTCAATCAGGGAACGACAACTGTGACATGTTCGGCAATGGACGCGTCGGGAAACACAACTAGTTGCTCTTTCAACGTGACGGTCATCGACGATCAGAATCCCATAATAACTTGTCCATCTAATCAAACGGCCACCTCCTCCTCAGGACCTGTCCCGGTCAACTACCCTTCACCGGTGGTTAGCGACAACTGCCCCGGCGTCACAGCGTCTTGCACGCCACCCTCGGGAGCGAACTTCCCACTCGGAATGACGACGGTAATCTGCACAGCGACGGACGTGTCCAGTAACACCGCAACCTGCTCCTTCACCGTGACCGTGGTGCCGGAAGGACCATATCTGAACGTCACACCGAAATCGTTGACATTCAATGATGTGGTAGGTCAAGGCAATGCGCCGCTGCAGGTGGTCACCGTGAAAAACGCGGGTACCGGCTCGCTGAGCTTTGTGGTCGTCAGCAGTGATTACGGCCTAGTCAGCCCCTCACCAGCTGGTGGTACCCTGGTGAGTGGCCAGTCCATTTCGATCCAGGTCACCGCCACGAATCCGAATGTTGTTGGCACGCGCACAGCAACCCTGACCATCCATGCTGGAAACGCGCCAAACAGCCCTCAGGTCGTAACTGTGACGGTGAATACGACGGGTCCAGCCGCACCGGGCCGAGCGTCCATTCCATCGTTATCTGGATTAAGGCAAGACCCGCAGTGGTCGCACACCGTTGGAGAAGAGAGGGAGGTTTCAGGCTTCCAGCCGATAGATCGACCCTAAGGGCGTTCACTGAGGAAGCCGACCGGCTGCTCATACGAATCCGGCATGATTGTAGGGGAGTGCGCGGTCCACAGCGGTGGACCACTCCCGGCAGTGGGGATGTCAGTGAATCTGGTCGGTAGATTAGTGTAGCGCACGGCCGGGGGTGCAGGGCCGCCACCCCCTACGGATGTCACCTTAAGTTGGTTCCTTCGAGATCGGGGTGAAGTACTTGTCAGTCCAGACCAGCCCGGCGGGGACGAGGAGCAACCGGGCCGCCGTCCAGGCTCGCTCAGCGGATTTGCGCTGCCCCTCACTATCAGCCTCGATCCACAAACCAATTGATCGATGAGCGCATCGAAGATTCAGGTCAGATATGAAGATGCGCACAGACATAGGCATCATCCTTCAGCTGATACTGCTGCTCGGGTTCCTGGTCGAGGGACCTGCGGGGCCAGTCATGCCGGCGGCAGCGGCGGATATGCGCGTGTTCTCGGACTCACTGGGGCCCAAGTGGCAGTTGGGAGGCTGGAACGCCACTTCCGTGGTGCAGTCCGGGCTATTCCCATCGGGAACGCCCACCGTTAAGGCTACCGAGAAGGCGGCGTGGTCCGCCTTTGCATTCGAGCGCCGGAAGGCGAACTGGTCGGCCATCTATCCGATCGGGCCAGGTGAATTCGCCGCGATCGAGTTCGATATGAACGCGGGCTCCAAAGTGCCGGCGGGCCTCAAGTCGCTTCAGCTCTATCTGGACAACACGTCAGCAGGAAGGACCATCGAGAACTACGTCGTCGGGGGATTCAAGGCCAACACCTGGCATCACCTCAAGATCCCAATACGGGATGTGAATTGCGCGAACCTTCCGTTCTATCGTCTCGCCTTTTTCAACCATTCTCCGACCTCAGGCTTCAGTTTCTATCTCGACCATGTAACCCTGACCGCCGCCTCGACGACCACGCCCTCCGCAACCGGCTGGCTCTCCACGTCCGCGAATCGACTGGTGCGCTCGGACGGGTCCCCCTGGATGGGCCGGGGCGCGAACCTGCACGACACCCGCGGCTGTGGCGCATTTACCACCGACGCCGGCGCGCCTTTGCAGGACGGACCGACCGGAGTCGCTGAGGTAAAGCGCCGAATCGATGAATTGACCGGGCCATGGAAGGGTAATTTCATCCGACTGGTGCTCGAGTCCCGCAGAACCAGGGACAATTACGTTTCCAACGCCACTTATCGTGGGGCGATTCAGGAGATCGTGAATTACATCGGAACCAGACCGGGCGTATACGTATTGGTCAGCATCTGGCTGGATCCGTCACTGGATGCGCGCGGGTGGCCAACGACGGCCACGAATCAGATTCTGGACGCGCTGGCAACCGATTTTTACAACTCTCCGCATGTCCTCTTCGGAGTGAGCAACGAACCGCAGGCCAATTACGACGGCGCGCAGGATGCCCAGGTTTGGATTCGCATGAACGCGGCCGTAAACGCCATCCGTACGGCCGAGGCCCGGCTTGGACCGAATCGCCATATCATCACGGTGCAGGGCACCCGCAATTGGGCTCGTGATCTGACCTATTACACCTCGCACCCGATCACCGCCGGCGGCGGGGTAAATATCGCGTACGAAACTCACATCTATAATAATCCAGTCGACTTTCCGGCCATGCTGGCGCCGGCAAACGTGCTACCGGTGATCATCGGCGAATTCGGACCGGTGAACGAGGAATGGGCCCAGGCCAGCGTCGCGGATATGCAGACGCTGATCGACATGGCCACGACCGCCGGGATTCCTTACCTCGCCTGGACCTTTCATCAATACTGTCCACCGAATCTGATCGGCGACAGGCCCGGCTTGACCTGGGATGCGAACACCACGACAACCGACGGACTGGGAATGCCGCTCTACCCCACGGATTTCGGAGTCCGGCTGCGACGAAACCTGCAATCCGCGCCCTGATCTGGCTTGGATTCGTTTGGAGTGCGCCGGGAAGCGAAGCGCCACGGCGCTTTGGATCCTTCAGTCGAATCGATCAGCAGCCCCAAGCGGGGTCGCGCTCGCCTTCGGCGAACTTGCCCCCGCACTCCATAGAAGATTGTTTGGATCCTATTTGCCCGTCTTGATACTGACCGCCAGGACGTCATTCAGGGCACAAATGGCCGCGTGTTTGGGCACCTTCGGCAGCCTGATGTTGGATAGCTCGACCGATGAGTTCCCGGTCAGCGTGGCCGACCCTATTCTAATCCAGCCTTTTCCATAATCGACATAGACCGGCACCAGCATGACAAACTGATCCGACACGCCCGACTGGCTGATGCGACCGGAAAGCGAGCCGTCGGAAGCGATTTTGTAATCGAAGTTGTAACTGGGCACTTCGGTTCCGTACACCCACTGATCAAAGAACCAGTCGATCCG
>JACQTD010000342.1 GCA_016210985.1 Acidobacteriota bacterium
CATCGGTTCTGCCGGCAGCGTCACCAAGACAGACCTGTCCCTCGTGTTGCCCACCAATCTGGGCAGCAATCTCACCTATCAAGCCGCCGGTGAAGGCACTCCAATCACGGGCCCACTGACGGGCGACATGCTGCTTTACCAGGACTCCAGCGGGACTGGCTATTGGGACCGTTATCCCACCATGACCGATTGGGAAGGTGGCCGCTTAGATACTCGTCCCCGCATGCAGGCGTATGTGAGCTTTCGCGGCTATCGCACGACGTTGAGTCGAGCCATTGTAGATACCGGTAATCACGCAGCAGGTTGGTTGCGTGTCGCTGGCGATGATGGCGCTTGGACCGTCGGTGTGCACGATTTCTGGCGGAACTTTCCTAAAGCCTTGCGCACCACTCCGAACGGGACGATTGAAATCGGTCTCTTCCCCGGCGAATTCGGCCCCTCCGATTACGCTTTCACGCTCCGTGCCGGCGAGCACAAGACCCACGAAGTGTGGATGGCGCCCTCGCCTCGTCTTCCAATCTTCTCATCGGCTCTGTTGGTACAGGCACCCGCCCAATGGTACGTGGAGAGCGGCGCACTTGGCCTAACGGCACTGCGCAATTGGACCGATTGGCCTGACCACGAAAACTATCTTGACCATCAACTGAGCACCTCCCCGGAGTACGAGGAGTCGATGGACTGGTTTCCCAACTTGCCTGCGGCGGTCGAACGCACCGACTTCGGGGGCATCTTCGACTACGGCGACTGGCCGATCGATTACGAAGGTTACAGGGTAGCGCCGCTCAACTGCAAATACGACAACGACTATGGTATGTGGCTCCAGTGGGCGCGGGGGGGCGACCCGCGCTGGTTTGGCTTGGCTGAGGCTGCTGACCGCCACTTTGCCGATATTGACATCCTGCACAATCTTCACACCCCGCGCCACTGGGCGGATGGGATCGCATTCGGTCACAGTTACCATGACGAAGAGGGCTTCCTCAATCCACATCGCAACTACGGCGGCAACCATACGGACACGGCCTTTGGCCTGAAAGGGATGTTGTTGTCGTACTACTTGTCCGGCTACGAAAAGTCCTATGAGTCCGCCCTGGAACTGGCCGATTGTGTCGAGTACCGATTGCGCAACGATGAGCAACTGTGCAACTTCTTCCCGCCCGGCGAGTGTAACGGAGCGGGGTACGCCTTGGGTTACGGGCTGTACGGAGCCGGGAGTCGGCCCGCCGCGAATAGTCTCTCCATCGCAGTAACGGCCTACCGGGCCACGGCCGATCCGCGTTACTTGACCGTCGCCGACGCGCTCGTGAATTGGGCCCGCGCCAGCCATCAACCTTACCTTAACGGCCCCACAGGAGAGGATCAGATGATGCGGCCCTGGATGCTGAACATGTACCTTAGCGCCCTGGCGGACTACCTGGAGATGCGGCGCGAATTCGATCTGCCCGATACCGCCAAGGCTCAACAGTCGTTCCTGGACTTCACCAACTGGCTGCGCACCTACGCCTGGCTCGATCTCACGCCAATCGACACCGGTCCCCGCGCCGCCTATCCTTACGAATGGTGGTTCGACGGTCGCAGAGACATCCCTGGGGACGACAATGACAACCGCGATCCTTCCATCAATAACTGGCTACTGCTGGGGGCTGACGCGATGGCCTATGCCCACCGGCTCAGCGGGGAGGCCGATTACCTGGACCGGGCGGCGCGTCTCTTTCGCACGGGAAGCCGTGATCCTTGGTTCGAAGGTGATCCGAGCACTTACTCTGAGTCTAAGCAAACGATTAACAGCATCACTTTTGGTCGTATCTTTTTACATGAATGGAGCAGAAGGAAATCATGAGCGGTCAACAATGGATCCAGTTGTTTACGATCGCGGTAATGATCATGGCCACGGGGGCGTGGCTGATGGATAGACCGTCGGCCGCGCCCTCAGCCACCGTCAGTGGGATGGTCGTGAATGCCAATGGCCCGGTCGCTGGCGCGAGCGTACGGGTGCGGGCCAGCGACAATGTCACATCCACCGATGACGACGGTCGGTTCACGCTTGCGTCGCTGGTCGAGGGTCAGGAGATTGAGATCGCCGCCTGGACCAACGGGTACTATATCGCCAGCGCTTACATCACCCCTCCCGCCAGCGGCATCACGCTCGTCTTACGACCATATCATACGACGGATCATTCCGACTATGAATGGGTCTCGCCCATCGCTGGGACTTCACCGGGGGCCTGCGGAAATTGTCATCCGATGATCGTGCCTCAATGGATGAGCAATGCCCACGGCGGGGCTGTCTCCAATCGGCGGTTCTTTAGTCTTTACAACGGCACTCACATAGGCGGCACGGCTCAGGTCGGCCCAGGTTATCTGAACGATTTTCCCGGCACGGCGGGCAATTGCGCCAATTGCCACGCGCCTGGCGCGGCGGTGGATGGATTCTTCACCACAAACATGAACCAGATTCGAGATGCGATCACGGCTGGAATTCACTGTGATTACTGCCACAAGGTCGGCGGTGTTTATCTTAATCCGGCGACTCAATCCGTCTACCCCAATGCGCCTGGCGTCCAAAGCCAGCGTGTGCTCCGTCCGCCTGAGGGCGACAACATCTTTTTTGGCCCGTATGACGACATCCATGATCCGGATACTTATATGCCAACGATGACCGAGAGCGACTTCTGTGCTCCGTGTCACCAGTTCAGTTTCTGGGGGACGCCGATCTATGAATCCCACGCGGAGTGGCTGGCGAGTCCTTATGCCGAAAGTGACGTCACCTGCCAGAATTGTCACATGCCTCCCACCGGCGCCAATTACTTTGCACTGCCTGAGACGGGAGGACTTGAGCATCCACCCCAGCAGATTCCCTCTCACCTGCAACTGGGTGTAGCCAGCACCGACTTGCTTCAGACCACGGTCGCGATGACGGTCAGTGCTCGGCAGGTTTTCGATAAGATCGAGGCGACCGTGGTTATCACCAACTCCGGAGCGGGACATCATGTGCCGACCGATCACCCTGGGCGGCATATGATCCTGGTGGTAACAGCAGCCGACCCACAAGGGGGGATGCTGCCCTTCGTGAGCGGGCCGACTGTCCCCGAGTGGGGTGGTACCCAAGCTAGGTGGCCAGGCAAAGCTTTTGCCAAAGTGCTGCGCGATGTCGAGAGTGGAGAGTCGCCGGTGGTGAGCTACTGGAAGCGAACTCTTATCGTCAACGACAACCGCATCCCAGCGTTCGAATCCGACATTTCTCGCTACAGGTTCGCCCCGCCGCAAAACGGCGGTCAAGTGCAGATCAGGGCGCGACTCATTTTCCGGCGACTCTTCCAGCCGTTGGCTGAGGCCAAGGGCTGGGATTCGCCCGACATCATCATGGCTGAGGCGGGCGCAAGTTTGAGTACCTACCCGGACGCGCCCGCTCAACAAGATCAGTAATTCAAAGTGGGTTACGGATTTGTTGTTTCCTTTCGTCTCTCAAAGCGTTGCTCATACCTCCGGAGTCTGCATAGCCCCTCGTCGGCGCCAACGTTTCTGGCATCAACCTCGCTGACCGGTTTTGGGTGATGGCTGGGGCATCCAACCCGATTGGGCCATTTCGCGCAGTCCCCACCCAAAGACCCACTTCTCCCGTGAGATATAACACACTCCCTGACCTCTGCTTCATAAAGTATTGCCGCGCGGCATGATGATTGCCTGAATCGTAATCAACCGAAAGTGTGATCTTTATCTGAATTCACAGGAGGGTTCATGGCGCCTGTCCGCCTCAAGGCTAAGTGGCAAATATCCCGGATGGACGTGTGTCGCGAAATCCCCAAGACCCACGAATTCCTTCGATCCCGTCTGTGTTCAATGCCACGGTCCCCCACCAAGCTCCAGGACCTCCGTCCGGAGACAGGTTTATCCAGCACAGGAGGTGAGTTGTGAATACTCTCAAACAGCCCTCGTCCGTTCTAAGTGTCTTGACCCTTGCAGGGTCTCTCATGTTGGCCGGTTGGCTTAGCGGAAGCGAGGGGGTGCGCCTGGCCGCCTACACGGACGGAGGATCGCACGATCATCCCTCCCCGACCGGCAACAAGCAGGTCACAGGTGAGTTCGTCCCGCTCCTGAAAATCTTTTACAACCGTTGGAAGACAGGTGATTCCTCCACCCTGCTTTCGGCGAGCGAACCGCTCCTGCCGCGCGACTTCGCGCTCCCTACGCCACTCTTCGCTCCCGGGAGCGCCTGGAATCAATCGGCTACCGAGGCAAGCGTCTTACTTCAGAGCGGGCAGCAAATCCTCGTCACTTATCGCGTCCTGCGCGGAGATACTTCTTACAGCCCTTTTCCGGCGTATTCGGTCCCTAACTGGCCGTTTGCGTTTTTGAATTACGATGAGTACACCATTCCCGTGTTCCGCGCGGGCCAGGGAGAACAGAGCGTTCTCATTCGCGATTATGACGGCAATCTTGGGTGGACCAACCCTAAAATACCCATCAGCCAAGTCGGCGGGCCAGTGAGCGTTTCCACCGCAGACGGCATGGTCCGCCCCGCGGGGCCGGAGAGGACCGACTCGGACGGGCATCTCGTGCTGTACAACCCGGTCACATTTCTGGCCTACGACTTCTGGCAGGCGACGACCGCTCTCGATACCGCGGGCCGCAGCCTGGGTGGGGGACAGACCGGGAGCCGGATTCACGAGTCAGGCATGATCGACTTCTTCGATATACGCGGGCCGGGCGTAAATCCCACGACCTATTCGAGCGCCCGAGCCACCGGCACGCCGCTCCTAGCCGGTTTGATCCTCCCCGAGGACATCGAGAAAGGCGAGATCGCCCACGCGCTCTGCTTTGCCATTCCCGGGATGCGCAACCTAAGCCGCGACCCGTCAACACCCTTACCGTCTGATTACTTTTATCCGGCCTCGACCACACAGGTCAGTTTCTATAACACCAATACCTTTGCTCTGGCCGCAGGCCAGCGCCTTCGTCTGAAGGCAAAGCTCGTGGACGCGGAGGGTCATTCCATCGACGAGGGTCAATTGTCGCCCATCACACACACTTTTCTGAAGGCCTTACGGGACTATGGCGCATACCTGGTGGACGGCAGCGGCGCATTCAGCTTCTACGCGGAAGATATTCATACGGCGGTTCTTCATTTGACCGAGGCCGAAGTCAACACGCTTATCGGCCAACCGATCGGAACGCCACTGGGACCGGGCAGGACGAAGTGGCACGCGGTGGTTGAGAAGCTCAACGAGGAACTGGGACAGATCCCGATTGCCTATGGGCCGTGGCAGGACGGCCAGGACCCGGCGCGGGCGACCATCACGGCCTCGAACTTTGAAGTCGTCGAGCCGGCAAAACACTGAAGGGAGGTGCGGCGATGGGGAAAGGCATTTCCCGCCCCTCGCGCACGACATGGGCGTTCGCTCTGTTGCCGCTCATGATGCTGGCGACCAGGGCAGACTTCACACCAACAAGTGTGACGCCGGACGCTAGAACCCTCGATGCGAACGGCCAACGCGTAACCCGCCGATGGGGTGAACATGCCACAGCGGATTTCACCGGCGTGACGCAAGACGCGATGCTGATGGAGGGCGGGAACGAGGACAGTCCCTGGATCGGCATCCGCGACGACACCGACAAGCACACGCTTATCCGCTTCGACTTGGCGGGCATCCCTCCTGGCACGAGAATCCATGACGCCAGGCTCCGCATCTTCTGGGAAGTGGCGTATGGCGCCGCGGACCAGGGCAAATCGGGCTACATGATCAATCTGTACCGCGTTGCCGACCCGGAAAGGCGCGGGATGTGGGTGGAGAATCAGGCGACGAAGAGCATGCGGAGAACCGGCGTTCCCTGGGCCACCTCGGGAGATATCTTCAGTTCGCTGAGTTCCACACCGGTCGACCGCACATTCTCACACCCAAAGGCGTACGGTGATGGAGCTGAGAACTTCTGGGCGGAGTGGAATGTTACTTCCGCCGTGCAGGGGTGGATCAGCGGGGACTTCCCCAACCAGGGATTCCTCCTGGACGGGCGGAACACGTTGGGCCTGGACGCCATCGCCCACTCCAGCGAACACCCCGATGCTACGACCCGGCCATACCTGGAGATCACCTATGCCGGAAGGGGCAGCTATCCCGTCCAGGTCTCCGGAGTCCGAGCTCAATACCGCGACGGTCAGACCTTCATCACGTGGCAAGAAATCGCCACTACCGATCCTGAGACTGCGTATCGCATCTATCGGCACACCCTGCCCATCACAGCCGATAACCTTCCCGCCGCCGAACTGCTGGACGAAGTACCTCAGGGATCGGCCACATTCCCCCGGCTGAATGAGAACGGTGGCCGCTTGAGTACGCCGTTCAGCGGCGGTCCGCTACCCGACCTGAGTGGCCTCTACGTCTATACAGTCGAGTCATCAGGGCCGCACTACTACGCCGTAACCAGCGTCGTGCGGGGGAGCGAGAATCAAGCCATTGATCTGAGCAATAGCACCGGACCGGAAATCGAAAAGGTGTCCGTCGTAAGCCCGGTCTTGCAATCCCTTGAGGACCCGAACCCTTTGGCTTCAGGGAATCGTCAGGTCTTCATCGTTTGGCTCGGCCGCTTTGACCCGGCAGGTCGGCTCACGGACTACGGTTACGCCAACCGGCGCAGCGTTCCGTTTATTTTCCGGATTATTACTCCCGAGGTGTAGAATCCCGCGGTCTCTTATCCTCTTCTCGTTTTCTTCCATTTCTTCAGTGACAGTTATGTCGGTGGCGGTCAAAACGCCGAGCAGCCTCGATTCGTCCTCACGGCTGATGACTTCGATCCACTGATCATGGCAAATCTCTACGGAGCAAGTATCTGGTTTGGTTATAACTCGAATTACGGGACTCAAAAGCCGCCCACCGAGGGCGTGGCGGTTAACTACACGGAGCGGCGGGTCGACTGGATCATTGATTGGGTCTTGAATCGAAGCGGTGTCTTCAAGATCGATCCTTCCCGAGTCTACATGAAGGGGGGTTCCATGGGCGGCGCCGCCCAATGGGGATACGGGATTCGCCGCCCGAATCTGTTCGTTGCCGGGCAGAACGCCGTTCCTGGCGTCAATCTCACTTTCGATCCTGATCGCCGGCATTACCCGCTCTGGGGTTACGAATCGTCGATTCGGACCAGCGATGGCGTGGCTCTAAATGAGCGGGTGAATGCCGGCGCCTACGCCGCCGCGCAACCTGGCGCCGATTTTCCTATCATGCTCATGTTTGCTAGGAAAGGCGATGCGGCCATTCCATGGGGTCAAATGCCCCCATTCTTTTCTTCCATGGATGCCAGCCGTCACCTCGGAGGAATTCTCTACTGGACGCAAGGCGATCACGTAAATGGACCGAGCCCTCACGAAGTCTTTTCCGAGTGGTCATCTGAAGAAGAATACGAAGACTGGATCTACCAGTTTGTCCTGAACCAGACCTATCCCGCATTCAGCCGGTGTAGTCTTAACGACGGTCCGGGCAACGGCGATCCCACGAACGGCGATCTCCAGGGCGGTCTCAACCGATTCCCGCGCTGGGATACCGCTACTATCGTTGACACGCCGGCTCATTGGGAAATGACCGTACGCCTCCATGCCGCTGCCCCGGCCTCGACAGCGACGGCCGACATTACTCCCCGTCGGTTGCAAGCACTCGACCACGAGCCCGGCGCGAGCTACGCCTGGGAAAACCGGCAGCAGCCAGCCGATGCGGTGATCCAAACCGGTGCCATCGTCGCCGACTCCAATGGCCTCATCACGTTGTCCAATGTCGTCCTGAGCAAGGCCGGCAACCGAATCGTCATACGCAGAATGGGCCCATGACAAATAGTATTCACTTGATGCGCCGCTCTACGATGAACGAGTTTGACACCCATCATAACAATGGCACGCTGACCAGCCAGGGAGATTGTATCGTGACAGCGGAATGCGTCGGGAACTGTAATGGCTCCGAGAAACTTATCCCTCGCAACAACCTCTTTATCGGCCAGACCGATTTCCTTCAGCCGGATGATCTCGGTTGCGTGGTCTACGAAGAAACGTCCCCTCGCAATCCTTTCGACATCGACTATTCGGTGATCGTCGGAGCGAAACTCGATAGCTGCCCGGGTCCCCACGATATCTGTGGCGTTTCGGCCGGGCTCGTTAACCCATCGATCGGCGCTTTCGATGCTCATCTCATGCCGGGCAGCCCGGCTATCGATGCGGGCACGACCGCCGGCGCGCCGCGCGACGATTATGATGGCCGCTCGCGCGACGCCCGTCCCGATATTGGAGCCTACGAGCGGTATCAGCGTTGATCGGCTGTGTAAACATTCCTTGTGGGGGAACCTTTTGGAGAAGTTCCCTTTTCTGGTTGGTTATTTAGGAGAATGAGAACATGCCACACCCATTGCGACCGGACCGTCTCAAGAAGCTAATGACACTTTCCGTACAGATCCTGGGAATTCTATTTCTGTTTTTCCCCGGTGCAACCGAGTCAAGCGTGATCAGTCAGAGCCGATGGGGCCAGATTTGGGGGCCCGTTGGCACTGTCGTGCTCGGATGGGTATTCCCCGATCCTAACAGGGGTAATGTCGTTTATGGGACAAATCTGCCAGAAGGCGACATCTATGTTTACAATGGAGTTCCCCTCTCGTGGACAAAAATTGGTGGACCTGGAGAAACCTTTGTCACCGTCGGCAACGCTTTGTATGCCCTAGCTCCCGATGGAACTGGGATCTGGATGTATATGGGAACGCCCGGCCAATGGACGCAGGTCGGAGGGCCCGCCCGCGAGATCTATGGCGGGCTTGCCGGCTTATTTGCTACCGACCCCCAAACAGGGGATATCTACGCTTACAATTGCGCCTGTGGAGGCTCCATCCTACCGGGTTGGACCAAGCTAGGAGGACCCGGAAAGATGTTTGCTGTGGGCGCCCAATATCTCTATGGCCTGTCTCCGGACGGAAGTGGGGTATCTCAATTTGACTTCGCTGCGATGCGCTGGGCAGGTATCGGAGGCGCTGCGGTCAGCATTTACGCTGGCGGGGACAACCTGTACGCGACTAATCCTCAATCAGGAGACATTTACGAATATAACCACGCAACTGGTGAATGGACGAAGATTGGAGGACCTGGAAAAATGTTCGCCGTTGACCAGGTCACGGGTGGTCTCTATGCCCTCTCTCCGGATGGAAGCGCGGTCTACAAGTACACCGGAACGCCCGGTCAGTGGATGAATATCGGAGGGGCTGCCACCAGCATTTACGCTGGCTGGCCCAATCTGTATGCCACCAGCCCCAGCACGCTCAATCTTTGGGAATGGGACAATGCGCAGGCATATGCTCAAAGTCAAACCGCCTGGAACCAATTACCAACCATCACTTCCTATACTACCCCCGCCCTATCTGGTCACAGCGATGGCAGAGTTTACGTGGTAGCCGTCGCCTTCAACGGCCTAATGGCTTACACATCAACCGTTTCACCAGGAGGCTGGGTCGTCTGGCAGATCATTGGCCCTGCGCCTGCACCGTTTCCCGATCCCGCCTTCTATTTTGACTCCAATACCCCCCCGGTCTTAGCCCGTGATGCCAGCGCACTTTACTTGTTCGCTCGTGGAAAGAATAACAATCTGTATGAGACTCACAAAGCAGGAATCAACAACTGGTCCTCCTGGAGGCGGCTTACCGATGACGCTCGAGTTCAGGGGCGGTTCGCTGTGGCGCTCACCCGACTGAGCGGAATCTTGGACATACACGTCGTCTACACGAGCGAGAACAATACCGTTACCTATCGGCGGTTCGATTCGAACTGGAATCAAGTGGGACTCGCCGAACAGTGGAACAGTGCCCGGGAGGGAGTTGTCGCGACCGACGGCATGAACGAAGTCTGGGCGGCTATCAGGACCAACGATCGGCGGTTGCTCATCGAAAAGAAGACCCCACCGTGGACGTCATTCTGGCAATCAGAGACCTCGAGACTTGCGGATAGACCCCAGGGAGAGTTCTTCAACATTTCCAACGCCGTTTACTTTGGAGGCGCATTCCATGTCGCTTATGCCATCAAATATCTGTGCGACGACGTATCCGGGAGGTACTGTCACACGCTCGCCCACACCCGGGTTCGTTCAGGCAAAGCCGATGATGGTTATGTGAGATTCATCGCTGATTATACTCCCCAAGGCAATGAACATCCTCAGGCGGAGTTGATCCTCTATCGGAATAAGCTGGTGATGGCTTATAAAGATCATCAGGGCTGGATTCGATATGCCCGCTGGGACAACGTCGATCCAACAACTCCATGGATCGGGAGAGGGATCATCGGCTGGGCGAGCACGCATCAACATCCAGCGTTGGGAACGCTCAATCGGCGTCCCTTCCTCAGTGGCAATGACTATGCAACTTCTAACTTTGGTCATGACCTCTTCGCGGTTGTCAACGACTCCCGAAATAATGGTCTACTTTGGTTCATCAACTTCAGCCGGGCGATCTTCCATAAGGACATTAATCCCCAACTCTATGTTTACACTTATGATTTGAACGCTGGCTGCCCACCTCAAACCGACCCCAATGCCCCCACCTTGGTGCCTGATATTACTCAGCTGGGTTGGCCCTTCTTTTCGGAACTTGGCTACAACTTCTGGACGCTGCCCAACTGGCTCGCAGGGAGCACAGGGAACAGCGTCTTCAGGGAAGGACCGAGACAAGACTGTTTAGCTGGAAGAACAGATAACTCCGGAAGGTTTGGGTTTAACTCCCCACGTTGCGATACCGCAAAATATGTCGTTATCGTCAAACCTGACGGGGGTATCTACGTCTGCTCTGGGGCATGGGTAAACCGGGGTGGTGATTACCTGCACATATGGGAAGAACTGGGACATCCATTGGGCAGTATGCTTGGTCTAAAAATGAATTCAGGCGATCCTAACACCGCTACCCAGGCAAAAGCAGGCCTTACGGGAATTCCCCTGGCGGTCCTCCAGCAAGCTTCCAACATCTTCGCTCAGGGGGTGAACGACGCTCAATCATGCCAGCTTGGTACCGCCTCAGGCGGCCGATGTCGAGGCTTCACGGGAACTGCGGGCAATTATGATGCCGGGACGGAGCAGCACTCCTTTATTTACGCTCTCTACTACTATGTTTCGGATGGCGACCAACTGCGCGACTGGATGAAAGATGACCTCGCTAATGGCGTCACGCTGCTCCGTGATAAATACGACTGGATTAAACAGTACATTTTCAAAGGAGAGGAATTCAAGAAGGATAACGAACCGGTCGTCAACTAGTGCTTGGCAGCACCGGCCTGCGCGCAGGGCTCCAAACTCCCGACCGGATGAAAGGGAGGGCTGATGCGACCCGAAAGCGAGCCGTCGGAAGCGATTTTGTAATCGAAGTTGTAACTGGGCACTTCGGTTCCGTACACCCACTGATCAAAGAACCAGTCGATCCGGCCGTTCTGGTCGACATCCATCTCCTTCGTCATGTGCTTCTCGACGATCCGCTTGAAATCGCCGGTGGAGACGTCCTTGTTGAAATGGGTCCTGACGAAGTCCTTCATCATCTTCATGAATTGAGCGTCGCCGGTTCGTCGGTCGTACATCAACATTCTCAGCATGTGGAGAATGTAGGCGCCTTTAGGGTAGACCAGATTCGGGTAGACGGCGCCGGTCTTGGCGCTGCTCAATCGAAATCCCTGGGTGACAGGACCGATCATGAAGGGCTTCCGGCCCAACGTAGCCGGTGACGATTCAACGATGCGCTTTCGCTGGTTCTCCCAGAATTCGACAAACTTGTCCGTGTCTTTCAGGATAAACTGAACAAACAGGGACGCAGAAAACTCGGAAAAGCCTTCACTCATCCATTGATCGTGATAGCTTTTCCACCCGACAAGGTGTCCCCACCACTGGTGAGCGATTTCGTGGGGGCCGACGTACTCCCACGAGGTGTCGGTTCCGCCACGGGCGCCGAAAAGCTGCGCACGTTGCGTCGCGTCCATGAAAGCGGTATAGGGCATGTATACCAGCGTGGGCCAAGCCTGGCCGAAGAACGCCGCGGGCTGTTGTGTGATGGCCAGGCGGGAGTAAGGCAGTTTTCCGAAGAAGGAATTATAGAGCCGGGTCGCGTTCTGCGCGTCGGCGAGCATGGAATCGGCCATTCGGGTCGTGGAGACGGAACCCAAGGTGGTCATGGATGAGTTACCTTCCCGATCGACCTCGTCGATCATGGCCTGAACCCCTCTCAGTTCGTCGGGAACCTTATCGTTCGCGTAAAACTCGATCTCGTAGCCGGACTCCTTATCGGTCACCGCCTTTTTCTTGAATTTGCCGTAGTTGAAGCCCGCAACCGCCAGCTCGGTCGAACCGCTCGTCCATTTCGCCAAACCCGTATCCGCCCCGGCCGACGCGGAGGCGACCGGCGTTCCCGTGCCCACGAACGTCATCGTCTTCGGGTAGCGAAACGTGATATCGAAGGTCGCACGGTCGCCGAACTGGGTTCCGCTGTTGTGTTGAAGAAACCCGGGCGGCCGGGGGAGTAGAGATCGGCCAGTGTACGCAAGTCCCGATTGTCGTGCAGGCGGTGCTTCAACAAGTCCTGATGGTCCCG
>JACQTD010000343.1 GCA_016210985.1 Acidobacteriota bacterium
AGGCCGGTCCCTGGCATGCCCATCCCGCGCCGAACCTGGGAACGCGACCTCACCGCCGTCGAAGCCTGACGCGGATGGGCGTGGCGAAGAACTCATACCGTGCCCGTAACTGGTGATTGAGATATCGTTCGATCGACTCACCCATCTTCCCGGATCGCGCCGAAGCGAAGACCACGAAGGTGGGAGGATCGGTGTCGGCCTGGGTGATGTAATGCAAGCGCAGCGCCTTGGCTACATCCATGGCGCGCGGATCCGAAAGGACCGCCTCGAAGACCCGGTTGAGCTCGCCGGTCGAAATCCGCAGATGCCTGGCTTCAAAGGCCTTCACGGCAAGCGGCAATAACTTCGACACCCGGTGCCCGCTGAGTGCGGAGATAAAGACGATGGGTGCATAGTCGACGAACTTGAGCCGATCCCGCACCCGCTGCTCGAATTCGCTGCCGATTCCCTTGGACTTCGTGACCAGGTCCCATTTGTTGACGGCGAGAATCATCGACTTTCCGGCGTCGCTCCCGATGGCTGCGATCGTTGCATCAGTAGCCGTCGGCCCCTCAACGGCATCAAGCAGCAACACGGCCACGTCGGCCCGCTTCAGATGCCGTTCCGCCATCAGCACCGACATCCGTTCCGCTTTGGCCTGGATGTGCGAGCGTTTCCGGATCCCGGCGGTATCGATCAGCCGGAAGTCGTGGCCTCCATGAGCAAGCATGCTGTCCACGGCATCCCGGGTTGTGCCGGGCACGGGAGAGACGATGACCCGTTCTGATCCAAGCAATTTATTGATAAGGCTAGATTTACCAACATTCGGACGACCGATGACGGCGACTTTGATTTCCTTGCTTTTCCCCCCGGTTGTTCCTTCCTCCTCATTCGGCAGCTCCTCCAGGAGGGCATCCAACATCTCAGAAAGGCCGCGGGCCTGCTCCGCCGACACCGCGAAAGAGCGCTCGAATCCGAGGCGGCGAAATTCCTCAGCATGCATCTCCCACAGGGAAGAATCGGCCTTGTTGGCCACCAGCAGGACACGGCCGCCCCACTTATGAAGATGTTTGGCTAATTGCTCGTCCGCAGCCGTGACGCCAGCCCGCGAGTCGACGACGAACAGCACGATGGCAGACTCCGTGAGCGCGAAGCGAACCTGCTCGAAGATCCGGGATGGGAGAATCGCATCGTCTCCCATGAGAATCCCCCCTGTGTCGACTAAATCGAATCTCCGGCCCTGCCATTCCGCCTCCCCGTAAATCCGGTCCCGCGTGATCCCGGGTTCATCACCGACAATAGAACGCCGTTGACCAATCAACCGGTTGAAAAGCGTTGATTTCCCGACATTCGGCCGGCCGAGTATGAGTACGGGAGCGGGCGCCACTCTGTGCCTGCGAATGGCTTCAGTTGAGATCACAGGCGTGAAGGATAGGCTGTGCCAACAGAGAAGCCAAGGACCGGACTACGGTCGCTAATGAGGATTTAATCTTGTCCTAACGCTTTTCTAATCGAGTTCTATTACAATAGGTGTCCCCCGGGAGGACGACCAAAATGGAAGGGTCACTCTCAATAAAGAAAGTCAGTGCGCTGCTCATCGTGGTTTTTCTGCTGAGTCCGTTCTCGCTGTGTGCGAAGGCTCAGGACAGGGACGAGGACGGATGGGAAGTGCCCATAGGCACGAAGATTCCCCTGGTCTTGATGAATTCCGTAAGTAGTCGAAATGCGAGGATCGGGGATCAGGTTTATCTCCAGACGATCTTCCCAATCACGGCCGGCAGGCGGATTGCGATTCCCCGCGGCAGCGACATGCGGGGAACGATTGTCGGACTTAAGCAACCGGGACGGATCTCGGGCCGGGGAGAGATGGTGATCCGGTTTGACCAGATCATCCTCCCGAACGGCGTATCGAAGGAGATTTCTGGCGTGCTGACCGGGACAGATGGAAGGTCCCGCCAGCGTATGGAAGATGGAGACGGGCGGATCTCCGGTGAAAGTTCTGCCGGTCAAGACGCTGCCGTGATCTCGCAATCTGCCGGAACCGGCGCGATCATTGGCGCCATCGCGGGCCGTGGCGGGCAGGACGCGGCGATCGGTGCAGGTGCGGGCGCCGCCGCGGCACTGGTAGCCGTGCTGCTCACGCGCGGACCGGGCGTCAATCTCTCCCGAGGCACAACTCTGCAGATGCAACTGACGCGTCCGGTGACGTTCGAGGGTCCGGAGATCGAATTCACCGAGGCGGAAATGAATCGAAAGCCGCTTCAGGAGGTGCCTGAGTCGCTCGACGCCTACCGTCAGCGCCGCCGGCCGCCCAGAGTCTATCCGTTCCCCTACCGGCCGGCCGGCTGGTTCTATTGGCGACACTGGCGGTAACGGGTTCGCTTTCCTCTGGGACCGCACGTGCGGAACGCATCCGCTCCCAGGGCCTCTGCATCGTCGCCTATGTGTTTTATGCAGCTTCAACGCTGCTTTGGGTCCGGGAAAATCAGTCTCCCCCGAGTTGGGATCCGTCCGATCACCTTGTAACCTCGCTCCAGTTTTTTCGGGCCGCTCAGGAAGGACTCGAACCGTTCGCCGCCGAGTTCTTTCACCGGTCTCACGTCTACGCGCCGCTCTACCACCTGGCGGTTGCCGGTTTCCTTTTGCTCATCCCGCAGCCCTTGGAGGCCGCTCTTTATGTGAACCTCGCGCTCCTGGCACTGCTCATGGCCTCCACCTACGGGATTGGAATCCGAACCTGCGGTCCGACGACGGGAATCTGGGCGGCTGTGATACTGCCGGCATTCCCTATCGTGGCCTGGCTGCTCCACGATGGCTTCATCGAGTTCATGCTGATCACGGCCGTCGCTTGCAGTTTCTACGCCTATCTGCGCACGGACGGCCTGCGTTCGAGGGGTTGGTCGGTGCTCTTCGGTGTCAGCCTCGGTCTCGGGGGACTGACGAAACAGACTTTCGTCTTCTTTCTCTGGCTCCCGGTGATCGTCAGCGCCTGGCACGCCTTGAAGGATAGAGATCGTCTACGTCTCAGCCATCTCGGCCTGGCGCTCCTTGCGGCTGCCGGTCTGGCGGCCGTCTGGTATGTGCCTCACCTTCAGGACACGGTTGCCATCTTTCAGGTGAATCGAAATAACGCGATCGAGCAGGGGCATCCGCCCACGCTGAGCCTGTTGTCATTCCTGGCCTACCCCTATTTCCTGCTCAATTATCAACTGCAGGCGCCTTTCTTCGTGCTGTTCGCCTTCGGCGCATGTTACGCGTGGAGAAGGCAGCGCAACGGAACACTCCACCTTTTCCTTCTCCTGGCTGGAGCCTATTTCTCCCTCACGCTGCTCAGCAATAAGAACCCGAGGTACACCGCGCCGATGCTGGCCATCGTGGCCGTCTTGTCGGTCGCGTGGATGAATCGAAGGTCGAATGACTGGCGAAGCCTCGCCGTCAAAGGCGCGCTCGTTCTTTTATGCGCGGCGAGCTTTCTTCAAACGCAGTGGCCGCCCACTGGCGGTAGCGGGATTTATGTCGGAAGCAGTGACCGCCGGGGCCCGCGCCTGGTCTTCATGGGGCACAATTTGCTGCGATTTGACCATCGACCGGAGCGTCCGGGATGGCCGGTCGAACGGATCTTCGGAGACCTCCGTGCACAGGGCCCTTCCTATGGCCGGCCGATCAGGATTGGAATCACGTCGAATCTTCCGTTCTTCAACCCCTCGAACTTTCGCTATTACGCCGAAACCGCTGCTACGTTCGAGCCCAAAGAGCCTCGTGTGGAAGTGACCTACCTCCTGGCAGAATCGACCATCGCGTACTTGAACTCCGTAGACTTTCTCGTCGCGCGATCTGCATCAGGGCCGCTCGTGGAGCCGACGGCGACCGAGAGGGCGCTCACCCGGAATCCGAAGATGCTTGTGGGTTTTCAGTTGTGGCGGGAATATCCACTCCCGGACGGTTCCACAGCGCAGGTCTATCGAAGCCACAGATGAACACGGATCATCACCGATAGGATTCGTCCGGGTTTTGCGAAATACGCCCGGCAAGAATTCCCACTCCATCGGCGTTTATCCGTGTTCATCCGCGGACATTTCGATCGCTAAAAAAAAGGCCCGACCCCGGAAACCGGGATCGGGTCTTATACAAAACGTGCAGTTACTTTTTATCTAGAACGTCCAGCGGAGACCGAGGGTGATCCTGCGGTTTCCGCCGTCGGTACCCCACTGATTCAGGAAGGCCGTCGAACTGATGGCGGCCGTCGGAATGCCGAAATTCCTGGTGTTGGTAGCATTGTAGAACTCAGCCCGAAACTGGATACGATGGTTCTCCGTGATCCGGGTGTTCTTGACGATGCCCAGGTCGAGGTTCTGAATTCCATCGGCCCGGAGCGAGTTCCGTCCGACATTACCGACGCGCTGCGGCGCTGTCACTCGTGAAAAGAGGCTTGCGCCGCCGGCCCGAACCAGTTCCTCGACCGACATGCCTGACAGGTTGAGGCTGGTGTTCAGGTTGGCTCGGATCGAGTTCCCGACCAAGCCATCGATACCGGCCAGTGCGCCGGTGGGATCAGAACCATTTAGCGGCGTGAACGGCGCGCCGCTCTGGAGGGTGACAAAGGTGTTTAACTCCCATCCTCCGAGCGCTCGTCCGATGAAGCCTTCCTGATTCCTGAAGAAGGGCAGCTCGTACTCTGCGTGGATCGACAGGCGATGCGGCCGGTCGTAAGTCGAACGCCCACGGTCGGCCCGACGATTGAACGAGTCCTGGGAAACCGCGATTTCTCCGGCGACAGACGGATTGAAGATCTCCGAGGCGTCGTCGATGAAAGCACTCCAAGTGTAATGGGCGCCGGCGCTGAAACCCTTGGTCAGCCGGCGTTCCATGCTGACCTGCATTGAATGATAGATGGAGGACGCGGCGTTCGCCCGAAGCCGTCGCACCCCTTGAGTCGGATCAACCCGGACCAGCGGCTGCGTCGAAGCCGTGCGAGGTAATGCCGGGTTTCCATCGATCGTTTGGAATAGGGCGGTACCCTTGGTAGCCACCCAGCCCACCCGCAGCACCGTGTCGTTGTTCAATTCGCGTTGAACCTCGAAGTTGTACTGATCGGCGTAAGGGGACCGGAAATCGGCGCCGACAATCGTACGGGTTAATTGATTGACGTTTGTGGCCGGATTGAAGCCAAGAGTCGGCAACACCGTAAAGGCATTGGCCAGGTTGGAGTTGTTGATCGCGGCCACGAACGGGAAGGCGCTCCAGGTGTTGAGCAGGATGTTGAGGAACGCGTAGTCGTTCGTTCGCGAATACCCGCCGCGGACGACGAGGCGATCACCGCCCGTGATCCACCGAAGCCAGCTGCCTTCGGCGGTGTGAGGATTCCAGCTGAACCCGAAACGGGGCTGGAAGTTGTTGAAATCCCTCTTGGGAACCGGACTGAGCGCGAAGGCCGGATTATTGCCGTTGGTCGCGATAATGCTACGATTGACCCCAAGCACGCTGTCATAGGCGTTCCCGGGGGTCTCATACCGCACTCCGAAATTCAAGGTAAAATTGGGGCTGACTCGCCACTCATCCTGCACAAACGCAAAGTAGTCGTAATACTTTACGTAGAGCAGCGTCTGGCCGCCCGGCAATGGCGCGTTCTTGTTGGCGGCTTCCGCATTGTCGTCCACCAACCGCTGAAGCGTCGGATAACGCAGCAGCCCGCGCGTGGTGGGAATGAAGAACGACTTCACGTCGATCCGCCGGAAGTCGATTCCGGCTTTGATCGCGTGCGCCCCGGCGGTGTACGAAATGGTCTCCTGAAGCTGGTAGGTGTTGTTAAAACGGAACTGCGGCAGGTTGACCGCCAGCCCGATGGCTGTCCTTGAAGCCGCCGCGTTGAATCCGATCAAACCCAATTCGGGGACTTCGATCGAAGGAATCGTCTCGGAGGAGGTGTCCGAAGCCGTGGTCGTGCTCCCGTGTCGCTGCCACGAGATCCTGAACTCGCTGAGGAGCCTCGGCGTGAGTACGTTCGTCGAGTAAAAGGTTATCGCCTGCTGCCGGCTCGGCACGACCGTGGTCAGGCCGGCGGGCGTCGCCTGTCCACTGCCCGCGTTAAGCGAATCGTTGTAAAGGTACCTACCGCCGATCGTGTGGTTGTCGCTGAAATGATGATCGATCCTTCCGGAAGTCTGCCAGTTCCAGAATCCGATCGAAGTCGAACCGGTGAGCGAGCCTACAGGTATCGCCAGCGTCTGCCCGTCGGCGGTAACCGCGACAGTCCTCCCAAGCGGCGATTGCGCGGCAGGCAAGAATTGAAGGAGCGCCTGCAACTGCGGCCGGGTGCCGGCCAGTGTTTGGAGCAAAGCCCGGCCCTCGGCAGTCGGCACACCATTGATGGTGGTCCCAGAACCCAACTGCCGATCCCGCCAGCGCTGGAGCGAGCCGAAGAAGAAGGTCTTATTTCTCAAGATCGGGCCGCCGAGCGTGACGCCGAATTGGTTCTCGTCCCGGAATGGCGCGCTCGTGAAGTTTCGCTTATCCAGATTGCTTCGTGAATTCAGCGCGTTGTCATTGTGGAAGATGAAGGCGGAGCCGTGAAACCCGTTGCTACCGCTCTTGGTGATGATGTTGATCACCGACCCGGCGGCACGACCGTATTCGGCCGCGGGCTGGTTGGTGATCATGCGGAATTCCTGGATCAGATCGGGGTTGTTGAACGGCTGCTGCAACCCCGTGATACTCGGATCGTTGCTGTCCTGACCGTCGACCATGAAATTGTTCGACCGGGTGCGCATGCCATTCACCGAAAAACTGATGTTCGCGCCGCCGGTCCCACCCTGCGAAAACTGCGAATTCCCCGATGAAAGCTGGCTCACGCCCGCGGCGAACAGAGCCAGATTCAGAATGTTCCGGTTGGTCGAAAGCGGCAGCTCCGCAATCTGGCGGGGCTGGAAACGCACACCCACTTCTGCATTGGTCTTGTTCAGCAGGGTGACGTCCGTAGTGACGGTGACCACCTCCTGAACGGTCGCCGCCTTCATCTCGACCTCCAGGAAGGCGATCTGATTGGCGTTGAGCGTGATCGGTCCACGCAAGTACTTGGCGAAGCCGCCCTGTTCCACCGTCAGCTCGTACGTCGATACCGGGAGACCATCGAAACGAAACCGCCCTTCAGCGTCGGCCGTTGCTGCCCGGGTCGCGTTCGTCAAGAGGTTCTTCACCATGACGTTCGCGCCTGGTATGACGGCTTGCTTCTGGTCAGTAATCGTTCCGGTAATCGCTCCGGTACTCCCCTGGGCTCCCAAGGCGACCACACCACCCGCAAGTAACGCCGAAAGCGTCAGCGAGATTACCAACTTACCTAGAATCATATGTTCCCCACTCCGATTGGATAGTCTGAGAATCGCTAAAAACCTATTTAGTTGGTGCAAGTCATGTTCCTTTCACAACTCCACCTTGAACTATAAGGCAAACCTCAACTTAATAGGTTTTCATCCGAACGGCGATCCCGGGCACTTTCAAATTTTTGGATGCGTTTACCGAGAAACTGGAAGGGCTGGATCCCGCACATGAGAGCTCTCCAGCCCGAAATCGAATGTTACTTGCTGGGGCCCCTGCACGCCCTGTTGAAGTTTCTACCTATTGCGCCCGGCTGCAGCCGGGCCCTGGAGTTTCTACATTTTGCGCCCGGCGGCTCAGAGCGAGAACTG
>JACQTD010000028.1 GCA_016210985.1 Acidobacteriota bacterium
ATCCAGATCCTGGCGCGGCGGACCAAGAACAACCCGGTCCTGATCGGCGAGCCCGGCGTGGGAAAGACGGCCATCGTGGAAGGACTGGCCCAGCGGATCGTCGCCCAGGAGGTACCACCGTTCCTGCGGCACAAACGGATTCTGGCCCTCGACCTGAGCCTGATCGTCGCCGGCACCAAGTACCGCGGCCAGTTTGAAGAGCGCCTCAAGTCGATCATGCGGGAGTTGATCGAGAATCCGCAGTACATCGTATTCGTTGACGAACTGCATACCCTGGTCGGCGCCGGCAGCGCCGAAGGATCGCTCGATGCTGCCAACATTTTGAAACCGGCGCTCTCCCGCGGCGAGGTGCAGTGCATCGGCGCCACCACACCGAGCGAATTCCGGAAGACGATCGAGAAGGACCGCTCCCTGGAACGGCGATTCCAGGCCATCCGCGTGCCGCCTCCCAACGAAGAGGAGACGATCACGATCCTGGACGGCATCAAGGATCGGTATGAGGGTTTCCACCATGTGCGCTATGTGGGCGGGGCGATCGCCAATGCGGTTTATTACTCCAACCGGTACATCACCGACCGGTTTTTACCCGACAAGGCGATCGATCTGATCGACGAAGCCGGCGCCCGCGCCAAGCTCCGGCAGGCCGCCATCAACGCCGAACGCCAGCGATCCTCGACCGAACTCGCGTCTCCGATGGTGCGGCGCGAACGGATGCGTTACTACTCGGATGAACCCGACGGTGCCGCGCTCGAGGAGGAATGCGTCGAAGTCAGCAAAGCGGACATCGAAGAAGTGATCTCCCGCTGGACCGGCATTCCGGTCACGTCGATCAAGGAGGAGGAGATCGAAAAGCTGCTTCGGATCGAAGAGGAACTCCACTCCCGGATCATCAGCCAGGACAAGGCGATTTCGGCGCTGGCGAGGGCCATTCGGCGCTCGCGCGCGGGATTGAAGAATCCAAGCCGGCCGGTCGGGAGCTTCCTCTTCCTCGGCCCGACGGGCGTGGGTAAGACCGAAGTCGCCCGCTCGTTGGCCGACTTTCTCTTCAGTACCGACCGGGCGATGATCCGCTTCGATATGTCCGAATTCATGGAGAAGCATTCGGTCTCCAAGCTGATCGGGTCGCCCCCGGGATATGTAGGCCACGAAGAGGGCGGGCAGTTGACCGAGCGGGTGAAACGCAGTCCCTATTGCGTTGTCCTGTTGGACGAAATCGAGAAGGCGCATCCGGACGTCTTCAACATCCTGCTGCAGGTCTTCGAAGACGGCCAGCTGACCGACAGTCTGGGCAACACGGTCGACTTCAAGAATACGATCATCATCATGACGTCGAACATCGGCGCGCGGTTTATCCAGAAGCGCGGACACATGGGCTTCCAGGCCACGGCGGACGTTTCCGACGCCAAGATGGAAGAAGAAGTGACGAGCGCCGTCCGACAGACGTTCAATCCGGAATTCCTCAACCGGCTCGACGAGATCATCATCTTCCAGTCGCTGACCGATAACGACCTGCTCCGCATCGTGGATCTCTTGTCCAAGCAGTTGAATAAGACGATGGGTCAGGTGAAGATCGAGGCTCGTTTAACCGAAGAGGCCATGCGGTGGATCGTTCAAAAAACGTGCACCGACCGCAGCTACGGGGCGCGTCCCCTGCGCCGGGCCCTGCAGAAATATGTAGAAGATCCGCTCTCGGAGGCCATCATTCAGCGGCGGTTTCCGGAGGGATCGGTAGTGGAGATTTCTCTCGAGAGCAACCAGTTGCAGTTCCGCGCTCTGGAACTGGCGCGCGCCGACGACGCCCTGGTCACGCTCTAGCCGCGCCCGCGAAAGGTTATCCCAAGAAAAGGAACTTGCTCGCTCGTTTTGAGGCTGAGGATTACCCACTGCTGCTGTCGCTCACGTTTACGGGCAGAGGAGCCTATGGTCCGGACCCTGCTTGCAGCGCTATCCGTCATCATGCTGATGGCCCTCATCCAGACCCCCGTCACCGCCCGAGAAACGCAAGAGCCGAACGTCCTCGTTGAAGAGGTTGTCTTCCAGGGAAACCGACGATTTCCCCGGGAGTCGCTTCTCTATTACATCCAGACCCGCAAGGGCGATCCTTATAATCCGGCCCAGCTCGAACGCGACCTGCAGGCGCTCTGGGCTCAGGGGTTCTTCTCCATGATCCGCGTCTTCTCCCGCGACGGCGAGCAGGGCGGCAAAGTGGTCGTTTTCGATGTGCAGGAGAATCCCATCATTCGCGACCTGAAGTTCTCCGGCTTGAAGTCGATGCAGGAGAGCGACGTGCTGCAAAAATTCAGAGAGCGGAAAGTCGGCGTGTCGAAGGAGGAAGCCTGGGACCGGTCGAAGGGCCAAAACGCGATCCGCGTCCTGAAAGAGCTCCTCGAAGAGAAGGGCCACCCCGACGCCGCCGTAACGGTGGATGAAGAGGCGCTATCCACCGCCGCCATCGCCCTCACGTTCATGATCAATGAAGGACCTCGCGTGCGAGTGCTGAAAATCGAGTTCGAAGGCAACAAGGTCTTCTCGTCGAAGAAACTCCGCGGCGCCATGAAACTGGTGAAACAGAAGGGGCTGTTCACCGTCTTTTCATCCAAGGACGTCTACAATCCCCAGGCGCTTGATCAGGATTTGCAGCGGGTGCGGTTCTTTGTGCTGACGGGGAATGGTTACCTCGACGCCCAATTCGGGAAGCCATGGGTCGAGGGGATGACCCAGGGCGGCGGCATACCCCTGCCGCTTCTCCGGAAACCCAAGAAAGGGCTCCGCATCGTCGTTCCGGTGGAGGAAGGGAAACCATACCGGTTCGGCAAAATCTCGGTCTCCGGCAACACCGTCTTCACTTCAGATCAGATTCTGGCGGTAATCGGCTTGAAAGAAGGCGAGATCATCAAGTCCACGGTGATTCAGAAAGGGGTCTATGAGACCTTGCGCGATCTTTACGGTTCCCGGGGTTACATCCAGATGCTGGCCATTCCCGGCGACAATGAACAGACCCGAAGGGACGATCCGGCCCATCCCGGCGCGCGGTTGGCTGATTTCTCCATCGACATCGAAGAAGGCAAGCAGTTCACGCTCAGTCGTCTCGAGTTCACCGGCAACCACATCACCCGCGACAAGGTGCTCCGCCGGGAGATGTTCGTCAGCGAGGGTGAGATCTTCAATCAGCTGGCCTGGAAGAACAGCCTGCTGCGGCTGAACCAGCTGGGCCTCTTCGAGGAGATCAAGGAGGAGGATGGCATCCCGAGAACCAACGACAAGGAGGGCACGGTCGAGTACGAACTGAAAGTCAAGGAAAAAGGCCGCAACCAGATCCAGTTCACCGGCGGTGCGAGCGGGATCGGCGGCAGCTTCTTCGGCATCGATTACTCCACCAATAATCTCCTCGGCTACGGAGAATCGCTCAGCGTCAGCCTGGCTGCCGGCAACCGGCAGAAGACCGCGTCCTTCTCGTTTACGGAGCCTTACGTATTTGACCGGAATATCTCCGCGGGGTTCACGGTATTCACTCAGAGCCTCGATTTCTTCAGCGGAGGGCTGGCTTTCGGTGGGTTCGGGTCGCTCAGCGGCAGTTCGACCCTCGCCTTCGGGATTCCCAGCGAGTCGCTCTTCACCCAGCAGAGCAGCGGCATCAGCATCTTTTCCAGCACGCCGTTCCGGACGCTCACGAAGAAGTTCCCGAAGCTTGGGCAATATGGCCGCGTGGGCCTCTCCTACTCGATCAACAAGACCTCGATCAAGGATCCGCCGGTCAACCGGGATGCCGATAACACCAACGACATTCCGGTCTCGTTCCGGCAACCGAACATCCTCACGAGCACGATCACGCCCTCGTTTTTCTACTCTTCGCTCAACTCCGCGCTCGATCCGACCGCCGGCCAGAGTTTCTCGCTGACGATGGGTCTGAGCGGAGGGATCCTGGGCGGCGACGTCAAGCTGATCCAGCCGGGGATGGAGTACAAGTGGTTCCGCCCGGCTCCCTGGAAATTCAAATCGATTTTCGGGAAACCGGGCACGCTCGGCTTCCGCGCCTTGGCCACTCACATCGGGACCTACGGAGCCACGGTCTTCAATTCGAATTCGCTCTCATTCGTCGGGGGAACGCCGATCTTCTCCCGGTTCTTCCTTGGCGGAGAGCAGGACATTCGCGGATACAACATCCGCTCGATCTCCCCGGTCGTGCCTACCGAGCAACGGCTGACCACGACCCAGGTGGAGGTGGTGCTGGCTTCCGCCACCGATCCGCTCAATGCCACTCCGTTGCCGGTGAAGATGACAGGCGAACCGGGAATCGCCGATGCCTTCGTCCGCCAGGATCTGATTACCAATTTCACCTTCACCAATCGTCTCACTTCCCAGTCCTTCATCCCCGTAGGCGGGGACACGCAGATGCTCTTCAATTTCGAATACCGGGTCCCGATCGCCGGGCCGCTGACCGCGGCGCTCTTTCTCGATGTCGGGTCGGCCTTCAATATCCGCTCCTATCGCGATCAGCAGATCATTTCGAACCCCCTCAAGCAGATCCTGAATCCCTTCGGCGTGCCCATCACCGTGAATGCGGATGGGCAGATAGCCACCTTTGAGGAGGAACAGGCGGCCCGCCTCGCGCAGGGCACTCCTCCGGGCGAGATCCCGTTGGGCTTCAACGACGTGCTGGTCAGGGGCTTCGCCCAGACTACCGACAACATCTTCCTCTCCCGAGGGGAGCGCGGCTGGAAGGGACTTCGGAACTACCGCGCTTCGACCGGCATCGAGTTCCGGTTTCAACTGCCGGTCGTCAACGTCCCGTTCCGCCTGATCTGGGCCTATAACCCGAACGCGAAGACGCAACCGAGCCCGAACCAGATCTTCCTGGAGGAGCGAAGCGTCTTTCGATTCAGCATCGGCCGGACTTTCTAACCTCCCAGGGACTCATCGGCTTCCGGATTTGCGGATGAAACAGGAAATGTTAGAATGTACCGTTTATTTTACCATTCAAGGAGCAACTATGAAGCTATGTAGAGCGATCCTCGTGACGCTCGGCGTCTCGATGATCCCGTTGACCGTTTTTGCACAGGAGAATCCGCCCTCGGGCCAGGCCGGTTCCCAGACCAATCCGTCCGCAATGATCGTACCCACAGGCAAGATCGCAGTGGTCAATACCGGGGCCTTCTCCAATCCGGAAGGGGGCATCACGCAGCTCGTGGCCCAGATCAAACGCGTGGAAGATCAGTTCCGGGAGCGGAGGGCCAAGCTCGACTCCATGCTCCAGCGGGCTCAAGCCATTACCAACGAGCTCGAAAAACAGGGGCCCAACCTCACGCCTGAAGCGAGGGCGCGCAAGCAGGAGGAACTCGAAGAATTGAAGGTGGACGGCCAGGCTGAGCAGCAGAAGATGGATCGTGACATCAGAAAGGCGCTCGGTGAAGCCACCGAGCCGGTTGGAGAGCGGATCAACGTCTTTCTCGATAATTACTGCAAGCAACGCGGCATCGTGATCGTTCTGGAAGCCGCCGTCCTCTACCAGGCCCGTGGACTAGCCTATGTCGAGCCCACGCTCGATATCACGCGGGATTTTATCGAGGCGTATAACAAATCGACCGCCACGACGTCCTCGGCTTCACCCGGCGGCGCCGCTGCCGCCACCGCTCCGGCCGGAACCGGCGCAGCCCGCCCTCCGGCGCCGAAGAAACCGTGATCCCGTGTGGAACACACGCTCGCAGAACTGGCGGCCTTAACCGGCGCCGGCGCCCAGGGCGATCCTCAGGTCATGGTTTCGCGCGTACGTCCTTTTGACGACGCCGGTCCCGGCGATATCACGCTCGCCATGGAGTCAGGGCTGAGGTCCAGGATCGCAGACAGCCGGGCCTCGGCCTTCGTCGTTTCGACCGGTGAGGGCCTCGGCGAGGCCCCGCTCCTGGTTCACCCCCATCCCAAACTGATCTTCGCCCGACTTATTCAGATCTTCGCGGCCGCGCCCCCGTCCGAGCCGCACATCTCGGCCGATTTCTCGTATGAATGCGGCACCCGTCTCGGCGCGGGACTAAGGATTCACCCCCGTGTCACCGTCGGCCGTGAATGCCGGATCGGCGACCGGGTAACGCTTCATTCGGGCGTCGTGATCGGCGACCGCGTCCAGATCGGCGACGATTCCGTAATCCGGCCCAATGTGACGATTTATTCCGACGTCTCGATCGGGCAGCGCGTGCTCATCCACGCGGGCACGGTGATCGGTGCCGATGGCTTCGGTTTCGTTCCCGACGAGGATGGTCATCAGGTGAAGCTTCTTCAAACCGGCCGCGTCGATATTGAAGACGACGTGGAAATCGGCGCCAACTGCTGCATCGACCGGGCGACCTTCGGGTCAACCCGGATTCGACGTGGAGCCAAGATCGATAATCTGGTGCAGGTCGCACACAATTGCGCGATCGGCGAGGATACCGTCATCGCTTCGTTGACCGGGTTCTCAGGCGGCACCCAGGTGGGACGGTGCACGATCATTGCCGGAAGTGTGGGTACCAATCCACAGGTGCGGATTGGCGATCGCGTCATTGTGATGGGGCAGGCGGGTGTAACTCGTGATGTGCCGGATGGCCAACGCGTGGCCGGAACGCCGGCTCGGGACGAGCGGAGCTGGAAGCGTGCGGTGGCGATATTTTACCGGCTTCCTGAACTCCTCCAGCGTCTCCAAGCGCTGGAACGAGAGGTCAGTGGCCAGAGGTCAGTGGCCGGAGGTCAGGAGGAAGGATCAAAGAGATGAGGGGAATCGAAACCTCAGATTGTTTGCCATCTCCGATAGTCTCGGCTCATGGAGCTGGAAGAGCTGTGCGGACTTACCAACACTAAACACGACTTCAAGATGCTGATTTCTTAAGTCTGACCACTGACCACCGACCACTGACCTCTGGCCACTGATCATGGAAACCATATACGAAAGCAATGACATCATGCGGATGATTCCGCACCGCTACCCTTTCCTGCTCGTGGATCGTATCGTCGAAATAGAATCCAAGGTCCGGATTGTGGGTATCAAGAATGTGACCATCAACGAGCCTTTTTTCCAGGGTCACTTTCCCGGAACGCCGGTGATGCCGGGCGTACTGGTGGTTGAAGCGATGGCCCAAACGGCGGGCATGCTCGTCTTTCATGAGATGCCCAGACCGGAGGAAAAGCTGATGCTCTTCACGGGGGTTGATTCGGCGCGCTTCCGGCAGCCGGTCTTTCCCGGAGATGTCCTCCGATTGGAGCTTAAAGTACTGAAGTTGAAGTCCCGGTTTATCAAATTGTACGGAGAAGCCCTAGTGAACGGTTGCGTCGCGGCTGAGGCTGAGATCACGTTGCTTCTCGTTGATCGATCGAAGATTTGCCGCGACCCTGCGCTGCCCGCCGCCGAGGCGTGAGTTTGACGGTGGTTCACCCGACCGCAATCGTCTCTCCTGAAGCGGAGGTCGATAAAGATGCGTTTGTCGGCCCCTTTTGCGTGGTGGGAGATCGCGTGAAAATTGCTCCGGGCGTCCGCCTCGAGAGCCACTGTGTCCTCGAAGGACCGCTCGAGGTGGGCTCGGGAACACGGTTCTTCCCTTTCAGTTCGGCCGGCCTGATTCCCCAGGATCTCAAGTTCCAAGGCGAGGAGACGCGAGCCGTCATCGGAGAACGGAATGTTTTCAGAGAGCACTCCACCTTGCATCGCGGTACCGCCGGGGGAGGGGGAGTCACGTCCGTGGGGTCCGACAACCTCTTCATGGCCGGAGCGCACGTGGCCCATGACTGCCACATCGGAAACCATGTCGTGTTCGCCAACGGCGCCTCGCTCGCCGGGCACGTGACGGTGGAGGATCACGCCACCCTGGGTGCGTATGTCGGCGTTCATCAGTATTGCCGGGTGGGTCGGCACGCTTTTCTAGGCGCTTTCGCCGTGCTGGTCAAGGACGGGTTACCTTTTGCGCTCAGCGCCGGCAATCACGCCACCTGTTTTGGGCCGAACACCATCGGCCTGAAGCGAAAGGGATTCACCCGCGAGCAGATCGACGCGATCCACCACGCGTTTCGGCTGCTGCTGGCGTCGAAGCTCAACACCGGCCAGGCGATGATGAAGATCCGGGAGGAACTCGGCGGCCGGCCGGAAATCGACTACCTTATACGTTTCGTGGAGGAATCGAAACGCGGGGTGGCGAAGTGAAATATGGACTCATAGCCGGGAATGGCCGGTTTCCCCTCCTGGTACTTGAATCCGCACGAGCCCGAGGGCTCGATATCGTCGTAGCCGCCATTCGAGGAGAGACCTCACCGGAGATCGAGCGGCTCACCACCGATCTCGAATGGATGGGGGTGGGACAACTGGGAAAGCTGCTCCGGTTCTTCAAGCGCGAGCAGGTGACCCACGCGATCCTGGCGGGTCAGGTCAAACACGTCCAGATCTTTGGATCATCCCTGCCGGACATTCGCATGATCCGCATGCTGGCCGGCTTGAAGCGCAAGAACACCGACAGCCTCATCGGCGCCGTCGTCGCCGAGCTTGAAAAGGAGGGTGTGGAGGTCATCGATTCCACGGCGCTTATTTCCGACGCGCTCGCCCCGGCCGGAGTCCTCACCCGACGCTCCCCGAACCGGGATGAACAGGCTTCGATCGACTACGGGCTGTCCGTGGCTCGCGAGATCGCCAGGCTCGATCTCGGCCAGACCATCGTGGTAAAGGATCGCGCCGTCGTGGCCATCGAGGCGATGGAGGGCACCGATGCCACCATGCTGCGGGCCGCCGATTTGTTGCCCGGGAAGTCACTGGTAATCGTAAAGGTCGCCAAACCAAATCAGGATATGCGATTCGATGTACCCGTGATCGGCATACCCACCATCGAAACTATGGTAAAAGCGCATGTCACCGCCCTCTCCATCACGGCCGGAAAAACGCTTCTGATCGACCGGGACGAACTGATCACCCTCGCTAACCGGCATCGGATGGCGATCGTAGGAAACGAGTGAGGTGGAGGAGCGGAGGAGCCGAGGGGCAGAGGAGCGGAGGATCGGGGGCGTTCAAGTCCGGACAACCATCACAATCAGTTCACGCTGCGGCTCCGCGGCTCTGCGTGAGACCTCATGAAGCGACTCCTGCTGCCGCTTTCCGCACTGGCCCTCTCCACGCTTTTCGGTCTCGGAGACTCCGCTGTGCGATCCGAAATTCTTGATCAGCCTGCTCCGCTTCGATCACGCGCCGAAGTGTCGGAATTTCGGGAAACTTCGCGATACGCAGACGTGACGGACTTCCTCGAAGCCATCGCCAGCCGGACCAAGCGGGTCCAGGTGAAAGCGTTTGGCACAAGCCGTGAGGGGCGTCCGCTCCCGTTGGTGATCCTTTCGGAACCCGCCATCAAGACCCCGGAATCAGCGCATCGGTCGGGGAAACTGCGGGTCTTCGTCATGGCCAACATCCACGCCGGCGAAGTTGAAGGGAAAGAGGCGAGTCTGCATCTGATCCGCGAGATCGCGCTCGGTCCGTTACGGCCGCTGCTGAAGGACCTCATCATTTTATTCGCTCCCATTTACAACGCCGATGGGAACGAGCGAGTCAGCATCAACAACCGCCCTGATCAAAAGGGACCGGTTGGAGGGGTCGGCGTCCGGGAGAACGCGGAAGGGCTCGATCTCAATCGCGACTTCATGAAACTGGAAACCCCTGAGGCGAACGGGTTGGTGGGAGAGGTTCTCAATCGCTGGGATCCCCAGCTCATCGTCGATCTCCACACCACCAACGGGTCCTATCATGGCTACGCGCTCACTTACGCCCCGCCGCTCCATCCGGGAGGTGACGAGCGCCTGATTCAGATGACCCGCGAGGAGATCCTGCCCGCCATTCGGAAAGAGATGCTTGATCGATACCGATACCAGACCTATTTCTATGGAAATTTCATCGACGAGCATCATCCTGAAAAGGGCTGGAAGACCTTCGATCACCGCCCGCGCTTCGGCAATAACTACATCGGCCTCCGCAACCGCTTGACGATCCTGAGCGAGGCCTACGCCTATCTCGACTTTCGTGCCCGGATCGAGGTCACCCAGAAGTTCGTTCAGTCGATCCTCGAATACGCCGCCAGGCATGCACGAGTGCTATCCCGGGCCGTCGCCGAAGCGGACCATCGAATGCGTCCCCGGAGGTCAGGCAAGCCTGCGGAACTGGGGTTACGGTTTGCCAACCGGCCGCTGCCCGAGCCGGTCGAGATCCTTGGAAACGAAGTGATCTCCGAAATCGATCCGGAGACGAATGCACAGCGTTTTCGCCGGACCGACGCGATCATTTCCTATCGTACGCAAGACTTCGGGATATTCGAAGCAACGGAGATGACTCGATTCCCGCACGCGTACTACATCCCATCCGGCCAGATGGCCGCCGTGGAAAAACTTCGAGCGCATGGGATCATGGTCGAGCGGATGCCGGCCCGGTTGAAAGCAAAGGTCGAAGTCTTCCGCGTAAACGCGTTCAAGCCATCCGACACTCCCTTCCAACGTCACCACGAGACCTCGCTCAGCGGGGACTGGTTCACGGAGGTTCGGGTGCTGCCGGCGGGAAGCTTTCGGGTAAGAACGTCACAGCCACTCGGCCGGCTTGCGTTTTATCTGCTGGAACCCGAGAGCGATGATGGATTGGTTGATTGGAACTTCTTCGACACTGCGGTGCGGGAGGTTCCGGTGGACTTTCCGGTTTACCGCAGCCGGCCATGACCCGAGCGACGGCCCTGGGGGCCCGAGCGGTCTCAGATTCCCAGCAGGCTGAACACATGTTTCTCGACTTCGATCACCGACCTTTCCGCATACTTGCGGGCCGTTTGATCTTCGCAACGCGTGGGCTCCGCGTCCTCGAGTGTCGGCCTCGTCCATCCGTGCGACTTCAGCAGGTTACGCGTGGTATGCGAAAGTTGAGCGGGTAATTCAAGATTCGCCATTTTCGCCAGCGCCAAAGTCCAGGCGCGGGCGACATTCGCCACCTTGTAGCCCCCGCCGCCCAATGCCACCCATGGCAGTTTCCAGCTCTTGATACGATCCAGCACCTGGAGGAATCCATGACTGGTCAACAACAGATGAGCCAGCGGGTCTTCGATGAAAGTGTCCACGCCCAGCTGAGTGACGATGACGTCAGGACGAAAGGAGGTTATCAGCGGAGGCAGAACACGATCGAAGACCCACAGATAGGTCTCATCATCGGTGTGAGGATAGAGTGGAACATTGACCGAGTGACCCGCACCGGGTCCGCTTCCCGACTCTTCGACATAGCCTGTGCCGGGGAAGAGGGTCTCGCCGGTCTCGTGAATCGATACCGTCATCACCCGGTCGTCCTCATAGAATGCACGCTGCACACCATCACCATGATGTACATCGATGTCGAGATAGAGGACTTTCCGTTTATGTTTCAGCAGGTGATGGATGGCTACGACCGGATCGTTGATATAGCAGAATCCTGAAGCCCGATTGGCCATCGCATGGTGAAGTCCGCCTGTGATGTTGAAGGCCACCGGTACTTCGCCCTTGACCACCGCCTCGGCCGCGGCGATCGAACCGCCTGCAATCAGGGCGGACATGCTGTAAACCCCACGAATGACAGGGTTGTCTCCGTAGCCCAGCCCGTATAGCGCCAGCCCGGCAGGGTTCCTCCCCTGATCAATACCACGCAGTATCTCAAGGTATTCGGGATGGTGGAACGATTCGATGGCCTCGGGCGGGGCCTCCGGGGGCTCTACGAGAACGATCCCCGGCCGATCGAGGAGCTCCGTCTGGCGCATGATTTCGAGGGTCAGCCCCAGCCGCTCGATCCGCATCGGGTGGGATGGACCGTAGTCGTATTCCAACAATCTTGGTGAGTAGAAAAGTTTCGTAGGGATCATTTCACCACGGATGGACACGGATCAACACGGATGTGGGATGGGTTTAGGGTTCGCTTCCTGATGACAGTAGAACGGCTTCGATTTAGCCTCCCAACTGGTGGGAACTGTTTGTTCCATTCGTTCCATCCGTGTTCATCGGTGTGCATTCGTGGACCATTCGGCTATCGTCGCAGGACTCAGGAACGAACGGCGCCAGCGAGCCAGTGCATTGGCCAGGATGATGACCACCAGGCTCATCATTACTGCGGTCACGACGCTGTTGAGGTATCCCTGAAAATCGCCGCGGGGCCAGAAGATCGATTGAATGCTTTGCCAGCCCGCCAGCAGCGTGGTGGTGGCGACGAACGCCATGGGCAGCGCGGTCGTCCAGCAATATCGGGGCCGGCCGAGGTTGATGATGAGCGTGGTACCGATCGAAAGCGCCACCACGGAGAGCAACTGATTGGCAATGCCGAACATGGGCCAGATGGTGCTGATCGAGCCGGTCCAGACGAAATAAGCCCAGGACAGGACCACGAGGAGGCTGGTGCCCAGATTCGCCGGCAGCCAGTCGGTTCGCTCAAGCGGCTTCCAGAATTTCCCTAAGTATTCCTGAACCAGGAACCGCATCACGCGGCTTCCGGTATCGATCGTAGTCAGGATGAAAAGCGCCTCAAACATGATGGCATAGTGGTACCAATACTTCATCAGCCCGGCCATGCCGGGAAGATTGCTGAAGATCTGGGCAATGCCCACCGCGAGCGAGACCGCGCCGCCGGCCCGGCCGGCGATCTCTTCTCCGACCTCACGGGCCAGGAGGTCGAGATTGACCGGAGGAAAGCCGGCTGCCGTAGCATCGAAGTTCACAGCATTGATTGCGAAATAGTCCCCGGGGAAAAGGGAAGCCGCGGCGACCAGGCTGGTGATGCCCACCAATCCCTCGACCAGCATGGCCCCGTAGCCGATGGGCCTGATATCGCTCTCACGGTCGATCATTTTCGGTGTGGTTCCCGAGCCGACAAGCGAATGGAAGCCGGATATGGCGCCGCAGGCGATCGTGATGAAGACGAAGGGGAAGACATTTCCTTTGATGATGGGGCCGCCGCCGTGAATAAACTCGGTCACGGGAGCCATGTGCAAGGTAGGATTGACGATCATCACCCCCACAACCAGGGCAGCGATCGTCCCGATCTTCATGAACGAACTCAAGTAGTCGCGCGGGCAGAGAAGCATCCAGACCGGCAACACCGATGCGACAAATCCGTATCCGGCTATGGCGATGATCAATTGATGGCGAGTGAGGGTGAACGTCGAAGCCCATGACGATTCCGGAATGAACCGTCCCACGATCACGGCCACGATCAGGAGAATGACGCCGATGGTCGTTCCTTCTACTATTCTTCCCCGCCGAAGGCGATACATGTACAGCCCCATGAAGAGGGCGATCGGAATCGTGCAGGCGATCGTGAAGGCCCCCCATGGACTCTCCGCCAACGCATTGACCACCACCAGCGCGAGCCCGGCCAGCGCGATCGTCACGATGAAGAGCGTGGCGATGGCCGCGGTGACCCCCGCGACCGGGCCGATTTCACGTTTGGCGATCTCGGCGAGCGACTTACCGTTGTGCCGGACCGAAGCGAAGAGAATGATGAAATCGTGTACCGCACCACCGATCACCACGCCGATCAGGATCCATAGAAACCCGGGAAGGAAGCCGAATTGGAGTGCCAGCACGGGGCCGATCAGCGGGCCGGCCCCGGATATGGCCGCGAAATGATGGCCGAACAGCACCCAGCGGTTGGTGGGATGATAATTCTGCCCGTCCTCCAACGTGTGGGCCGGAGTCGGACGCGTGTCATCGAGCACAGCCACCTTCGCCGCCATAAAGGCGCTGTAATACCGGTAGCCGATCGCGAGGACGGCGAGCGCGCCGATCATGAATGGCAATCCGTGCATACCCTGAAATTTATCAGTGGTTGCGCGGACAGGCAATTAGGGAAAGCAGGCAGTAGGCGGTAGACAGAATGCAGTAGGCGATGTCTCCCGACCTTCCAAAAAAGCCAAGTGATCCCGGGTAGGTGGAAGGTTCAGCCCGCTTGGGGTCGCAACGTCGAATGGTGGATCGTCGGTATGACGATCTCAGGATATCTGGGTCGCGATGTAGTGCAGGACGTCCCGGATGGAGATCAGACCGACCGAGTTGTTTGCGCGGAGGACGGGAACATGCCTGAATCCTCCGACAGACATTCGGTTGAGCGCGTAGGCAATCGTGTCTTCCTCGTGAAGGATGGCGGGGTCGGGGGTCATCACATCCCGCAATTTCAGCTGTTCGAGGTCTTCCAGCTCAGGCTTAATCTTCTTGACCAAATCCCTCTCGGTAAAAATGCCGGCCAGCCGGTGGGAATCGAAGACCAAAATGCACCCGATTCCCAAGTCCTTCATGGACCGCACGGCATCGGCAACGGAGGCCTCCACGCCCAGAGCGGCAAGATGATCGAGCGGGAGCACTTGGAGTGTATCCGCCAGAAGCTGCCGGTCAAATCCGGCGCAGTCAGAACGGATGTCGGGGCCGGACAGGTCCTGGCCGCACTCTTCACAGGTCTCGGATCCCGGAATGTTATCGGTAGAGCAGGAAGGGCAAATCACCATAGAACCTCGGGACACGATTCATTCTTTCAGTCGATGAGCCACGTCTCGCCGGTATTGAGTAACGCTTCCAGACTGCCTTCTCCTGAACGTTGCACGGCGGTACGGATTTGACCTTCGAGCAAGGCTTCATAGGTGGGCTTGCGGACGTCCCGAAGCACGCCTAGTGGTACCGGATAGCCAGGGTACTCCATCCGGGCGATCATATACGCCAGATTCGGGCTATCCGCGTGCTCGTTGTGAACCAGTAGATCCGCCTCATTGATGCCTTCACCGATCTGAACCACCTCGAGTTCCGTGCCCCGAAGACGGATGCCCTTATCGCGTTCCTTGCCGAAAATCAGCGGCTTGCCGTGTGCGAGGACGACGGTCCGATCGTCGCGGACCGGCTTTTCGAGAAAGGCGTCGAACGCACCGTCGTTGAAAATATTGCAGTTCTGAAAGACTTCCACGAACGCCGATCCCTGATGCCGAGCGGCTCTCTCGATCGTGGCCGCCAGGTGTTCCGTGTGGCGGTCCACCGATCGAGCCACGAAAGTGGCTTCCGCGGCGAGCGCTACGCATAAGGGGTGGATCGGATTATCGATCGAGCCCATGGGCGTGGATTTCGTCTTCTTTCCGAACTCGCTTGTGGGCGAGTACTGCCCTTTGGTGAGGCCGTAAATACGGTTGTTGAAAAGGATGATCTTCAAATCAACGTTCCGCCGAAGCGCATGGATGAGGTGGTTCCCGCCGATGCTCAGTCCGTCGCCGTCTCCGGTGATGACCCAGACCGAAAGCGCCGGATTGGATGCCTTGATTCCGGTCGCGATGCCGGGAGCCCGCCCGTGGATGCTGTGGAAGCCGTAAGTGTTCATGTAATACGGGAACCGACTGGAGCAGCCGATACCGGACACGAATACGATGTTCTCCTTCGGTATGCCGAGTTCCGGCATAACCTTCTGAACCTGGGCAAGAATCGCGTAATCGCCGCAACCCGGGCACCAGCGGACATCCTGGTCCGACACGAAGTCCTTCCGCGTCAGTGAAGGCGCTTGAGCTTGCAGGCTTGTTGGACGTTCCATGATCAAGACTCCAGTACCTCTTCCATCTTCCGTGTGAGCTCGACAATCTTGAAGGGCTTTCCCTTCATTTTAGAGAATGAAATCGCATCGAGGAGAAAACGCGCGCGCAGCATCAGCGCGAGTTGGCCGAGGTTGAGCTCCGCCACCACGATCTTCTCGAACCCGGATAACACCGCTCCGAGGTTTCTGGGGAACGGATTGAGGTAACGCAAGTGAACGCTCGAAACCGGGACTCCGCGCTGCTGCATCCGCTCGACGGCGGAGGTAATCGCCCCATGCGTTCCTCCCCACCCCACCACCAGGAGCTTTCCATGGTCCTCGCCGAAAATCTCCGCCTCAGGTATATCCTCGGCGATCCGGGCCACCTTCTCGGCGCGAAGTCGAATCATGAGTTCATGATTGTCGGGATCGTAACTGACGTTGCCTTTGACGTTCTGCTTTTCGAGTCCGCCGATCCGATGTTCCAGTCCCGGGGTTCCCGGGATAGCCCATGGACGCGCGAGCGTTCGCTCGTCCCTGAGATAGGGCCAGAACCCCTCCGGGTCGGTACGGAACCTGACGTCGATCTTCGGCAAGTGACCTACATCCGGAATTCTCCAGGGTTCCGCGCCGTTGCCGAGATAGCCATCGGAGAGGTAGATCACGGGCGTCATGTACTTGACGGCGATGCGGAAGGCTTCGATCGCCATGTGGAAACAGTCGCCCGGTGTGGCGGGAGCGAGCACCGGAAGCGGGCACTCGCTGTTGCGGCCGTAAACAGCCTGCAGCAGATCCGCCTGTTCCGTCTTGGTGGGCAGACCGGTCGATGGCCCGCCCCGCTGGACATCGATGACCACGACAGGCAGTTCGGTCATCACGGCCAGGCCGAGTCCTTCCGATTTCAGCGCGAGCCCCGGACCGCTCGTGCCCGTGAGTCCGAGATCCCCCGCGAAGGCGGCTCCAATCGCCGCGGTCATGGCCGCGATCTCGTCTTCCGCCTGAAAGGTCTTCACGCCAAAATTCTTGTGGCGGGCGAGTTCGTGCAAAATGTCACTGGCCGGCGTAATCGGGTAACTTGCGTAGAAGAGTGGCCGTCCAGCCAGTTTCGATGCGGCAATGAATCCCAGCGCCGTAGCCTCGTTCCCGGTGATATTCCGGTACTTCCCGGGCTCGATCATCGCCTTGCGCACCCGGTAGTGCGTGTGGAAGAGCTCGCTCATGTCGCCGTAGGCGTATCCGGCGCGCAAAGCCAGCGCATTGGCCTTGGCCACTTCGGGTATTCGGCTGAATTTCGACTCGATCCACTTGAGCGTCGGGGCAAGCGGACGATCGTAGAGCCAGTACATCAGTCCCAGTGCCCAGAAGTTCTTGCAACGGTCAATCTCCTTGGAGGGGAGTTCAATCTCCTTCAGGGCGCTGCGGTTGACCGAGGTGACCGGAATCTTGAATACCCGGTAGGCCGCCAGGGCGCCGTCCTCGGTCGGGTTCGAGGTGTAACCGGCTTTCTTCAGGTTGATGTCGGTGAAGGCGTCCAGGTTGAGAATCAGGAGCCCGCCCGGCGTCAGATCGGGCAGGTTGACCTTCAGGGCCGCAGGATTCATGGCAACCAGGACATCCGGCTCATCGCCGGGCGTTCGAATATCCCTTCGGCTGAAGCTGACCTGGAAGCCGCTCACGCCGGGCAGCGTGCCCGCCGGCGCGCGTATTTCAGCCGGGAAGTCCGGGAGGGTGCTCAAATCGTTTCCGACCAGCGCAGTGGTATTGGTGAACTGCGTCCCGGTCAACTGCATTCCGTCACCCGAATCGCCGGCGAACCGAATCGTGACGGTCTCCAGCTCCTGGATTTCTTTCTTCACTTCCCGCTCGATGAGCGTGGGCGATGACATGGTCACTCCTACCTCTTCCATCTACGACAAGCGCTAGGCGCCATCCGGCGCCTCCATCGTCTGGTGCAACCGGGGGGGCAGATTCAGCACCTCGGCCGGAAAGTGCTCTGCCAGGTAATCGATGATGTGACGAACGGAGACGACACCCGCCAGCCGGCCGCGGTCGTCGAGCACGGGAACGTTTCTGAAGCCACCCGCATCCATCATTTGCATGGTGTCGGCCAGGGAATCGTCCAGGGAAAGCGTCATCGGCTTCGGGGTCATGAACTTCTCCACGATCGCATTCCAATCCACCTTACTTACAAACACTTTCTTGACGAGGTCGCGTTCGGTGAGGATGCCGACGAGTTGTTCGCCTTCACAGACCAGCACGCACCCCAACCGATTGTTTCGGAGGATACCAACGGCTTCGCGCAGGCTGGCATCACGCTCCACCCGAGCCACGGCCGCCACGGCGAGGTGTCGGATCTTCTCACTCCTCAATGTAGCCTCGAAACTCATAGTCCTGCTCAACCCATTACTATAGTACCAGGGTTGCCGCGCGCGCAAACATGCCCTCCAGAGGCGGGTGATCACCCGAACAAGGCAGAATAGCAGAGCCTTTCTAACTTACTGAGGATTTAAGCGTTAACATTCGCCGAGGCGGGAGTCCGGGCGGCGTAATGGGAATCGACGTACTCATTGAGGATACGGGTGAAGTCGGAAATGATCGTGGAGCCCTTGAGCGTCGTCGTCAACCGCCCATCGACGAAGACCGGCGCCTTTGGCTCCTCTCCGGTGCCGGGAAGAGAAATGCCGAGGTTGGCGTGTTTCGATTCTCCCGGACCGTTGACCACGCAACCCATGACCGCCACTTTCAATTCCTCCACGCCCTCGTAGCGGTTCCGCCATAACGGCATCTGCTCCCGCAAGTAAGTCTGGATCTGATCGGCGAGTTCCTGAAAGAAGGTGCTGGTCGTGCGGCCGCAGCCCGGGCAGGCCGTCACCTGGGGGGTGAAACTTCGTATTCCAAGTGACTGCAGGATTTGTTGCGAGACGATGACCTCCTCAGTCCGATCTCCGTTTGGCGCGGGAGTCAGGGACACCCGGATGGTATCGCCGATCCCTTCCTGCAGGAGAATGGCCAGGCTCGCCGTGCTGGAGACAATGCCTTTCGAGCCCATGCCCGCTTCGGTGAGGCCGAGGTGAAGCGCATAATCGCAACGGGCGGCGAGGTCGCGGTATACATCGACCAGGTCCTGCACTCCCGAGACCTTTGCGCTGAGGATAATCCGCTCGTGCGGCAAGCCGTACCTTTCGGCGAGTTCAGCGGAGCGCAGCGCGCTCTGGATCATCGCCTGGATGGTCACCGCTCGTGCGTCCCCGGGTTCATCCCTGCGCGAATTCTCGTCCATCAACTCCGTGAGCAAGGCCTGGTCGAGCGACCCCCAGTTGACTCCGATGCGAACCGGCTTCTCATTCTCGATCGCGACTTCGACCATCTGGCGGAAATTCTCGTCGTGCTGCCGGCCCACGCCTACATTGCCCGGGTTGATTCGGTACTTGGCCAGAGCTCGCGCGCAATCCTTGAACTGGCTGAGCAAGATGTGCCCGTTGTAATGAAAGTCACCAATGATGGGCACAAGGACGCCCATATCCCTGACGCGGGCATCAATCTCGGGTACCCTCGCCGCCGCCGATTTGGTATTGACCGTAATGCGTACCAATTCCGAACCGGCCCGCGCTAGCGCGGCCACTTGTTCGGCCGTCGCCGTTGCATCCGCCGTATCGGTATTGGTCATCGACTGAACGACCACCGGGGCATCCCCGCCCACGGTCACGCGCCCGATCTGAACTGCTGCTGATAATCGTCTGCTCACAATCGCCATGGCAGGGATTTTAGGTGCGGAGGAGTTTCGGGTCAACGAAATTGCTCCAGTCATTGGTTAAGGATCAGAAGCGGTAGACCGGATGGATTGGGATCATCTACACCCGTAGCTCAACGAATCACGATCCCCGGAAACGGGAGAGTGGCGAGGAGACGAGCACGGTTCTGGACCCGAGGACGCGATCGATCTCGGGGAATCAGGATCCCCTGAAAGGGGAGGGTGGCCTCCAGCCCAGGGTTGTCCGCCGCGGCGGACAACCCTGGGTATGCCACCGACCCATCGCCAATCCGCCCTTGGCGGATTGTGTCACGGGGTCGATAGTCGTCAGTCTGAAACTTAATGCCAGATATAGCGTTCGTCGAAATCCACCCCATGCTTACTCAATAATAGTCTTAATTCATCCTCAAAAGTGGTTCGCTGATGATGTGCCTCCTGATTCGAAATATACTGAACAACGCTATTCAGTCCGGAGTGGCTTACAGAGAAGCCCGCGTAGCCTCCCTGCCATTCAAAATCCCGATACTGACTTCCGAGACTCTTAATCCATAAGCTCGAGACGCGCTTGATTTCTTTCACCCATGCGGCGAGCGAGGTGGTCCGATTCAATCGCCCCAACAAATGGACGTGATCCGTTGTACCGCCAACCATGATCGGAGCGCAGCCGAGTTGCTTGGATATTCCGCCGAGGTAGGCATGGACCTGGCGCATGTGATCCGGGTTTTTGAGCAATGGGCGGCGATGTTTGGTAGAGAAGACGAGATGTATGTAACCAGCGGAGAGGGATTGGGCCACGCTAGTAGACTATCGTTGAATTGGAATCAATCAACCCCCGACGTCCCGGTTGTCTCCAATGGTTTGGATTGGCTTGGCGGGGACACAATCCGCGTTCGCGGATTGGATATGGGTTACGGTCGACCCACCGTAGTCCGCCACGGCGGACTACGGTGGGCTGGAGGATACGACCGCTTCGCGGTGAAACGACGGGCGCAGAGGCTGGACCGGGTTCGCCATCGCGGTGAAACGACGGGCGCAGAGGCTGGACCGGGTTCGCCATCGCGGTGAAACGACGGGCGCAGAGGCTGGACCGGGTTCGCCATCGCGGTGAAA
>JACQTD010000347.1 GCA_016210985.1 Acidobacteriota bacterium
AAGACCAAATAGGGAGGCGCAGATTGAGGATGGCCCGTCCGATGCCCGACTTCGATTTCGCTGATCCCCCTCCGGGGGTGAGTCGGTGGCTCGAAACGGGGGCGCTTCCGGGTAGGTCGCTCGATCCCGCAGGTAACTGCGGGACCAGATGAATGATCACCACCCGGGTTATTTCCAGTCCCCGGAGGGATTTCCCTCCGGAGGATCGGGGGTTTTCGGGAACAGAATTCGGCTTACAGACTCACTCCGACAAACTGAGCCGAGCCGAGCATCATTTTAGGTTCTAGTGGGACCGAAGGATCTGGAAAACGGTTTCTTAGGCCGTTCTTCCTTCACACTGACTATGCCTGTTTAGGTGCCTTTGGTGACGTTTTCCGCCTGGGGACCTTTAGGGCCGTCTACCAAGTCGAACTCCACCACTTGGCCTTCCTGCAACGATTTGTATCCATCTTCCTGGATGGCTGAATAATGGACGAAAACATCGGGGTGACCTTCCGGTTGCTCAATAAAACCGTAACCCTTGCTGTTATTGAACCACTTCACCTTGCCTTTGACTCGACTAGGCATACCCTTCTGATCTCCTTCCAATTGCTTTCTCTCCAGAGCGTTAGCTCCAGATGCGTACGACCACGGGACTCGGATAAAAGGTGCCGGGTTGAATTCACCATGTTACCTCATCGTGGGCACAACTGCTCAACCGGGCCGCGATGGGATAGTCAGTTCAATCTGACCACGTTCTGGGATTTCTTGTTCCCAACCCGTGAACCATTCTCACCGAATCCGAAAAGTTTTCTAATGGACGAATAGCAGGCTATAACAATAGGATGCGCGTGTCAAGCAGAAATTCAGTCTATGTTTACCCTTAACTCTAATAGCTTGTGAGGAATATCGGCAAGTGTCGCCCGCTCGGCCGACCGCGCATAGGCTGGACGCCCCGGGCGGCCGGCTGGCGATCGCCGGATTCAAACAGGGGGAAGACAGTGGTCTGCTATTTCTTGTCGACTACGTCGTCCTTCAGTTGTCCGAGAGCCGATGCGATCTCCCCCTGTTCCTTCGCGGGCACATTGAACTTATTGAGGGTTGCGACGAGGTGATTCACCGCCAAGTCCCAATCCCGGCTCGTGATCCCAAGTCCCTCATGCGAGGCCTTCATCGAGCGCCCTATGTAGACGCAAGGCCCGCCCGTAGCCGCACAAAGCTGATCGACCACCAGCTGCCGGATGCGCTTCAAGCTGTCTGTGCTCGATCCGGAGAAGAACGGTTTCAGCTGAGGATCGGTGGCGAGTCTTGGTATGAAGTCGTCGGTCACGGCCGCGATGGCATCATAACCGCCGAGCCGCTTGTATAGGGTGTCCGAGGCGCTCGACGACGAGGCTGGGACGACCATCTGGACATGGTCGAATACGTAAACCCAGTGTCCACCGACCTTCTTCCTGTAATCGCTGTAACAGAGCGTCGCATTCACAACCGGACCGGATTTCGGCTGCATTCGAACGGAGGCATTCCCGAAACCCAGCACTCCGTCCCCTGAGACCACGTAGTTGCTTTCACCCAGGTCCATGTCCAACGATTGCATACCCGAGAAGAAGTCCTGATAGCCCGCTCGCACCTTCTCCCATCCACGGGCGACCGAGCCATCAGGTCCGATTGATGCCAGTTCATCGTGCCGCCAATAGAGATTCATCAATCGATCAAGATCCATCCCTACGTAGGCGTCTACAAACTGCCGGTCCAGTTCCTGATTCTCGGTGATAGCCCGGGATTCTTTCGCCGACTTCTTCTGTGCACCTGCCGTTGAGACCGACCCGGCGGCCAGCAGCATCGCCGCTACCCCGCAAGCCATCAGCCTTTTGAAAGTCTTTAGCATCCGAATTCCTCCTCTTCTCGTTCTCCCTTTGATCCGCCCAAGGCTACTACGCGGTTTTTTGTCAGGCGGATTTGCGAATATAGCGACGGCGGGTTGATGGAGTCAATTGTTCCCGTCGATCACGAATTCCAGGCACTGATGGGCTTCTCTCAGGGCGGCTTCGGCACGTTCCGGGGTATCCGCCCGGCTGAAAATGAAGCCCAGGTAGCGCGAGCCCTCCGGCAACGGTTCGAGCTCCATCCCCAGGTGGGAGGTGATGGTGATCTCCTCGATGTCCGCAACCGCCCTGGCCTGGTCCAGGCCATGTATCTCCTTAAGGACACCCGCTCGCGGGATCGGTATCATCATCACTCCGGCGGCCGGACGCTCCCGCTCCCATGTCTCGATTTCCATCCCCAAGGCATGCTTAAGGATCAGCTCCTCGAGCGGAATACCGGCGCCGAATCGGAGTGTACGAGCGCAAAGTCCTCCGATCGATCGTGGCGCGACCTCCAGGAGCCAGGGATCGTTCCCGTTCAGCCTGAGCTCGGCGTGGACAGGGCCATGACACAGCCCCAGGGCGCGCGCCGCATCTCCGGAGCAGACCGCAACCTCGCGCTGCAAGGCAGGAGTAAGTCGTGACGGGGTCACGTAGATCGTCTCCTCGAAATAAGGCCCAGAGAGGGGGTCGGGCTTGTCGAAGATCGCTAGAAGGTTCAACTGCCCTTTGTTGAGCAGGGCCTCCACAGCCACTTCCTGCCCCGGTATAAACTGTTCGACCAGGATCTGTCCGCTCGTGTCACCGGACTTTGCCCTGACATCTTCCCTTTGAAGAAGCGACTTGATTCGTTCGAAGGCGCGGGAGAATTCAGATTCATTATTGGCGCGAATGACGCCACGGCTGGCCGAGAGCATTAACGGTTTCAGAACGCAGGGATAGGAAGCCTTTTTCGCCAGATCATGGGGTGGATCCTTCAGGGACAGGACTTCGAACGCCGGAACGGGCAGTCCGGCATTCTTCCAGATTCGCCGCATCTCCGCCTTGTTCCCAGCCGCGCGGACGGATTCCATTGAATTCTGAGGCAATCGCAAAGCACCGGCGATCGCGGCGGCGGCGATCGTCGTGTCATCATCGACGCCGACTACCGCGTCGATGGGATATTTCCGGCTGAAGGACCTAACGGATCGGGCGGTCTGCTCGGAATCGCGGAAATCGAGTGTGACGAGCGCGCCAGGGCGTTGCTGCTCCAAGGTACTCTGCTGGTCGGTAGCCACCACCACCTCGACGCCAAGTCGAGCGGCCGCATTCAGAAAAGCCTCGGCCCGGTAAGTCTGATTCGGAAGGAGCAACAGGAGTCGCGGCATCTCAGCCTGGAGAACTTATCCGTCAGATCACTCGATCTTGATGAAATAATCAGCGAGCCTTGTTGACCGGCCGCTCTTTCGTCCTGAAAGCCTCAGACGGTATTGCGGTTGATGGAGGAGTGCCCGTTCGAGCTTCACGGTTAAATCCCCGTTATCATCCGGTTTAAGTCCCCCCACCGTGGAAATCGCACGCCCCGACTGATCCAGGATCTCAAGTGTGTAATCGGGATATCCGGTCTCGTAGTCGGTTAGGATCAAGACGAATGCCGTTGACGAAGGGGGAATCCTGACTCGATTGATATCGTTCGACCCACGCGATCGCTGCGCATCGCCGGAGGGGTAAATGTTCTTGATTGGAATATTGATATCCGGTTGTCTGAGCTCCGCCAGCAGCGTCTCTTGCTGCTGTTCCATCGACTGAATCTGCTCCTGCAGTCGGCGATTCTCCGATTTCAGCAGATCCTCCCTTTGTTGCAGCGAATTCTTTTCAGCTTGTAGCGTTCTATTCTTCTCTTCCCACGCTATCTGTGGTCCTTCACCCGCTGGTCCCTGGACCAGACGCCGGTTCTCCTGCCGTAGGACCAGCGCCCAGATTCCGGTCACGGCAAAACCGATAAACAGGCTCGCGGCCAGCGCAAACAGCATTCTTGGACGCTTCCAAGATCCCACTGGTTTCGGATCGGGCGCGCCGGACGATGACGGAGGCAAGGGAGCCACCTGATCCCAGAGCGCTTCGAATTGCGAAGCGTGTGCCGGTGTGTCGGAGGGAACATTCTTATTCTCGAAAGCCGATTGGAGAAAATCGCTCATCTCCACCAGCTCCTTCAAGCAAGTGGCACAGACGGCCAGGTGAGCCTCGACGCGTCTTCGCTCGGGTTCAGGCAATCGGTTGCTGTGATACTCGATCAACTCCGCTTCGCCCAGGTGATTGATGGTGATGGGCAGGATGGCGGCAATCTCCTTCGGGGAGCGTTCCTCCACCCAGGCCAGGATGGCCACGAGTCGCTTCTGATCCGGTAGGCTATGCAACACCTCCAACACCCGACTTACCTTTTCCCTCTCCAGCAGTGCATATTCAGGGTTCATCCTGACCGGCGCCGGCGGATCCCATTCGTCCAAGTCCTCGATCTCGCCCGCCGTTGAGCCTTCAAACGTCCCTCTCGACTTCTCGCTCTTCAACCAATTCTTGTACTTGTTCCTGGCAATGGCGAACAACCAATATTCGAACTTCGTCTCCTCCCGGAGCCCCTCCAGATTATTATAGACCGCCACGAAGACATCATCCTTTAATTCTTCAGCATCATTTACGCCTCTCTTTCGGAAAAAACCGAGGATCGGAATTGAATACCGATCGTAGAGGAGCCTGAAATTCTCCTTCGGTTCCCGTCCCTGCTTGAGATCTCTAATGATCTCTTCGGTCGTCTTCTCCGCGGGAGTCACGTTCCAGAGTATAAGCGGACCGGTCGAACCCGCCCAGATTAAACGCGGATTGAAGCTCGGTTCGCGAGGTCTACTTAAAGGAATTCCCACGTTGGCTGTCTTTCAGGGGTGTGCGGGATAGACGACGAAGGAAGACGCGGTTCACCCGCAGAAGAGACGAGAGGAGAGTCAACCATGAAACACAAAGCTTTGATCATCACCCTGGCGCTGCTCAGTGGCTCATTGCAACCCATGCTGGCAATGGACGCCCAGCAACGATTTAGAGGCGGTAATCCTTCATCGGCGACCGGTGAGGGTCGCGTCCTCCCATTTACTGCGAATGAGGTTTACGCGGCAACACCCGAACTCCTGATGACGGAGAATGTGATTCGTCATCTCGAATTCACGGCCGACGGACTTCGTTACCAGCCCATCGCCTCCGGCGCATCCCCCGACTTCACCTTCAAATTCAACTCGGTTTCCGCCGGGGGCATGGCTTACCCGTCGGCGAGTGAGTCTGGAATCCGGCCGGTCAGCGATCATGACCAAGTGATTTACGATCGATCGATGGAAGGCGCTGAAATGTACCGCGCGGTGGACGCGGGTGTCGAGCAGGTCTTCATTCTTCGGCAGAACCTCGACCAGCGTGGCGAAGACCTCGTCATTTCCGGCGAGGCCATGGCGCTCATTAATATCGGAAAGATTTATTACGAGCTGGGGGAGCCACAGAAGGCGATCGATCATCTCCATCAGGCCCTCAAGCTCGATCGCGAGGATCATCACCGGAGAGGGGAGGGGAGGAACCTGTCCCTCATGGGGAGTGTGTATACCTCGATGGGAGAAAACGAGAAGGCGCTGGAATGCCTTGGGCAGGCGCTCCTTATACAGCGGACCATCGGAGACCGCGCCGGCGAAGCCGGTACGCTGACCCGGATCGGTGCGGTGTACGGCGAATTGGGCGATGCTCCGAAGGCGTTGGAGAAATGTAATCTTGCTCTGGGTATCCTGCGCGGCATCGGCGATCGTCGCGCAGAGGGTCAGACGCTTTTCCAGATCGGGACCTTGTATGAGTCGCTTGCCGAGACGGGCAAGGCCCTGGACCACTTCGATCAGGCGTTATTGGTTACACGCCGCTGAGGCGCAGGTTGCATGGACTCAGAGCCAGTTGATGAATGTTCACTCCCTGAAGACGCCGAATACCCAGACGATCAAGTCACTGGAAGAAAAACTGAAGCAGCTTGAAGTCGATCGCGAACGGCTGGAACATGAGATTCGTCAAAACCATCCACGTTACGCGGAACTGCATTATCCCATGCCGCTGAGTCTGGAAGCCATTCGCCGGCAGCTGGACGATCAGGCTGTGCTGCTCGAATACACACTCGGTCATAGCGCCTCATTCCTGTTTGCTGTGACGAAGGATGACTTTCTCGCGGTTCGTCTACCCGACGCAATGGCCATCGCCGAACAGGTGAAAACATTGCGCGAAATCATGGCTGCGAGACCTCAACGCCAGAGCTTTCGCGCGTATGTCCAACTAGCCCGTGAGCTCCACCAGGCGCTGATTGCTCCGGCCGGCAGGATGCTAACCGGCAAGAGACATTGGGTCATTGTGCCGGATGGGATTCTGCACTACTTGCCGTTCGAGGCGCTGCTGCAATCGGGCGACGAAGAATTTCTGGTCTCCGCGGGTCCTCGGCTGTGGCCTTACCTGATTCGCGACTATGCGATCAGCTACGTGCCCTCAGCCAGCGTTCTCGCCAACCTGCGACAGCGTCCACGGAGGTTGAACGGACCGGAAAAGATGTTCTTGGCTTATGCCGATCCGTTATATGGGGCCGATGCGACCGCAGCGCCCCGGCAGGTGAGGTCTGCGCTCGGCTCCACCAGGTTTTCGCAGCTCAAGCCGCTCCCGCACACGCGTGCAGAAGCGCACGGAATCGCCGCGCTGTATCCTCAAAACAAGGTCAGACTTTACTTGCGGGATCAAGCCCGCGAGGAGAACGTGAAGGATGAACGGCAACTCGATCAATTCCGGCTGATTCATTTCGCGGCACATGGCCTCCTGAACGAAGACCAGCCGGCCTACTCGGGACTCATTCTGAGCCTGCCTGATGTGAAGAGGTCAGCGGTTAGAGGTCAGAGGTCGGAGGCTGGAGGTGACAACATAGAAACCGGCGGCCCACAACGAGTAACCGATAACCAGAAACAGGAAACCAAATTCGTTGAAGACGGACTACTGCAAGTATACGAGATTTTCAATCTGAAACTGAACGCCGACCTGGTCGTGCTCTCCGCCTGCGAAACGGGGTTAGGGAAGGAGGTGGAGGGAGAGGGACTGGTAGGTCTGACGCAGGCCTTCCTTTACGCCGGGACGGCTTCGCTTGTGGTGAGTCTCTGGAAAGTGTCCGATCGCTCCACGCCGGAGTTGATGGTGTCATTCTATGAGTATCTGAACATCGGAGCCGTTACCAAATCAGAAGCGTTGCGCGGGGCGCAACTCCGATTGATCAAGAATGGGCGGTATGCCCACCCCTACTATTGGGCCCCCTTCATCCTTGTCGGCGATGACCATTAGACGCTCCTCCTATTCCTCGCCGCCCCGGGAGGGCACTTTCCTCCCGCCCCAAAATTGAGGTAAGTTCACCGTACCTGGCCAAGGGAGGTAAGCGTTCTTGTCGGGTCCCTATCGCGACATCACGGTCACATGTGAGAACGATGAAGTTTTTCTTCTCCCAACGCGATTCAGAAGCGGCGGCGGAGCATTTGCTTCTTGGCCGGCAGGGCGAAGATCTCGCCGCGGAATATCTCGAGAAATCCGCCGGCTATCGGATCGTCGCTTTGGGCGTCTCGTTGCCGATCGGCCGAGGTCTTCGCGGAGCACAGGTACGGGGCGAGATCGATATCGTAGCGTATGACGGAGAGGTGCTCTGTTTCGTGGAAGTCAAGACACGAACTCGGGAAGACGTGGCCAAACCCGAAGCCGCCGTTGATCGACGCAAGCAGCGAGCGCTGGCGCGGTCGGCGGCTGTGTACCGCCGATGGATGCGATTACCGTCGCAGGCGTATCGCTTCGATGTCGTCACGGTGCTGATCGAATCGGAGGGCAGAACGAAAATCGAACTCCGGAGAGGGCATTTCAGTGATTCAGCACGGAGGCCGACCTTTGATCGGCCACACTGGAACGAATAGCCCAACCCCCCGCCCTAAGCCGGAACTACGAACCTGGGCGCATCGCGCTTAAGACCGCCTCACCCATGGCCCGGGTTCCGACCAGCTTTCCATCCCCGCGAAAAATATCGGCGGTTCGAAAACCCGCTTCCAGGACCGAGGCGATGGCAAGCTCGACACGCTGTGCCTCTTCCTCCCATCCGAAGGCGTGCCTGAGCAGCATGGCCGCGGAAGCAATGGTAGCCAGGGGATTGGCTATGTCCTTGCCCGCGATGTCGGGCGCGGTGCCGTGGACGGGTTCGAAGATGCCGACCCGATTGCCGATACTGGCCGAAGGGAGCATGCCGATCGAACCGGTCAGCATCGCGGCCTCGTCACTGAGAATGTCGCCGAAGAGGTTCTCCGTCAGCACTACGTCGAACCGCCTCGGCTGGGCGATCAGTTGCATGGAGCAATTATCGACGTACATATGATCGAGGTTCACCTCGGGGTAATCACGGGCTACCTGCTCGACGGTTTTGCGCCAAAGTTGCGAGGTCTCGAGCACATTGGCTTTGTCGACGGAAACAACTGACTTGCGCCGGCCCATGGCGCAATCAAAGGCTACCCGGGTCACCCGCTCGATCTCGTCGACCCGGTAGCGCATGGTATTAACGGCACTCTCCCGCCCTTGTTCGTCGGTCTCGAAACCTCTCGGTGTGCCGAAGTAAATTCCACCCGTCAACTCCCGGATGATCAGGATATCGGTGCCCTCGACGACTTCCGCTTTGAGCGTGGAAGCGGATACGAGAGGCTTGTGGACCACCGCGGGACGCAGATTCGCGAAGGCCTCCAGCGCTTTGCGCAAGCCAAGCAGGCCGGTTTCGGGTTTGAGCGCCGGCGGGTTCTTGTCGTACTTGGGAAGGCCGACCGCTCCTAGTAATACCGCATCCGCCGCGAGGCACGCCTCCCGCGTGGCGGGCGGGAAGGGTACGCCCTCGGCATCCAGTGCCGCGCCGCCGAACGCATGTTCATCGAAATCGATTTTCCGGCTGGAGCGCGCGGCGGTCTCCCGGAGCACTGCGACGGCCTGTTCAACAACCTCAGGCCCGATGCCATCACCAGGCAGCAATACGATTCGCATATCTACCTGATCCTGGCGGAAGCCCGACCGTGAGGGAGGGCATGGGTCCCGTTCAAGGAGGCCGTACGACTGTCAGAGAGGGTATGAATGATGACAACCTGTGCCTGGAGATTTTCTGTGGCCGGACCTGTGAGTCCCATCCGAGCCCTCCCTCACGGTCGGGCTTCCGCAGTTCCAGGCGTTGTCGAAGTGAAGCTCAGGACTGCGCCACGGGAACTTCCAGTCGCCGCTGGGCCTCGAGCCGGCGTTCCTCGGCGTGAAGCGCCTTGTTGACCGCGTGCAGGTAAGCCCGGGCACTCGCATCGACGATGTCGGTGCTCGCGGCCTTTCCACTGAAGGTCCTTCCATTGAAATCGACGTGCACGAAGACCTCGCCGACGGCGTCCGAACCTCGGGTGACCGAGCGTATCGTATAGTCGATCACCTGACCCTGGGTATTGGTCAGTTTGTCGATCGCCTTGTAAGTGGCAGCGACCGGGCCGTCCCCGGTCTCGCTGTGGACCAGGATCTCGGTACCCTTGTCGAGCACCACCGTCGCCGTGGACGGCTTGTGGTTTCCCGCCAGCGCCTGCACCAGCCGCAGGGAGTAGGTCTGGGGGATCTCCTGGATGCCATCCTGAAGAATCACCATCAGATCCTCTTCGAAGATCTCCTTCTTTCGGTCGGCGAGCTTGGTGAAGAGTTTGTAGGCCTTATCGATCTCGTTCCGGTTGAGGAAATAACCCATGTCCTCAAACTTCTGCTGGAGCGCATGACGGCCGGAATGTTTGCCGAGCACCAGCATGCTTTGCTTGATGCCCACCGACTCCGGCGTCATGATTTCATAAGTCAGCTTGTTACACAGCATGCCGTGCTGATGGATGCCGGCCTCGTGAGCGAACGCATTCTTGCCTACAATCGCCTTGTTCGCCTGCACCATGACGCCGGTAATGTTGCACAGCATCTGGCTCGTCTTGTAAATCTGAGTGGTGACGATCCCGGTATTGAATGGAATAACGTCCTGCCGCACCCGCAGGGCCATGGCCAGCTCTTCCAGCGAAGCGTTGCCCGCGCGCTCCCCGATCCCGTTGATGGTGCACTCAACCTGCCGGGCGCCGGCCTCCACGGCGGCGATGCTGTTGGCGACAGCCAGACCCAGGTCGTTGTGACAATGGACGCTGAGACAGCACCGCTCGATGTTCGGGACCCGCTCGCGAAGCGTGGAGATGATCCGCTTGAATTCGGAGGGAATGGTGTAACCTACGGTATCGGGTATGTTGACCGTCGTCGCCCCCTCTTCTATGACGGCCTGCACGATCTGACAGAGATAGTCGAGATCGGTTCGGGTGGCGTCCTCGGCCGAGAATTCAACATCCTCGGTGAAACTCTTGGCGAGACGGACCGCGCGCCGGGCCTCTTCGAGGACCTGTTCCCGTGTCTTCTTAAGCTTGTATTCGAGGTGGATGTCCGAGGTAGCGATGAAGGTGTGAATCCGGGGGCGGGCGGCGTGCGCCAGCGCCTCCCAAGCACGCTCGATATCCAACGACGTTGCCCTCGCCAGGGCGGCGATAGCCGGGCGCTTAACCTCCTGGGATACCTGGCGGACGGCCTCGAAATCGTCGTCGGAGGCGATGGGGAAGCCGGCCTCCAGCACATCCACGCCGAGCGCTTCCAACTGACGGGCCATCCTGAGCTTTTCCTCGACATTCATGCTGCATCCCGGAGATTGCTCCCCGTCCCGCAGAGTGGTGTCGAAGATCGTAATGCGCTCGCTCATCGTTTTAGTCCTCGTAAGTACAAGGCAAACTTAGCTTGCGTGGTCCCCGCATGCAAGCCGACACTATCCCCCATCATCCATATCCTCGAAAATCTACCAACCCGGGTGAATTTTGTACAATTTATTCTTTTTGGATGACAATTAATATGGCTAATGGTAAAATTATGCAATTATGGAGTTTGCGCAACTCGAAGCGCTCGTACACATCGCCCGCGAGCACAGTTTCTCGAGGGCGGCGGAGCACCTGTCCAGGACCCAGCCGGCAGTCAGCATAAGCATCAAGAAACTGGAGGAAGAGATCGGAGCTCCGCTGCTCGACCGGTCGCGTAAGAATGTAGTGCTGACCGATGCCGGGCTGGTGATGGTCGAGTATGCGCAGAAGATGCTCAACATGCGAAACGAGGTGAGCAACGCGATCGACGAGTTACGCCAGCTTCGTCAAGGAAAGGTCACGATCGGTGCGAACGAGAGCACGAGTCTCTATTACCTACCGGCCGTCATCATGGAATTCAGGGCACAGAATCCGGGAGTGAAGGTAGAGGTTCACCGTTCGCTCTCCGAGCGGTTGCCGCAGGAAGTCAAGGAACGGAACGTCGATCTTGGGGTTCTCTCCTTCGATCCGTCGGACGCCGAATTGGAATCGTTTCCGGTGCTGCAGGATGAGCTGGTGCTGATCGTACCGCCGTCGCATGCGATGGCGAAACTGAAGTCGGTGAGCATCCGGGAGCTGGGGAGCGAGACCTTCGTCGCGCATAACGTCAAGTCGCCTTCCCGGCAGCATGTAGTCGAGACCTTTCGCAAGCACCGTGTGCCGCTGAATATCACCATCGAATTGGCCACGATCGAGACGATTAAGAAGTTCGTGGAGCTGCACTTCGGTATAGGTTTTGTGCCGCGGATGTGCGTGGATGAAGAGCTGGCCCGGGGGACCCTGGTCTCGGTGCCGGTGAAGGAATTGCGATATCAACGAACGCTTCGTGTGGTATACCTCCGCGACCGGATCCACTCGCATGCCGGAACCCGTTTCCTCGATCTGCTTCTGGCGGGTGCGGCCGTGAGTAAGCGATAAGCCCTCGCTGCGATCATCACGATTCATCCTATCGTGATCGTTCTCGTGATCGTCCTCGTCCTCGGTTCTAGAGGCAGCTGAAACCGATCTAGCCCCAATGGAGATGTCGACTGAGTTTACAGCCGAGGACGATCACGAGGACGGGGGCGAGTACTAATACCAACGGTTTGGCCAATAGCCGCTTCCCACCCGCTTGCCGCCACCTGCAGCCTGGGGGTAGCATCCTCGGTGGAGGAGTCCGGATGGCTCAACGAACGGGAAACTTAGCCCTATTTATGATGCTGGTGGCGATACTCGTTGCCCCATCGCTGGTTGGACTCAAGGTCGACGGCGCCGGCGTGATCGGTGCGCCTAACCTGCAGGCCGGCAGAAAGCCGCCCCGGAGGACGGCGCCGCCTCCACCGGAAGCATCGAGCCCAAGCGAAAAGACGGGAGCGCCCCCACAGTCGGGCCAGGTCCCGCCACCCGGCGGGGACGCACGCGGTCCCCAGCGGTCGAATACACCCGTGATCGACGCCCAGGGTGAGATCATTACGATCGGATCGCAGCTCGTCAGCGTTCCGGTGGTCGTCATTGAGAAAAAGACCGGCAGACTCCTGACGAACCTGCGTAAGGAGAACTTCAGCGTCGTTGAGGACGACATCAAGCAGCAAGTTTCGACGTTTTCCGCCGAGGATTCTCCGATCACGCTGGTGCTGGTGTTGGAATACAGCCGCCAGGTTCTCTATTTCCGGGACGAAGTGATCTACCCGGCCGGCCTATTTGTGAGCCGGTTCGTCAAGCCAAAGGACTTCATAGCCGTTGTCGCTTACGACATGCGTCCGGCGGTGCTCTCGGACTTCACGGACAACTCGGCTCAGTTGCGCGCGGCCGTGAACATCCTATACAGGAACATGCCGGCCTTCAGCGAGAGCAATCTTTTCTCCACGCTCGATTTTGTGCTTCGCGGAGGAATGCTGGACGGACTCGAATACAACGGATTGAACGAAGTCGAAGGTCGTACGGCCATTCTTCTGGTCAGCACGGGTCTCGATACCTTCAGCCGTATAAACTACGACCAGGCGCGAAAGATCGTCGAGAACTCAGGCGTACCGATCTACATCATCGGCATCGGACAGCTGCTCTATCTGCTGATCGAGAACAATCTGCCGCCGGAGGCGCGTCTGACCTACCTTCAGGCGCGTAATGCGCTCTCGACCTCCGCCGGCACGAGTGGTGGCCGCTTCTATGACGTGCGGTTCCAGGGGGAGATTCCAAGCGTGCTCGAATCGATCTCGGCGATGATGCGCCATCAATACGCACTGGGATACCTGCCGACCAATACGCGCCGTGAAGGAAAGCGGCGCAAGATCAAAGTGCTGGTGGATGTGGACGGCGACGCCAAACCTGACAACGACAAATACGAAGTCCAATATCGCCAGAGCTACGTGGAACCCAAGGAAACCAAAAAAAAGTAACCTCACCAGTACACCCCGCCTGCAGGAAAATCAGGAAAGGCCGGAAACTTGCAGCATTTGTGAAAACCAGGGTCGAGTACGCCATTCCACTTGCGTATAGTAGCTTCCAATGTGAAGTGAGAATGGACCGGGCGAACGGACCCCAGTTTGACGGGTGAACGAGGTGGCAGGCCGCTCGGTGGTTTCGGGGAAGTTCGACGCTTTGGATTTGCTCTTGATTCTCTGGCGGCTCCGAGAGCACAAGCCGCCGGACTGATCGCCGGGGGCGCCCTCCACGCTGGATCGCCCCCGGCGGTTCGGACCAGAGGTGGCCCATGACGAACACCAGGATGATGTTGGTGCAGGATTTGAACGGGAATGGACCGGGTCGGTCACGTGAAGCGGCGGCGGTGCTTGAACCCGGACCGCCGCTGGTGGAAGATCTTGAAGGCTTGGGCCCTGCGCTCGAGTATCCTTCGGGAGAAATCCTGGCTCGACAGGCACTGATGGCCCGGGAGGTCTATTTTCTCGAGCGCGGTCTGGTGAAGCTGAAGCGGTTCGAGGAGGGCGGGAGAAGAATGGTCGTCGGCCTTCGAACGCCGGGGTGGCTGCTGGGCGCCTCGGCGGCAGTGCTTCGAAGGCCCTACCCGGCGACGATGGAAACCGTGACCCGCTGCCGCTTGCGCCTGATGAAAGCCGATCAGTTTCGCGAACTGCTCAAGACCAATACCCGTCTGTCATGGTATCTCACTGTGCTCCAGAGTCAGGAAGTCTACGATCATGTGGCCCAGGTGAGTTGTCTCGCTTACTCGTCCAACCTCTGACCGGAGGCGGTTGAAGCCACCCTCTCCCTTCATGTTAAGATTCAAGTCCCGGAGTGACGCATGGGTACGAGAGCACCAGCGACAGTCGAAGACCTTTACGCCATACCCGATCACCAGAAGGCCGAGATCGTGAACGGGGAGTTGGTGCTGATGAGCCCAACCGGCGGGAGACCTGGTCGAGCGGCCGGCGAGATTTATGTCAGTCTCCGCCAGTACGAGCGCCGCACGAAATCAGGTTATGCCATTCCCGACAATGTGGGTTTCATCGTTAATCTCCCGAACCGGAAGTCCTTCAGTCCGGATGCCGCCTTCTTCGTTGGTGAAGCGCCGGGCATGCGATTCATCGAGGGCGCTCCCGTTTTCGCCGTGGAAGTCCGGAGCGAGGGTGATCGTGAACCGCGAGCCGAGAGCGCCCGGGCCGCCAAGCGCGCGGATTACTTTGCAGCCGGTACATTGATTGTCTGGGATGTCGATCTGCTGGGTGAAGAAGTGATCAAGGCCTTTCATGCACCGAATTCTGCAGGCCCGGGTTACGTGTTTCGTCGGGGCGACTCGGCCACAGCCGAACCAGCTCTGCCGGGATGGGTTTTTCCGGTCGATGCGCTATTTGCTTAACCAATTCGAGTACGCTCATTCGCAATGGTGAGCCGCCCGCCGCCGTCCATAGGCGTTCGCCGCGGGCTGAGGCTTCGATAAGCTTTTGAGGTGTTTCTTGTAATAACCGACCCACAATCCCCGGGCGGTGGCGTGATGCCGCTCGAACCATTTCCGCAATTCGGAAGGTGATCGAAAGAACGTGGCTATCATGCTGGATTGGCCAGGCTGCCGGGGACGCATGCCATCACCCGGCGTCTTCCGACGCGGCTCAATGACGGAGAGAGGGGTGGGCGACCTCAATCTCGCGGAGACCGTCCAGGAGGGGTCCGTCGGACTTACCCATGGGCGCGGCCTGCTCCACGCATCCTGATCGCTCCAGGTCGAGCAGGTACTGCTTCCGTCGCAACCCGCCCCCGTACCCGCCGAGTTCGCCGTTCTTGTTGATCACCCGATGACACGGGATCACGATCGCGATGCGGTTGAGGCCGTTCGCACGGCCCACGGCCCGCACCGCCTTTGCATCGCCCAGCGCCGTGGCGAGCTGTTCATAGGAGCGGGTCTCTCCATACGGAATCGCCAGAAGTTGCTCCCAGACGCGCCGCTGGAACGGCGTGCCGGGGTAATGGAGCGGGACGGTAAACCGCTTCAGCGTGCCTGAAAAGTAACCGCTGAGCTCGGATTGCAGCAGGTTCAGATGGTCGTTAGACCCCGGGAGCACTGGCCCGCTGAACAACTTTCGCACGGTGGCAAACTGGGTCTCCAACATCCGCCGGTCGCTGAACTCCAGCAGGCAGACACCCTCGGATGTCGCGCCGGCGACGAGCGGGCCAAGCGGGCTCTGAAACCAGGAAAGAAACACACATTCCCCGTTCGGCCGACTCCCCGGGGTCTCTCCGAACGTGCGCGTGAAGGCATCACGAAATCCGCTGTGGGAGTCATATCCGCTTTCGAAGACGACGTGGTCGAGGGCTGCGCCTTCCCGAATCCGCGTCAGCGCGCCCGACAGGCGACGGGCGCGGGTAAAAGCCTGAAAGGTCATTCCATACCTCCGGAGAAAAAAACGTCGAACGGTGGCCGGGTCGATTCCTCTGGCCTTCAAGTCGGCGTCCGTGATGCGCGATCCTGGATCCTGCTCGACTTCCGCAAGCAACCTCGACGACCATTCCGGCGAATCGTCCTCCGCCAGCGGCCGGCAACGCTTGCAAGGCCGATATCCGGCGAACAAGGCGGCCCGCGCCGTCGGGAAATACTCGACGTTCCTGGGGAGCGGCTTTCGCGCCGGACATGTCGGGCGGCAGAAAATCGAAGTACTGCGAACACCCAGGAAGAACAGACCGTCGTATGCGGCGTCCCGTTCGAGATACGCCCGCTCCATCTCGGTCGTGGGTGGCAGGTCGGTCATGCCGAGAGTTTACCGGGCACTGCCGACCACATTCCACCGATTTTCAGGCTCGGATGTCGAAAAATTGAAAGCGCGAGTTCAAGAACGCTTCGCGCCAGATCGTCCTTAACCGCTCTACCCGAACGGTGCGACTCACGGAGATGCGTCCGCATCGACTCGCGGATGACGCAACGATTTGTGCAGCGCAAAGCCCGGGATGGTACACTCAGGAGGCCCTGGAACGATGACAACAACACACGAATACCGGGACTATGTCTTCACGATCACCTATGAGGCAAAGGAGCCCGCCTACATCGTTGAGTTCGCTGACGTTCCCGACATCATAACCAGTGGCAACACCCTGGCTGAAGCTTTCCGGAACGCCTGCGAGGCGCTCGATCTTCACCTGGAGAGCCTTCAGAAGCTGAAACTTCCCCTTCCGGAGCCGAAGCACCGGCTCGTCGTGCAAGCTTGAGGGCGACAGTTCAGGCGCGATCAGAGGTTTTGCGCCTCGATGCCGAACGCCGTCGCAGCCCGTTCTCCCTGGCACAGGTTAGATGCAATGCGTCCGCTGACCGAATCGAAATAGCTCACATCCGATCCCTGTCCTCAGAATCCAACTGCGTGCTGTTCGTGCCGCGTTTGAGCGAGCCGAGCATGCGCGCGTAGCCTCGGCGCAGCTTGTGCGCCGAGAACAGATTGACCGTTGGCGCAGCCTCAACCGGCTCGATTCGAGCGACTGCCCTGCCGCGGTCGGTCACCGTGATGGCACCGAGCTTTTCGCTCTTTCGCACCCACTCGCCGGCCTTTTCGTGCAACTCGCGAATTGAAATCGATTTCATGTGTCACACGGTGTCACATTCGAATTCGGTCGGCCACCGGCTTGTCTCCAATCACCGCCAACTAAGTTTTCCAATCGTCGCCGGGCATGATTCGGTGCATGAACTCATCGAACAGGGGGACCGTGAATGCAGTATCGCCGTGATGGGGACTCCAGATCATGCCTTTGACGATCAGCTGGCTCCTCGTCGGACCCAGGGAGGTCACCCCGCGCTCCAACGCTACTGCGATGTCCCCGGACCGATGTGGACCAGCGCCCAGTTCGGCCATGGCTCGGAGGTATCTCTTCTCGGCAGGCGTGAGCCGATCGAACCTCACGCGAAAAAAGCTTTCGTCAAGTGCAGCAATGGCGGACGTCGATGCGTTTTCAACGTCTTCCTTCGTGATCGGCGACGCGTCCGCCGTGTCCCAGGAATGTTTGCCCCACTCCTGGATAAAATAAGGGTAACCACGCGTCTCGATTACAAGGCTGTCCAATGCTTCAGAGGTCACTTCCACACCTTGATCATTCGCAGGTTTGGCGATCGCGCGCTTTGTCGCCTCGGGAGGAAGCGGACCAATCTCCGGGAAGTCGAACAACCGTTCCGCATAAGATTTGGCCCGGCCCATTCGGCCCCGCAATTGCGGCAGTCCGGCTCCAACAAGAACGACGGGAAGGCGTCGCTGTGCGGTGCGGTGTAATCCGGTGATGAGCGCCGCGAGTTCATTCTCTCTTACATACTGCAGCTCATCCGCGAAAATCACCAAGGCTGTTTCCGCTGGTTGGGCGGCCGATCCGACAGTCTCCAGCAGCGCCTGCAAATCATGCTCAAGATCACCGTTGTCCGCGAGCCCTGGTTCTGGATCAAAGTCAAATCCCACTTCTATGTCTTCATATTTCATCTTCAGGGATTTGGCGAATCCTGCCAACGCCCGCAGCGCCCGTTGGGCAAGGTCCCGAGCCTTTGCGTTTCGGGAGAGTCTGAGCAGGGATTGGCGCAACTCCGGAGCCAGGATTGCGGGCAGGGAACGTTCTTCAGGCGCCTCTACACGGCAGGTCTGAATGCCGGTCCCCTCCGCGTAGTCCTTCATTCGATCCAGCAAGACTGTCTTACCCACCCCGCGAAGTCCCACCATCAGGATACTCTTCGTTGGCAGGCCCAGCCGCACTCGCTCAATGGCCACGCGAACCGTCTCCCGCAGTTCATCTCGACCGGCCAGCTCCGGCGGAGGCGTGCCCGCACCGGGGGCAAACGGATTTCTGATTGGGTCCACGAGGTATTTATATCATATTTAGCTTAGTTAGCCAAATACCATAAACTTGCTAATATTCCTCAAAATAATCGTTCGAGCGTGCGGCGGCGGCGAGATCGGC
>JACQTD010000014.1 GCA_016210985.1 Acidobacteriota bacterium
AGCGGATCGGTCTATCTTACGGGTGAGACCCACAGTCCGAAGTTCCCCTCCAACGCGACGCTGCGCGGGCCGCGCAACAGCGAAGGGGATTATGACAACGGGTTCATCACGAAGTTGACCCCGAGCGGCAACGCGATTGCGTTCAATGCCTACGTGGGCGGAAGCGACGCCGATGCGGGACTGAGCATAGCGATCGACCGCGAGGGACGGGCGCATGTATCGGGATTGACCTATTCGAAGGATTTTCCGGTCACGGCCAACGCGCTGCCGATCGCGCCGAACAAGACCCTGGGCGCCAGCGCCTTCGTGTCGCAGATCGCGTCGAACGGGATGGGATTGAACTTTTCGACCTACCTGGGCGGCAACGCGACCGACTACGCGCTGGGTGTGGCGGTGGACACGGACAATAATATTTTCGTGACCGGCCGGACCGACTCGGGTGATTTTCCGGTCACCGGCAAGTTCAAGTCGGCGGCGACGGGCAAAGGGGATGTGTTCGTGACCAAGATCAATCCGGAAGAAGGGATCGTCTATTCGATCAGTTTCGGCGGCAGCCAGATCGACTACGGGTTTGGGATCGCGGTGGATTCGTATGGCAGCGCGGTGGTGATTGGCAAGACCAGTTCTCCGGACTTCGAGACGGTCTCGGCGCTGCAGCCGGCGATGGCCGGCGGGCGCAGCGACGGTTTCGTGGCCAAGGTGGATCCGCAGGGGGCCAGCCTGGTCTTTTCGACCTTCCTGGGGGGCAGCGGCGAGGACCAAGCCTTGGGCGTGGCCGTGGATCCGCAGGAAGAGATCCTGATCACCGGGAGCACCAACTCGGTGGACTTTCCGACGGTCAACGCGATGCAAGCGACCCGGATGGGCGGGGCGGTGGCGCGCGACGCGTTTGTGACCAAGCTGAACGCCGCGGGCAGCGAGATGATTTACTCGACGTACCTGGGAGGCACGGGAGACGATCTGGGCCAGTCGATCGGCGTGGATCGGGCGGGTAAAGCCTATATCTGCGGTCAGACCAGTTCAAACGATTTCCCGATCACCTACGGCGCTTTCCAGACCACCTACGCGGGCGTCTTCGATGCGTTCGTCACCGTGCTCTATCCGAACGGCTCGCCGCTGCTCTATTCGACCTACATCGGCGGCAAGGGCGAGGATTCGGCGGTCAGCCTGGTGGTGGATCTCGATGGGAACGCCTACATCGCCGGCAAGACCAATTCGCTTAATTTCCCGACTACACGCAATCCCTTCCAGGCGAAGATCGCCGGCGGGCAAGATGCTTTTGTTGCGAAGATTGTACCCCTCAACCAATAGTGTCCCCGTGGAGCGCAAGCAAAAGTAACCCTCGCTAATTCGCACTGGAAACAGGAAGCCGGGGGGCCGTGAAGACGGCCTCCCGGCTCTTTTTTCTAGGCAGTAGGCAGCAGGCAGCGGGCAGTAGGCAGCGGGCAGTAGGTTGCAGGAGTGGCGGCAGGTTCTGCAGTAATCCATCATCGGTCTTGGACAAAAGACCAGTTCCCGCTATTCCAGGAACACCTACTCCCCGCCAACCGCCTTCAGCCAACTGCCAACTGCCTTTTGCCCACCACGACATCCTATTCCGCCGATCCATTCGTATACACGGCGAGAGCTCTTATGCGCCATGAGCAATTGGCCGAGTTGTTGGCACTATTCGCATTGGGCATACCCGAAGTTGAGGGTCTGGACTATGTCCGTGCTCACCTGGCGAAGGGATGTGCCTCGTGCGAGCTTGAATTACGAGAGATGGACGACATCTTGCGTGAACTTGCCCTGACCCCTGAGCCCCTGGAGGCGCCCGAGCAGGTTCGGTCCCGCTTGTTGGCTCGTATTCCAGGAGTCGCCGGCAAGCGGGAGGCTGGAGTTCGATAAGAAGTTCCAGGGAGTTTCCATGAGTACTTCGGACTCGCAACAGAAATCCGATCCGCCGGAATCAACGTAGGTGAGGATTGGGAACGAAGCGTCTTGACCGGTTCCCGAGGCTTAGACCATGGAAAGAGAACGGTTGTGCGTCCGCTTATGATGATCGGATTGAGCCTGCCGGCCTACGTGGCGGCGGGTGCCCCGCCGCTGAAAGGGAGTACCGGGCGGGCCGATCGCCTTGCAGTCGCTGGCGAGTGGCGGCGTTATCCGCATTCCATTATCATGGCCGGCGGTATCCTGAATCAGGTATCGCGGACCATGGATGCAGCCGGCTGGGCAACATTGGGAATCGGGCTCCTTTACGGGGTCAGGCACTCGCTCGACGCCGATCACGTAGTCGCCATTTCAACCATCGTCACCGAACAGAAGAGCTTGCGCAAGTCCTCGCTGATCGGGGCCTTCTGGGGGGTCGGGCACACGACGTCGTTGCTGATCGCGGGCCTGGCGGTCATAGGACTGCGGACGACCATTCCGGATCGCTTGGCCCTGTCCATGGAATTCCTGGTCGCGCTCATGCTCATCGGATTGGGCCTCAGCGTTCTCCTGCGCCGCTCACCACGCCTCACCGTGCATACCCATGAGCACGATCACGGCGCGGGCCAGCACGCCCATGTTCACCTGCATGTATTGGAGAAGGACCGGCACCAACACACGCACCTGCTCAAGTTCGGCCGGAAGCCATTCCTTATCGGCTTGGTGCACGGGATGGCGGGAAGTGCCGCGCTGACCTTGTTGGTCCTTTCCACGATATCTTCCATGAAGCTGGCGCTGGTTTACATCCTGATTTTCGGGGCAGGGTCCATTGCCGGGATGCTGGCGATGAGCAATCTGATCAGCCTTCCCTTCCTGCTCACCTCCGGCCGTCTGGGGATCTGGAATCACCGGCTCCAGGTTGCCGCCGGTATCTCGAGCGTCGCCTTTGGCGCCTTTCTCGCCTGGGACATCATCTTCGTACAACGATTGATCGGAGAGTAATCGGCCATGACTTGGGAACGGATGGTGGCGTTGAGGGCTTTTAGTTGTTTGTGTTACGAGCACCCGGAGAACTGATGATGGTTACGGAGGACCCGACCCTCCCAGCGCCCTCGCCCAAGCGACGGGTACTGGCCATAGGCGGCGGTAACGGCCCGCTCGGGTCGTGCCCAGTTCTTGCGGGCCTCGTGCTGGTCCTTCTCATGACGGCCTCGCCGGTTTGGGCACAGACCGTATCCTCCCGCGTGGTTTCGGGCGTGATCGTCACGCCGAAGAACGAATTGATTCCCGGCGTGACCGTTACCGCGCGGTGTGCGTCCGGTGAGCAGACGGCGATAACCGACGCCGAAGGACGGTTCCAGGTTACTGTCCCACCTGAGCCGGTTCAGTTGAGGGTGGAGGGGAAGTATATCGTCCCGCACGAACGCCTCATCGGCATGAGCGAGGTCTCGGAGAATCTGGAGCTTCAGATCGAATTCCGAATTCCTCCGGTCCACGAGAGCATGGTCATTGTGGCTCCCCAGCTTGATCCTAGCATCAATCGGCGGAATGATGCGGTTTACAAGAACACGCTCTTCCTCCGGGATGACCAGGTCTTCCAGACGCTTGATGCCGGCATCAATGCCGGCCAGCACGAGGGTGGAGGGAAGTCGCTGGAGATCCGGCGGTTCGGCTTCAACCTCGACCACGGCGGCGTGAGCGGTGGCTTGAAAGTGCTGGTGGACGATGTGCAGCAGAACCAGAGCACGCAGGGGCACGGCCAAGGCTATCTTGGACAACTGAAGTCGCTCACTCCTGAGCTCGTGCACGACGTCGATATTCTCAACGGTCCCTTCCGGGCGGAATACGGTGATTTCTCGGGCTTGGGGGTCGTCCACATCCGATTGAGAGAGTCACTCGCCGAACAATTCATGGCACGGATTCAGGGCGGTTCGTTCGGCACGATTCGCACGTTCCTCGCCTACAGCCCGCACTTGAGGAAAGGGGATGCCTTCATCGCCTATGAACGTTCGCGCACCGACGGACCCTTCGTAAGCCCGCTTCGGTACAAGCGGGACAATGTGACCGGGAATCTCACCTGGCACTTGGACGAGCATGAATCGATAGGCTTCAGACTGAACGCCAGCCGGAACGACTTCTTCTCCTCGGGTCAGATCCCCCTCGATGAAGTCGCGGCCGGTCGTCTCGACCGTTTCGGGTCCATCGATCCGGAGAATGGCGGTCGGGTACGCACCACCACACTCGGGACTTATTATCGAAAGGAGTTCGGATCCGGCGGTCTCTTCAAGCTCGATGGCTTCTTTACCCGTTCGCTCCTCGATCTTTACTCTAATTTCACTTTTTTCCTGGTCGATGAGGTCAACGGCGACGGGATCCAGCAACACGATTCCCGGAATCAGGAGGGCATCAACGCGCAATTGATCCACCCCTTCCAGTTTTTGGGGCAGCACGCCGTGCTGACGGCTGGAGGCAATTTCCACGATAACCACATCCTGGTGGGGCTTTATAACAGCGTAGCGCGCAATCCGATCGCCACGTCGACGAAGGCCCGGGCGCACGTGTCCAACCTTGCCGGTTACCTGCAACAGGGCATCGACCTGATCCACGGACATCTTCACGTGGACGCGGGACTGCGATATGACTGGTTCCGTTTCGATGTCGACGACAAGCTGGTACCCTCATTTTCCGGAGTGCAGAGCCATTCGCAGCTTCAGCCAAAGTTTAACGTAGCCTATTCGCCCTCGGACCGGCTCCCGCTCACTTTCTATTTCAATTATGGCCGGGGCATTTCGAGTCAGGACGCCCGCGGGGTGGTTCGGGAGCCGGGCGGGCCCAAGATCTCCACGACTGATTTCTACCAGGTCGGGACCTCGCACAACTTCAGCCGCTTCTCCCTGAGCACCGACGTGTTTCTCATCGACCGTTCCCATGAGCAGGTCTATATCCCGGACGACGGGAGTCTGGAGTTCAAGGGACCCAGCCGTGCTTATGGCTTCGAGGTGAAGTCCTCGCTTCGGATAACGCGCCAGCTCTCTTTCAACGGCGGGATCACCAAAGTCACCAACGCCTATTATCGCGGTACCCGGCCGCGCGTCTATGTCGACCGCGCGCCGCATGTCGTTGCCAATACCGCGCTGACCCTGACGGGTTGGCGCGGATTCACGGGATCACTCCGGTATCGCCATGCGAGCAATTATCGCCTGGACGGGGAGGATCCCGGAATCCGGGCTTCCGGTCATGATGTCCTCGACCTCAGTCTCACCAAACGCATCCGGCCATGGATCGACTTCAACTTCGCCATCGACAATCTGACCGATAAGACCTACTACGAGACGCAGAACTATTTCGAGTCAAGGCTGCGCCCCGGAGACCCGGTCGTCTCACGGATCCATGGAACGCCGGGTTACCCGATCGGGGTCACGGCCGGACTCACCTTTCATTTCTTAGGAAAATGAGGGCACGGTATGTAGTTCCGCCTTAAGGCGGGTATTGCGACAGGCACCGCAGGGGCTGAAGCCGGAACTACGAACGGTTGGGTGTTCTGTCTCAAGGCGGTTCTACGAATCGACCTGATGCCCGAGGAGACTGCGGAGCCTCATCATTCCCAGCCGGATGCGGGTCTTCACGGTGCCAAGGGGCTGGGCCAGTCTTTCAGCGATCTCGCCGTGGCTCATCCCCGAGAAGTAAGCCAGTTCGATGACTTCCCGTTGCTCAGGTGTCAACGCTTCGAGTGCGTGGCGGATCCTCCGCCTCCGCTCGGAGAGGACCGCCGATTCCTCGGGATCCGGACCCGGCGCATTGGCCTCGTCCACGGATTCGAGCGGTTCGATACGTTCCCGCTCCACCTTTCTTGAACGGAGACGATCGATCGCCCGAGTGCGTGCAATCACCATGATCCAGGCCAGGGGAGCGCCCCGAGCGGGATCAAAGGCAGACGCCTGCTTCCAGATTTGCATGTACACATCGAGGAGCGTCTCCTCGGCGCTCGGGCGATCGCGGAGCATGCGCACGAGCAGACCGAAGATCACGCGGGAAGTGGCGTCGTAAATTTCGGCGAGAGCGGCCTGTTCGCCTGAAGCCGTTCGAGCCAGCATCTCCTGGAGCGCGGACTCCTCCGCCCGTATCCCGATGGCCGGTACGGGCGGGCCGCCTGCATCCCTCTTGTCCGCCAAGTCAGGTTCCTTCCGGGTATACCCAGCTGAAGTCAGGATTCAAGTGCCGGAGCCGATGCGCACTCGAAAGCTGTTTCGATGATACAACGGAATACCGGGCCGGCAAAAGCATGCCCGAGAGCGAGGACGGATACGCGTGCGTCTTGGGATCATTCCGCCGGGGTTGCGTGAGACCTGTCCAAGGGATTCAATAGGCCTTTCATGAAGACTCGGCGACTTGGACAGGTCGGACCCCTGGTCTCGGCGCTTGGGCTCGGGTGCATGGGGATGTCGGAGTATTACGGCGCGCGAAACGACGCCGAGTCGCTGTCGACCATCCAGAGGGCCCTCGAACTCGGCGTGAATTTTTTTGACACGGCGGACGTCTATGGTCTCGGTGAGAATGAGGAGTTTGTCGGCAGGGCCATCCGGGGTCGGCGCGAACACGTCATACTGGCAACAAAGTTCGGAATGGTGAGAGATGCCTCGGGCGAGGTTACGGGGATTAATGGACGGCCGTCCTACGTCAGAACGGCCTGCGAGTCCAGTCTACGGCGCCTCGGAGTAGAGGTGGTGGATCTCTATTATCAACACAGAGTTGACCCGGAGACTCCGATTGAGGAGACGGTCGGCGCCATGGCAGAATTAGTTCGGGAAGGCAAGGTGCGGTTTCTGGGGCTCTCCGAAGCGGCCCCCGCGACCATTCGCCGCGCCCACGCCACCCATCCGATCACCGCCTTGCAGTCCGAGTATTCCATCTGGACCCGGGACCCCGAGGAGGGTGGCGCCCTGTCGACCTGTAGGCAGTTGGGCATTGGATTCGTGGCATTTAGGCCGCTGGGAAGGGGGTTTCTCACAGGCCAGGTGAAGCGGTTCGAAGACTTGGATGAGGACGACCTCCGCCGGAACTCGCCCCGTTTCCAGGGAGCCAATTTCGAGCGGAATCTCGGGCTGGTCCGCCGGGTCGAGGAGATCGCCGCGGAGCGAGGCCTGCGGGCCTCACAGCTGGCATTGGCCTGGGTGCTGTCCCGTGGGAACGACATCGTTCCGATCCCCGGCACCAAACGGAGGACTTACCTCGAGGAGAACCTCGTAGCGCTGGGAGTCGAACTCTCCCCCTTGGAATTGGACCGGATTGAAGCGGTGGCGCCGCCGGGCGCCGCGGCGGGCCCGCGCTACCCGGAGAAAACCATGAAAATGGTCAATCTTTAGTCGGGGATGGTTGGACCTTTGCCATATTTCTGGTAGACTTATATGATATCGGATATGAATTTCATTTCCATATTTGCCATCCTCCTTCATGGATGCTGTCCTGCGGATAGGCTTGGGAGCTGACGTGCGACTCATTGATGTGTTACACCGGAAAGCGTATCGAATCGTCCGCCTCGATGGACCGGAGCTGGATTGCCGGCGGTTGCTTGATCTTGGTCTCACGCCCGGCGAGGCGATATCCGTGGTGCAGGCCACGCCTCTCGGGGATCCGCTGATCGTGGCCATCCGGGGAACGCGTCTCGCGCTGCGGCGCCGGGAGGCTGCCTGGATATGGGTGCAGTAGATCTCCTGGCCCCTGATCCTCCGGTTCTGGCGAAGACATTGACGGTCTGTCTGGTCGGCATGCCCAATGCCGGAAAGACCAGCCTGATGAATCAGCTGACGGGCGGACACCTGCATACGGCGAACTATCCCGGTGTCACGGTGACCTACTCGAGGGGAAAGAGCGCCTCCCGATGGGGTCCGGAGATGCACCTGGTCGATATTCCAGGTGTTCACAGTCCTTTCGAGCCCTCACCGGAAGAGGATCTCGCCTGCCAGATCATCGCGGGCCGCCATAAAGCCGTTCAGCCCGACGCGTTCATTCTGGTAGCCGATGCTACTCAACTGGAGCGGCATTTGAAATTCGCGGGACATGTCGCCCGACAGGGTAGACCGTTGGTGGTGGCCCTGACCATGACCGATCTCTTCCCGCGCCTGCGATTATCGGTGGATGTACCCAAACTGGCGGACGCGCTGGGCGTGCCCATGGTCGTGGTCGATGGAAGGACCGGAGAGGGATCAGCCGAGCTGCTGGCGCAGGTTAAACTCGCCGCCGAACGCCCCGTCCCGATGAACGTGCTTCGCCGATTGCCTGAGGATCCGGTGGAGGCCTACCGTGCGGTGGATGAACTCCTCGAGCGCAGCGGGGCCCTGATCAGCGCGAGATCTGAAGTGCTGACGGCCGACCGGATTACCGCCCGGATCGATCGGATCGTCCTGCATCGGTACTTCGGTTTTCCCATATTCTTTGTAATCCTGGCTGGCCTCTTCGCCGCGATCTTCTGGGCTGCGCGGCCATTCATGGAGGGCATCGACGCCGCTTTTTCCGCGGCGGGTAACCTGGTCATCGAGGCGCTGCCGGGGAATGTCCTCGCGCGGTTCGTGGGTGAAGGTCTCATCGGGGGCGTCGGTGCGGTCGCCGTTTTTTTTCCCCAGATCGTCATCCTGTTTTTCCTGATGACGATGCTCGAGGATTCAGGTTATCTCGCGCGGGGCGCGGCGCTGGTGGACCGGCCGCTGTCGGCTTTGGGCCTCCACGGCCGATCCTTCGTGCCGATGATTTCGGGCTTTGCCTGTGCCATCCCGGCTGTATTCGCGGCGCGCTCCATCCCGTCTCATCGTGAACGGCTGCTGACGATCTGGATCCTCCCGCTGATGAGCTGCAGCGCCCGGTTGCCGGTTTACGCCCTGCTGCTGGCTGCGCTCCTCCCTGCGCACGCGGCATGGACAGCCGGCTTCTCGCTGGCGGGTATCTATCTCCTGAGCCTTGTGGCCGGTGCGCTCGTCGCCGGAATGACCAGCCGTCTCGTGCTCCGAAAGCGGTTCCTGTCGGTCCTGGCCATGGAGCTCCCCCTCTACCGTCGCCCGCAGTGGAAGCCCATCTTCCGGGTGAGCTGGCTCCGATCGTCTTCTTACCTTAAGCGGGCCGGCGTCCCGATCGTCGTCGTCTCCGCTGCGCTCTGGCTGCTCTCGAATTTCGGATTTGGGAGTCACACACCCGTCGAAGCGGCGGTCTCATCTGCGACCCTGGTGGCGCAGGCCGACCTGGAGAACTCTTTCGCCGGCCGGCTCGGACACACGCTCGAACCGGTTTTGAAACCCATGGGAGTGGATTGGCGCGTCGGCGTCGGTCTGATTTCGGCCTTCGCGGCGCGGGAAGTGTTCGTGAGCTCGATGGCGATCATCTTTCACGTCTCCGGGGATGAACAGGACCAGCAACCTGGCCTCCTCGAACAGATGCGTTCGGCGACTTTCGCAAATACGTCACAGCACGTCTTCACGCCGGCTACGATCATCGGGCTGATCGTCTTTTTCTTCTTCTCGCTGCAGTGCTTCTCCACGGTTGCCGTGGTGCGCAAGGAGACCAATTCCTCGCGTTTCGCTGTCTCCCAGCTCCTCTTTTATACCGGCTTTGGGTACGTCGCCGCAGTCATGTTCGTGCAGGGACTGCGGTTCCTCGGCGTTTCTTAATCCCCGACTCCTGGATCGAGCCGGATTGCCGGCTTGGGGTTCGTAGTTCCGGCTTCAGCCGGGGAGTTGCTTCGGCCCGCCTTAGGCACCACTACGAACCCCGCGGCACGGGACTTGCTCAATGATCGAGGGGCGAGGAACTTCCGATCTCGAAGCACTGCGGGCCGTAAACCTCCTCGCGCCTTTCGCACGGGTATGCCAGTGCCATTTCGCGCCTGATCGGATGGTGATCCTGAAGGTGAAAATGAGAGGAGTGAGGAGTTGGAGCATGAGACACATCTTAAAGGTCGTACTTGTATTCGTGACTTTAGTGAGCCTAACCGTGGGAAGCGCCGCCATTGGTCAGGGGATTTTCACCGGGTCGATAACGTTCGTGCATGAAGATACCGGCTCGGGTGATCCAGCTGAGCAAGTTTACAATCTCATGCGCCTCGCTCCCAACTATCCCGCGCAACAGGTTGCCCTGACACGATTCACCGCCGGGAACAGCATCGTCCGGAAGCCTGTATGGTCGAAGGATTACCGCCAACTTGCGTTTTCAGGTAATATCAACAGTCCATTCAGTCTGGAAAGCTATAGCATCTTTGCTATGAATGCCGACGGATCGAACCTGCGGCAGGTCTCCGGGTCGGGCACGCTCGCCCGGATTTCGGGTCCGTTGGGAACGGTGGTCGGCCGGGTAATTGATCCACGTGGCGGCTCCCGGTCCCTTTCAAGTGTCGTCGTGAGCGCACAGGGCATGACGCAGACGACCACCTGCAGGGAAGATGGCAGTTTTGTCTTCGAGAACGTCCCCGTTGGCGTCAGCTGGGTCAAAGCCGAGGGTCTCATCCGCTATCCGGAAGACACGACTACCGAGGGCCCCGGGCTTTCTATGGGATTTACCAACGTGCAGGTCAAAGCAGGCCAGGTGACCAATGCGGGAACGGTCGTGATCAATCCGCATTCGTCGGCGTCGCTCGAACCCTCCTGGTCATCGGACGGCAAACAGATGGTGGTCACGCATGAGAACACGCTGCGGGCGCTCCGAACCGACGGGCAGGGGAAGGCCCCTCGGTGGCAGACCGACGTCAGCTACGCGCTGGCCGTTTGGGGCACGAACGGCACATTTGTAAGGAATCTCATCCTGCCGAACCTTCCTACCTTTCAACTCATGGGCCCCGACTGGTCGCCGACGCAAAACATGATCGCCTGTGGCGCCATCGGCAACGCTACAGGTCAAGGCTTTCTGGCCGCGCTCAGCCCGGATGGAACAATGAGCCGGAGCCTGCACCAGGTCTCGAAGGAAGTCACCACACCGCAGCAGTTCATCACTCAATGCCGGTGGAGTCCGGATGGGAAACGCGTCGCATTCGTCCAGATCTCGCTCCCCCCGGACGCGTCATTAGCTACGGCCCAGCTCTACGTGATCCAAGCAGACACCACAGGTCTCCGCCTGCTCGCCTCCACCAATCCGGGGCAGTTCATGGAAACGCCATCCTGGTCACCGGATGGCCAGTTTCTGGCCTACGACGTCGCCGATAGCCCGGACGGCGAGACGGTCCTGCGAAGCGACATATATGCGGTCAACGTCAACGGAGGAGGAGTTACCCGCCTCACGGATGACGGTCGCAGCTACCATCCGGCCTGGGGGAGATAGTGCTACTCAGTCCCGAGTTCGGGGTCCGAAGTCCGGCGTGAGCGGCCTCGCTTGCGACAAACACTGATTGCGCGGCAAGATTACAAGGAGACGCGCCAGGCGCGGACCCCGGACTCGGGACTCGAATGAAGAACCCCATCGTCGAAGAACTCCTCGCCATCCTGCGTAAGGACCAGGTGCTTCACGAACCGGATGAGCTGCTGGTTTACGAAAGCGACGGATTGACCTTGCACCGGAGCCGGCCGCTCGCCGTGGTGTTGCCGGAATCGACGGAAGATGTCGCAGCCCTGCTTCGACTGCTGGCGCGCCTGGGCGTACCGTTTGTGGCCCGGGGCGCCGGGACCGGATTGAGCGGCGGCGGCGTGGCCGAATCCGATGCCGTGATCATCGGACTTGCGCGCATGAACCGGATCCTGAGGATCGACTATGAGAACCGGCTCGCGATCGTGGAGCCGGGACTCATTAATCTTCACCTGACGCGGGCGGTCGAGCCGCGAGGCTACTACTATGCTCCCGACCCCTCAAGCCAGATGTCATGCACGATCGGTGGAAACGTGGCGGAGAACTCCGGCGGACCCCATTGCCTGAAGCACGGGATGACGACGAATCACATCCTCGCTCTGGAAGTCGTTCTCCCGGATGGCCAGGTGGTCGAGCTGGGCGGCGGGGGAGCCGAGGCCCCGGGATACAACCTGGTCGGCCTCTTCGTGGGGTCGGAAGGGATGTTCGGCATAGCCACCAAGATCACGGTACGGTTGAAGCGGGCGCCGCAGGCGGTGAAGACGATGCTGGTCGATTTCTTGCGGGTTGAGGATGCCAGCCGCGCGGTTTCGGCGATCATAGCCGCGCGGATACTTCCGGCCGCGCTCGAGATGATGGATCGGGCGACGGTCAAAGCGGTGGAAGCCTCCGTCCTTGCCGCCGGACTGCCCACCGACGCGGCGGCCGTGTTGATTATCGAGTTGGATGGGGTGAGCGCCGGGTTGGCGGAGGATGAGGGGAGCGTAATTGAAATCTGCAAGCGCGAGGGCGCGCGGCAGGTGCGCGTAGCGCGGAACGCGGAGGAGCGGATTCGGCTCTGGGCCGGCCGCAAGGGAGCGTTTGGAGCGATGGGCAGGATCAGTCCGGACTTGATGGTGCAGGACGCCGTCATTCCCCGAAGCAAGTTACCGGAAGTACTTCCCGCGGTCTATCGCATTGCCGAGCGGTGCCGGCTTCGGGTCTCGAACGTATTCCACGCTGGGGATGGGAATCTCCATCCGAACATCAACTTCGACAGCCGGGACGTGGATGAGGTTCGCCGTGTCAATCTTGCTTGCAAGGAAATCATGGAATTATGCGTGCAGGCCGGAGGCTCGATCACGGGTGAGCACGGGGTCGGTCTCGACAAGAAAGAGTATATGCACCTGATCTTCAGCGATGAGGATTTGAGCGCCATGGCCGCACTCCGGTCCTGTTTCGATCCCCAGGGTCTGGCCAATCCTGGAAAAGTCCTTCCCATGCATCGATGCAGGGCCTTTTGACGCTCAACCAGGTGCCCCCGCAGGAGCCTTCTGTGCCTGCATCCGGGCCGGGGTTTGAAGCCTTCGCATGATGAACATTCCCACCACGTTCTGGGCGGTCGATCGAATCCTGCAAGGTTTGGACGCTGAGGCATGGGCCGTCGACGGAATGGCGCCACAGGCCGTCCTGTTTCCCGAATCAGTCGAAGAGGTGGTCGATGTCGTGCGGAGCGCTTCCGCAGCGGGACTCGCGATCGTGCCGGCGAACCGGACGTCCGGAGCACGCACGGGCAATCGGCCCAGGCGATGCAATCTGATCGTGTCGTTGACCAGGATGAATCGCGTGCTCGAGTACGAGCCGGCTGATCTTACAGCCCGGGTTGAGGCGGGTTGTTCCTTGTCTGATTTCCATTCGGAGACGCGCCGCCATGGACAATGGCTGCCCTTGGATCCTCCTGAGGCCGCCACGGCAACGATCGGGGGCTTGGCCGCCACCGACGATCCCGGACCGCTTCGAA
>JACQTD010000037.1 GCA_016210985.1 Acidobacteriota bacterium
AGCTATCAGGGCACACGCGACCATCTGTCAACTACCCGGACGACGACGGTACCCACACCGGAGATGGTGCGCGGAAACTTCGGCAGTGTGATTGCTTGCCGGGGTGTTTGGAGGTACATTGGAACGTACTTTTGGAGGACCTATAGATGGCTAAGGTGTCAGACATCATTCCGGTGACAGATCTGCGCCAGGACGCAGCAGCCGCACTCAAGCGGGTGCGCGCATCCAAGCAACCGCTTGTGATCACACAACGAGGCAGAGCGACAGCGGTCCTGCTGAGTGTCGAGGCCTACGAGAAGGGGGAGGATGAGCGGCAACTACTTCGACTGCTTGCTCGTGGAGAAAAGGAGATCGCTGCCGGGCTGGGCTATGATCTGGACGAGGTTTTTGAGGAGGCAGATGCGCTGTTGGCGCGCGCATCGAAATGAGAGTTCGGTTTACTCCCTCCAGTCGCCTTCAGTTCCTTACAGCTTTGGCCCGTATTCACGACGGCAATCCTGACGCAGCGCATAAGTTTCGGCTCCGGGCCGAACGCGGGCCTCGACGGCTGAGCCGGTATCCGAAGTCGGGGCGGCTGATTCCGGAATTTCCTGAGTTACCTCACCGAGAACTCGTCGTCCCGCCATACAGGTTTTTCTATCGAGTAGAAGGGAAAACAATATGGATTGTTGCGGTTTGGCATGGGGCACAGCTACCTGCCGAGCCCCGCGCCGAATGAGGAGTCGAAACAGTATGCCTGGAGCCGGCCTCGCCCAACCGATCGGATTGAGGTTTGTGTTCTAAGAAGGATCCTGGCGAAGGATAGTCTTCAAGTCCCGAGGATCTCTTCTGCTGTCTTGCGGGAGGTCTGGTTGACGCGCTCAACAATACGGGGTCACATCAGACATGCGTAATGCATATCTTCCGTTACGCACTACGCGTGTCTGATGACCCCTGCTTTTCCTTCACGGATTTATCTAATACCGCGGCCGGAAACAGACGACGTAGAACAAATCGGGAAAATAGATATTCCCTTGACCATCGAGGGCCATCAGGCCCGTGCTGAAGAAGAAACTGCATCGGGTCGGATCCGATCCCTCGGTGATCAGGCCCGCTTGACCCGTGCCAGCGACGGTTCGGAGGATTCCATTGGTATCGATCCAGCGCATCAACAGGTTGCGCCCCTCGGAGAAGAAGACGTTTCCGCGGGCGTCCACGCCAATGCCATGGGGGCGGCCGAGAAGCGCTCCACGTGCCAACGCGCCATCAGGCGTGAACCCTGTGGTATTGAAGACTCCGGCCAGGACCGTGACGTTTCCGCCGACCGGAAACTTAAGCACGCGATGGTCCGCGCCGCTGGCGACATAAATGGTTTCCGTGCCCGGGTCGATCGCCATGCCGTTGTCGCCGGCTCCGACGGTGAAACTGGCTTGAGTCGCCGGAACGCCCTCAGCCGTCGAGGTCCCACCTCCGCCGACGGTCGTGATGATTCCGTTTCGATCCACGCGGCGGATCCTGTTCCCTCCAGCGATATACAAGGCGCCTGAGCCATTGGAGAATTGAAGCCAATTGGGCGCCTGCAGGGTGGCCTGGAGCGCGGGTCCGTTGTCTCCCGTGGTCCCCGAAACGCCGGTTCCCGCGAACCGGGTGATCTTGCCCAGGGAGTCGATCTTATAGACTCTGTTGGCGAGTCGGAGGGAGGTGTAGACGTTGCCTGCGCTATCGGCGGTGACACCGAAAGGGTTGAGCGGAGCATCAAGGGCGCTCATTCCGTCCGTGATGACTCCACCACTCACGCCATTTCCAGCAAACCTCGTCACGATACCCGTACTCAGGTCCACCTTCCGGATGAGTTTAGCAGTCACGTCGGATACATAAAGGAAATCGCCCGAGACAGCGCATTGATAGGGCATAATGCCGGGGGACTGATTTGCCTGACCGCCTGTACCCGGAAGACTGGAGGGGGGAACGCCCGCCACGGCTGTCAGATTCCCGTCCGGCGTTAGCGCAAGAACTTGATTCGTGCCCACCACCGAGATCAGGACCGAGCCGTCTCGAGTGACGATGAGGCCCTCCCCAGGCGCCGACACATTTGCTTGCAGTGCTGGACCACCAATCCCAGCTTCGCCCACTCCGCCATTACCAGCCACGGTGTTGATCATCCCGCCGATGGTGAACTGGCGGATTCTGTTGTTCGCGGTGTCGGCGATGTACATCATCCCCGTCGCCGGATTCAGTCCGACGCTGCTTGGGGTAGCGAGTTGAGCGGCCGTCGCTGGTCCCCCGTCTCCCGAAAAGCCGGCGGTTCCGTTGCCCGCGACGGTGTTGATTGTCCCGGGATCTCCGTTCGGGTTGGGTAGGTCGATGGCTCGAATGACGTTGTTTCTCGTGTCGGCAACGAAGAGCTTCATCGAGCTGGGATCGTATGCGAGACCAATCGGGCCAGTGAGTTGTGCCGATTTCGCAGGGGTGCCGTCGGGTGAGAACCCGGCAGACGCAGTGCCGCAAATCGTGTCGATGGTGGCCGAAGCCGGGTCGATATCGCCCGTTGTGGGGTCATAGGCGTATTGGAAGCGGCGGACGCGATTCTGACCGGTGACAAGAACGACCTGCGGCTTTCCCGGCACGGGCGGTAGCGAGATGCAGGCGGCCATCCCGGTGAGAGATGCATTCAGCGCGGGCCCATCCGGCCCCGTGCCTCCTCCGGCGACGACGACGATGGATCCGGTAACCGGGTTCGTCGCCAGGAAGGTGGATCGGCCGTTATCCACCACGAATACCACTCCGTTCCAGTCCATGCATACGCCCCTTGGGTTGCGCAACGTCGAGTCGTTTGCGGGGAACGGGGTCGTGGGGTCGACGTTCGCCGGGATCCCGTTTCCAGCCACTGTTTCGATGTTCCCCCCCACCGTGAACTGTCTGACACGTGCAGTCAGCTCGGCCAATAGAATGGATCCATCCTTGGCGAGATTTAGTTGTCGAAGGCCGAACGTGAGCGCGTCCGTTGCTGGGCCGCCGTCTCCCACGCTAGGTATCCCAGCCCCTGCCTGGCCCAAAGCCACGGCGACTACCGAGTTATCAACCTTAAAGGAGGCCGTTTGGGCCGAGCCCATCGGGGCGCCTGTCATCCGGTCGATCGCGCTAACGCGCACGATGGCGTCCGCATTGTAGATTCCTGCGCGATTGAGGTCGTAGAAGGAGTTCCAAACGAAGACATGGGAGGTCCCCGCCTCACCCGCGGCCATTCCCGTCGTGCCCTCGCTTGGGCTTCCGATAGCCTCAGTCGCCACGGCGTAAGGTCCGGCTACACCGCTAGTAGAATACTCGACCTTGATATCGAAGGAAGCTGCCGGAGTATTCTGGATGGTGTAATTGATCGTGACCCGGTCATACATGACCCCTGCTGGAGTTGCAACGGCAACGCTGGCCGCGGCCGCTGTAGCCCTGTTGATCGGGGCACCGGTAAGTATCCCCGCTGCTAAAATCGATATACACATTAGTTGGGATAGAATCTGAGCATTCCGCTTGCTATTCATAGGGTTTCTCCTTGTTCTAATTGGGTGGGCTCCAAACCGATCACCCGCCGGATTGTTCTCTCTTGATGCTCTCCTCATGATGGAACCTCCTTTCTGTTTTCAACGCGCCAATCGAAACTAACCGATCGCCCGTTTTCACAATTGCCGGGGATGATCTGACGACCAATTCAGTAGCGAGTTGAAACAGATCAGGAGTCGCCCATCCCCGCCTTCAACGAAGTGAATCGACTCAGCTTCCACCCACCGGTAGAGGGTGCGGCACCTAACGCCGGCGACCGTCGCCGCCTGGTCGGCCGAAAGCATCTCGACCTGATCGGTGCAGCCCTGGCACCACGCCTTAATGGGGCTCTGGCTTTGGCGTAATATGAGCAACCGATCCGTCTCGACAGTAATCCTGGTCCGTCGCTGTTTTCTCATCTTGGTTCCAAGTTGTTCCTACCTGTCGGGTTGGATATACTCCGCTTGAGCCAGCACAAATGAACCGAGCTAGAGGGGATCAGCTCGTGGCGTATTTTGGGAAAGCAAGGGCCTAAAAGTCCTTAAATGCGCGCTAGCATCTTCTTAAATCTTATTAAATGGTTACAGATCGGGCAGGGGGAGAGC
>JACQTD010000033.1 GCA_016210985.1 Acidobacteriota bacterium
CCTTTCGGTGCGGCGGCGGTCTCCATTTGCATGCGCGCAGACTACCAAACCCGTCCGAAAATAGCCAGCGCTAATTCACGATCTATTCCTTTGAGTTACTTGTGGGACTTTGACGTGGCCCTGCCGGGTGGCCTCCTTCTCCTGGCCCTCGCCCGGCGCCAGTACCATCGTCAGCGCCGGTCTTGATCGCTCGGTTGCAAGCTACGCCTGCTCACCGGACGGTAAGACACTCTACCTCCTGGCTGAGGACGCCGGACATGAGAGGCTCTACTCTGTTCCGGCCTCGGGCGGCCCGACGCGGTCCCTTACGGACACGCCGACAGGCGTCTACACCAATCTCACGATCCCGGCGAAATCAGCTTCGCCTTTGCTGCTGGCCAATTGGGAGAGCGCCATTCATCCGGCCGAGATCGTTCGAATCGACCCTTCCGGCGACGGACACGTATCGCTGACCGATTTTAACCGGGAGCGGGCCGGGGAGATCGACTGGCAGCCGCCGCGTGAATTCTGGTTTACGAGCAAGGCCGGACGCCGGATTCACAACATGGTGGTCCTGCCCCCCGCGTTCGATGAGCATGCGAAGTACCCGCTCCTGGTGCTCATCCACGGCGGACCGCATAATATGTGGCGGGATCAGTTCCTCCTCCGATGGAATTACCATCTGCTGGCCGAACCCGGCTTTGTCTTGTTACTGACCAACTACACCGGCTCCACCGGATTTGGGGAGAGATTCGCGCAGGATATTCAAGGCGATCCCCTGGCGGGCTGCGGACGCGAGGTCAATGAAGCGGCGGATGAGGCTGTCCGTCAGTTTCCCTTCATCGACGGCAGCCGCATGGCGGCGGCGGGCGCGAGTTATGGCGGACACCTGACCAACTGGCTTCAGGCCACGACCACACGTTACCGGTGCCTGATCAGCCACGCCGGGCTTATCAACCTCGAATCGCAATGGGGAACCAGCGACACGATCTACTCGCGAGAGGTGAATAACGGCGGACCGGTCTGGGAGCAGGGCCGCGTATGGCGAGAGCAGAACCCCGCCCGCCATGCCCAAAACTTCAAAACACCGATGTTACTCTCGGTAGGCGAGAATGATTTCCGTGTGCCGCTGAATCAGACGCTCGAGAACTGGAGTTACCTCCAGCGTCTTCGGATCCCCAGCCGGTTGATCGTCTGGCCCGACGAGAATCACTGGATCCAGAAGGGAGAGAACAGCCGTTATTTCTACCAGGAGGTTTATTCCTGGTTGAAGAAATATCTTCAGAATTGAATTGCCGGGGGGTGGTCGTCCGCCATAGTTGAGAGCATGAGCAAGTTCGGCGTGCGGGTGGAGAAGGAGGTAGCGCTGCAGGCGCGGATGCTCGACCTGCATATTCGTGAGGAAGACCTTGAGGAGAAGTTCATCCGGTCGTCGGGTCCGGGCGGGCAGAATGTCAACAAGACCGCCACCTGCGTCTATCTCAAACACCGTCCGACAGGAATTGAAGTTAAGGTACAGCAGGACCGATCGCAGGCCCTCAACAGATTCCTGGCTCGCCGAATTCTGGCGGATCGGATCGAGGAGAGCCTATCGGGCGCCGGTTCGGCCCAGGAGCGGGAGCGGGAAAGGATCAAACGCCAGAAACAGCGGCGGGGCCGGAGAACAAAAAAGAAACTTTCAACCGACGCCGGCGCTCCAGGAGAGAATAACGACGGACTCTCGGGTAAGTCTTCCACGCCGAGCCGCAGAAACGCAGTGAGACCAAAGCAACCGTAACTAACGCTCTTCCCTGCGGCTCCGCGGCTCAGCGTGATCCATTCCCTGTGGCGAAACATCCTAAGGGCACGCACACGTCGAGTCGTCGATGTTGCTGTCGTTGATGTCCAGCGTTGTCATCGGCCGTATTCGGGGAATCCTCAGCCTGCCCACGCCCCGCCTTCGCACCAGATCCACAGTCACGTTAAGGTGGATGAAAGGGGCCGGCCCCGTATAGGTAGCCGGCCCTTCAAAGAAACTGAGATGGCAGACCTGACGAACCTAGTCGCCGTAACCCGCGCCGCTGACCTCTCGGTTCGGTTCGGGTTTGCCCGCCTGATTGATCTGCAACTGCGGGGATGCGGGAGCGGTCGGCTTTTTCGGGCCACCCAATCCGAGCTGGAGCAATTGCGGCTCGGGTCCGGCTTCTTCCTTCAACACATGCTGGCGGTAGAGCCGCGCCATGCGCTCGTTCTCCTGTTGCTGTTGGAGCTTATCGTGGCGAGCCCGGATTTTCTCCTCGCGAGCAGTCTTCGCGATCCCGAGCGCGTCGAGATCGTGCTGGACCTCGGTCGTGACGAGTTCGTCCTTCAGGACGAGGGAGTGGTCGTTGGAGGGCAGGTTAACCGCCTTGCCGCCGGCGAAGATCTCATGCCGGCCGTGCTCTTCGTACCACTTGGTGAGCGTGGCCGTCATGAGCATCATCTCGATGATATTGCGCCAGCCCACGCCGGTGTTGTAGGCACAGAACGAGATCTCGCCTTCCTGCGTCGCGTACGGGATGATGCACCGCTCGGTGCGCCGGAAGTCGTAATTGAAGAGATCCTGAAACCACATGCCGGCGATGAACAGGAAATTCCAGCGGTCCCTCCGTCGCTTTTCGATATCATCCCAGCCGCGATCGCCGGAAACCTTTCCGTAGTCCTTTCCGGTCGCGCCCCAGGTCTTGTCGAACTTCTGGAGCAGGTCGATCAGCCGGAATTGGGTCGGCGCCTTGAATGGATCGTAGTTCCTCATCAGCGCCAGGGCCATTCCGGTAATCGACAACCATTTCCCTCGGGCCGCGTCGTTCACCCGGGCCACATCTTTGGCCAGTTGCGGTCCATTAAGGAAGGCCGTGACCGGCGCCGATTCCTTGGTCTCCTTATCGACCATCACCGCCATGCCGATTCCGCAATTGGGATGGCACCCGCAACTCAGCGAGCCCCAATCCTTGTCAGGGCCGTGGACCAGGTCGGACCAGTCGGAAAAGGTCCCAATGAAAGAGATCGGGAACCAGTCGCGTGTAGGTTCGCCCAGCCCCGTCTGAATCTTGACGTCATGGGCGAGGTGCGAAAGCGTGTAGCGTTGGGCAGCACGCCGTTCATCGGTCACCTCTTCATCGCGGCCGGTGAAGGAGACCGGCTGGAAGGATAGGAAGGCGATCTTTTTCGGATTGTCCAGCGCGAACTGGATGATCCGTCCGACCTGTTCATTATTGATGCCGTTCACGATCGTGGTGACCGGCACGATCTCCACCCCGGCTGCGTGCAGATTCTCGATCGCCCGCAGCTTCACATCGAAGAGATTCCCGACCTTCCGGTGTTCGTTAGCCGCATTGCCGATACCGTCGAACTGCAGATAGGCATACCGCAATCCGGCTTCGGCCGCCTGTTTGGCGAACTCGGGGTTCTTGGCGAATTCGATCCCATTGGTAGCCGCCTGCACGCTGTTGTAACCTACCTTCCGCGCATATCGGACCGCATCCAGGAAATAAGGCGAGATCGTCGGCTCGCCGCCCGAGAATTGTACCGACATCTGGCGGCGCGGTTTGATCGAGATCGCATTGTCGAGCAGCGTCTTGATGTCCTCCCACGTCAACTCGTGCACGAATCCCACTTGGTTGGCATCCATGAAGCACGGATCGCACATCATGTTGCAACGGTTGGTCAGGTCGACCGTCAGCACCGACCCCCGTCCGTACTTGATGGTGCTGCTGCCGTGTTTGTGGAGCTTCTCGTCATTGTGGGCCCGGATGTCGCTGCCCGGAAAGACTTGTTCGAGATGCTTGAAGAAGGCGGGATCCATCGACATGACATCTTCGAAGCGGCCGTGCTTCGGACAATCCTTTACCATCAGGATCTTTCCGTCGCGCTCGATGATCCGGGCCTTGATCTCACCCACCCGCTCATTCAGGAGAATCTCGTGGGGGACCTTTCCATCGACGATCTGCTGGCGGATTTCCGGTACGCACCTGGGGCATAGCGAATCCGTAGTTCGCGGCCAGCCCAAAGGCGGTTTCACTTTCTGGTAGGACTTGAGAAGCGGCTGGTCCGACCACTTCGGCGTGAACGCGGGATTGGGCCTGATCCGATTGGCCCGCTCGAACGCGGCCCAAACACCCTTGGCGACGTAAGTCAGGCCCTTCTCAGCGTACTTGATCGGTCTATGCATGATTCCGGAATCTCCTTCCTCGATACCGAGGAAATCGCTACTCGTACTCGATCCGATAGAGACGATGGAGCGCCTGCACCGTCTCACGACGCACGGCGCCTTTCACGCCCAAGGTTTGCGGGTCCCTCCAGTTATCAAGCGCGCCGACCTGATGCACACATGCCACCGTACAATAATCCGCGCACGCCTTCCTCGTCAGGTATTCCCGGCGAATATCCTGCAGCGTATATTGGTCGAGCGGTGCGCCCGGGTATCCCCGCTGCTGGGAGCAATAGTGAACAAGCCCGTCTTCGCAGATGTACAAGTATCGGGCGCCCGCGCGGCATCGCCAGTCGTTGGGTTTGCCGTCAACCAGATTCTTCTGAAATCCGTTGATTCGGGTGAAGGTCCGCTTCCCGAGCTTTCTCATCTTCAAATAGACTTCGCGTTCCACACCCTTGAGCGGCTTCAACGTCCCCAAACCATCGTGGATGACCCCCAACGTGCTGGAAAAGCCTAGCTCCACGGCACGCCGGCCAATAACCAGCGCGTCCTCCGGCGTTCGTATCCCCCCGCCGATGACCGAATTGATGTTGACCTTGAATTCTGCCAGCTCGGACAGCCAGACCAGCTTGGCATCCAGGACCTTCAAACTCTTCTTCGAGACTTCATCCGGCTGCACATTGTCGATGCTGATCTGGAGGAACTCGAGGCCAGCCTCGTTCAGCCTGCCAATTCTCTCACGGGTCATCAAATAGCCATTGGAGATCAAGCCCGCGAGGATCCCATGGTGCCGGATCCGCTCGATCACCTTCTCCAGCTCGGGATGCAACAGCGGTTCGCCGCCACTGATTGTGATGGCGCTGGTTCCCAACCCGGCCAGTTTATCGACACGACCTACTAGCTCGTCGGTCGGTACCGGCTTCGAAGTCTCGTCGTACTCGTTGCAATACGAACAGGTCAGATTGCAACGCCGGATCGGGATAAGATGTGCAAGCACAGGGTGATCCCGGGAAACCAAGCCCCATCCCGCGAGCTTCAACTCGCGCAGGTTTATTCTTAATCTGTTGCTAAACCTCAAATCCGATCAGCTGGTTTTGAAGTAGTAAGCACCTCTCCCAATATTCATTACTGCAAACCATGTACCACAAATGCCATGGTAACCGATACGACCAGTTATTTGCTATTTCTTGTTCAACTTATGGAGATCCCAGTGCCGCTTTCGCTCGCCCCTCTATATACCCCAAACACGATTCCTGACACACTCGTCAATGGAATCCAGGAGAATTATGACACACACCATTCACCACTCGAGAATCTCAGGTCATTTTGATACGTGAACTCAATAGGCACGAAAGCGGGGTTTACATAACTATCTAAGTTATGATTGAGTTATAGGCGACCGGACGAACCGCGCTTCAGCCCCGGGCAGCTCCTTCCGGTAGACGATGTAGTTTCGGGTGACGCGTGCGCCTAACTTCTCGGCGGTGCGGCGCGACCGCCAGTTGTCATCCAGCACGACCGTGTAGCTGGCCGTCTTGTAGCCGCGATCCATCATTGCGAGGTAACTTCTTGCGGCCATCCCCAGGTTGATGCCCCGTCCGCGGTAAGCCTGCTGGACCCCGATGACCAGAAGTACACCGTGATCTATGCCACGGAGGCGCTGCTGGAACTCATCAGGATTCTCTCCTATGCCCTTTCCCCTCATCGGGTGAAGCGCCTGGTTTAAGTCCGGCAGCGCGTAAACGAAGCCGACCCTCCGCCCGTCGACTTCGGCGAATGCGGTGAAGTCCGGGACCAAGAAGTCCCTCATACCTACCGTCATCCCCAGCAGTACAGCTGACGGCAGCGGCATGAACCCCCAGTGTGACCGGAAGGTTTCGTTGCAGAGATCGGTAAAGGCTTCGGTTTCCTCTTCCAATCGCGCAAAGTTCCAGGACCGGAGTGAAGCCCCTGCGTCTGTGGCGCGATTCACCATCTCACGGTAGCGTTCGGCCAACAGGGAAGTGAAGCGGACTTGATACTCCACCAGGCCTTGTTCAGTCCGAAAGCCTCCATTCTTGATGTAGCTATGATAGTAGGGTGGATTATGAGTGTGAAAGATGGTCGGGACAGCGTCGTAAGCGTCAAGGGTCAGGGGCAACTGCAGCCCCGGCAGAATGGACAGACGCGCCGCCTCACAGCCGCGGGTTCGGAGCCACTCACATGCCGCGCGCAGGAGCGACTCGACGGCCTCGTCCTGATCCGGCAGGGCTTCAAAGAAGAGCAGATGCCCCAGCTGTTCGTTCCAGTGCCGATTGTACCCCTCATCCTTGACCGCTGCGATCGTCGCTAGTATGCGATCGCCCGCTTCCACCCAGAAGGCCTGGACTTGAAGGTCAGGGCCGAAACCGCCCTGGCCTGCCAGCAATTCGGTGAGGTGATGGGAATCCGGGGGGACCCAGTACGGGTTCCGGCGATAGACTTCCAGCCCGAAGTCAGCATAACGCTGCAGCTCTTCAGCTGTACTCAATGACCTGACGCGCACTATCGTAATCCTCCTTCAGACGATCAGGACCGTGGGGCGGCGCTCGTCGGCCGCTGCTCCGTGTTAGCCGTCTGCGTTTGGGATCTCAACTTCCGCGTAGCTTCCAGGAGTGGCGGCGTCGATTGCGGCAACAACCGAGGCCATCGCTCGCCGTATGCGGGGCCAACTCGCAGAAAGCAAGACAACGATCCCAATACGTCGACCCGTCAGATTCTGTTGGTACTTGAGGTTTGTATCCGTGGTAATCAAGAGTTCGTACCCTTCTCTTTCGGCTGCAACGAGCAACTCACCATTACTCAACTTCGACCATCCTCTTTCGTAGGCGGTCGACACACTATGCAAGCTCAGTGATTCCCGTATCGGATCGGGGGTTCCTTGGTCAAATATTACTCGCATTCATGCGGGAGCCAGCGCGCTTCGGGCCACGTGATCAAGAACGGCGCGCACTTGTTCCATCGTGACGCCGGGAAACCACTCCATAAACTGGAGTACAGAGGCCCCATCTTCGAGATTCTCGAACAGTGCCGCGACGGGGATCCGGGTACCGCGGAATACCCAAGCTCCGCTGACCCGTTCAGGATCACGCTCGACCGCAGGACAAGAGGACCAGTCGATCATGTCTAAATATTACCACCAACGTCGCCAATGTGGGACGGATTAGAACGGAGTGCACCCGCCGGCGACTCGTCCAAAGTCCTGCTTTCCAGGTGCCCTAATTCCTCTCGCCCGTCGTTTCGAATGCCAATGGAACGCCGCCTTGCTGCCCAAATCCTGCGACAGAATATGTCGATGTGCTATTCGGAAAACAGGTTGGGTCGTCCCGCTGACAACTCGGTGCGTCCATTGTGGACACGCGCGGTAGATCGAGCCTACGACACGACCTAGAATCGCGGGAGGCACACGTTGCGCCCGAGCTCGATCACGAAGCAGATTAACTAGATGCGAGTGGTTCCAGTATTGCCACCTGCCGTATCTATACGTGAAACGAAGGGTCCCTTCGTCGAATACGAGGATATCACCTTGACGACTCAATGCCATCCCGCACTTGCCGGAACGACTTGCGCGCGCGACCGGCTCTGCCCAGTCGGGATAGTGGCGCTTTTCGGTAAGCGGCCTCTTCTCGAAGCGATTGAGATCGACAAAGTCTAAGACGCGGCCTTCCCTTGAGATTGGAACACGCCGGCGCTCTACGAATGTCGTTGCAGAACGCGCGGGGCTGTCCGTCCTATCGCCGATCGCGAAGGTTATTCTAATCCTCGTCCTTTCCGAGGAAGTCCACACGGATTCAGCTTCCGTCCACGCCGTTTCTTTCCAGGGTAAGACCCGAACGTGAGGAAGTATCCGCTCGAGCGCTCTGGCGGAGTGTTCCAAAAAGCTCACCCCTGCGGGTCCTATTGCCTTCCCCAGACGACTGTTGGCCCGGAGAACGTGTGTGTAGGTCATTGTAATCTCGGCATCGACTTCTGTTGGGAGTTCCTATAAGCCCGGAGTGTTATGGCGGTAATCGGGTATTGGTCCCGAAATGGAAGGCGCTAAGGCCGTGGTACTTTCCAAAATGTTTCGTTGGTGCCAATTGTCTTTGGTGAGGACGCAATGATGTTTCTTGCTCACTGCCACTTCCAGACACACGCCCCACTGAGTTCCACGATCGATATTCTTCCCGCTCCCGGGAACCCGGTTTGGGAATCCGAGTGCAATGGACAGGCGGACGCGTCTCTTGCAGTCCCATGTTTTCCGGTCCTGCTAAACTTGGGGCACCCGGAAAGGTAAGCCCACCCTCGCACATGTGTCAACATATGAGTGGGAGAGCGTGAGATGAAGGGTGAGTGGCCTGGCCGTGGCGCGACACGCGAAAGCGGGATTTGACATCAGGGCAGAAGGACTGCAGGGGGCGGGTCATCCGAAGCTGCTGGTCTATGCTTCCACCGAGACGCATGGGTGGATCCGGAAGGCCGCCGAGTTGTTGGGACTCGGTGACGAGGCGATCCGCCGGATTCCCGTCGACTCCGCATATCGGACCGATCTTCGGCAGCTCGCCAGTGCTATTGCCGAGGACCGCCGGGCGGGACTCCGTCCGTTCTGCATCATCGCGACCGCCGGAACCGTTAACACCGGCGCCATCGATGATCTTGAATCGATGGCGTCACTCGCGGAGCGGGAGGAACTCTGGTTCCATGTTGACGGCGCTTTTGGAGCGCTGGTCAGCCTCTCGCCGGTCCTGCGCCCGCTGGTCTCGGGAATGGAGCGGGCCGATTCGATCGCCTTCGATTTGCACAAGTGGATGTATCTGCCATTCGAGGTAGCTTGTACCCTGGTGCGGGATAGCCGAGTCCGCCGTGAGACATTCGTGCAGTCTCCGAGCTACCTCGCCGGAGAGAGCCGGGGGTTGATGGCTGGGGGGCTTCCTTTCGCCGAGCGCGGCATAGAACTTACGCGCGGATTCAAGGCACTCAAAGTCTGGATGTCGGTGAAGACCCACGGCATCCCGGCTCTTGCCCGGCTCATCGAGCAGAACGTCCGACAGGCCCGATACCTGGGAGAGATGGTGGCCGCTCATCCAGATCTCGAACTGTTGACCCCAGTCTCACTCAGTATCGTCTGTTTCCGGTACGCGCCCGAAGCCGTCGCCGAGCACCAACTCGACGCGCTCAACCGGGAATTGTTAATCAGAATTCAGGAATCGGGCATTGCCGTCCCATCGAGTACACGGCTGGGGGGGCGATACGCTCTACGAGTTGCGATCACAAACCACAGAAGCCGCATAGAGGATTTCGAGGATCTCGTCGATGCCGTCCTACGGCTCGGGGCAGCTGTGCGTGAGACGTGACAGGAAGGAGGTTTGCGACGCCCGGGAGCGCCCGGTTGTACTCGGCTGTCCTACTTCGCCGATTGGAGATCGGCGTTCCCGGGGCCGCGGTCCCGGAGCGGTTATCCAGAAGTCTTTTTGGGTAATTCCGGCCGCTTCTCCACAGCGTTCGCGTCAGACGGTTGGGCTTTCAGGTATGCGTAGATCGCCGACAGCTCCTCGTCGCACAGATGGCGGTAGTATTCATACGGCATCATGGGGAAGAGTGCTCTTCCGTCGCGACCGACGCCGTCCCGGATCGCCCTGATCTTTTCCCCATCTGTCCAGGATCCTACCCCCGTCTCTCGATCGGAAGAGATATTGGAAGCCACAATCGTCCCGGGAAGTCCAACCTCGGGTGGAAAGACAAAACCCTTCCCTTTCCCGGAATCCACCACTGGTCCACCGCGCCGGTGCAAACTTGATTATCCTATTCGCTCGATGCAGGCAAGACCGGAAAGTCGTCAGGGGCCGGGAGCTCGACCCGGCTTGCGCGGGAAAGAAACCGGGATTGTGATCGGATTGGAGAGTTGAATTGAACCGAGGAAGAATCAGGCAGCCGGGTACGGAGCGGATGGCACGTCTCGCTTCCGACGGCGACGGCAGTTCGCCATCCTCCCTCGGGCGCGAGCCCAGCTCCACCGAAGTCCTATAGCGATGACGGCGACAACCGCGATGCTCCCGAGTATCAGCCCGACGCGGTTCACCGCCACGGAAACGACGACAGACTGACTCCTGTCAGGCGAAATTCGCCGGATCCGGGGGCTGCCGGCAATATCGGCGAACGGTCCCAGTGCCAGGAGCGCGGACAGACTGTAGGGATTCCCGCAGCGTTCGACTACGTAGAGATAGTCGCCGTCCGGGACGATTCCCGAGGGCGCCCTGGGCCCGAGGTACGGTGGATGCTTTCAACCTGGCCTCGCGGCCAAACCTTGAAGACTTGGCGCTTCCAATAGTAGTGCGCCAAGGGCAGAAGCGCCGGTTTCGGCATCAGCGACTCCCGGCGAGACCGGCTTGCGATTTCATTTCCGCCAGCGAGCGGCCGTTCAGCCGCAGCACTTGAGCCTGTCGAAGGAGGTTCCGTCCTAGGAGCGAACCTTCCGTCGCGCCGGCGAGCGCACGGTCCCGATGGGCTTTGAACCCGCTTGCATCGGACCGCTCGATAGAGACCATGGCGGCGGCGAATTCCAACTGAGGATCGTTGCCACGCCGCCGGATCGCTGTCTTGATCCAGGCATACCCATCCAACCCCGCGAGGAGGCTCGGATCCTTCATCATCCACCGTGCCTGCCGGTAGCATTCGATCAGATAGCCGAAATCGAGTGCAGCCAGTGCATCATTCACCCCTTTGGAGGCGGTCTCTCCCGCGCGTGCCTTGAACCGGTTCAGCAACTCCGCAGCGATATGAGGGTCCTTGGCGGCGTAAACGGTCGCCCGGCGCAAGGTCTCCATTCGGACAATGACCGGCGAATCATGGGCCAGGAGTTGGAGCGTGTCCGTGACGAGATGACCGCGGGGATAGTCATGCTGGACGGCACGCCAATCGGGCCCCTTGAAGGGTAAGGACTTCGCGTCGCCAATATCGAACGGCCAGCAGATCAGCGCCGGACCGGCTATGGTCGTATGGTAAAGCAACAGAAGGGTGGTAAAAACAATAGCCGCGCGACCGCCTTTCGAAAGCATGCTTCGATTCATGGCTCATCGCTCCTTGGTGTGATCACCTGCGTGAGAAAAGACGCCAGAACCCTCGCAGGTGTTAACAACTTCCCCCTGGATAGGGGTAGGAAGAGCCGATTGGCTTCGGCCCCTCCCCCCTCCGAACCGTACGTGCGGATCTCCCGCATACGGCTCTCCGATCGGTGGTATCACCTTCGCAAGGATTGACCTTCCAGCGCATGGGCGTGCGTTAGAGAAAACAGCCCTTGCGCCTGGAAGAAAGCGTTGGGCCAGCGATGATGGTCCTGGCCTCGCGCCAGACCGCGACGGCCATGACGCTTGCGCAGGAGAGTCCGAAGGCGTCTGCGTACCCAGCCATCTTCGTTGGGAAACGTATTCCAATGGCTGTGCTTGAAATAGGCAAACCATCCCTCCAGTGTCCGGTTCACATCTTCGATAATGACCTGCAGGCTCCGACCCTGGTTACCTCTCCGTCTCCATGTGTTGCTCGATGCCGTCTGCGACCCCGGGGCGGAAACAGGTGCTCGTCTTTAGCGCTCCTGTCTCTATTGCTTGCGGCTATAGGCAGAGCATAAGCC
>JACQTD010000034.1 GCA_016210985.1 Acidobacteriota bacterium
CTCCTGGACGGTGCTGCGCTCCCCGCACGTCGACAAGAAATCGAGGGAGCAGTTCGAGATCCGGACGCACAAGCGGCTGGTCGACATCCTCAGTCCTACGCCGCAGACGATCGACGCCCTGATGCGGCTGGATCTTCCAGCTGGCGTGGACGTGGAGATCAAGGCCTTCGGGAAAGAGAAGTGAGCCGCCCGTAAGAGGTAAGCGATGATTAATGGCATCATTGGACGGAAGCTGGGCATGACGCAGGTCTACGCCGCGGACGGATCGGTCTCCCCGGTCACCGTGATCAAAGCGGGTCCCTGCGTGGTCGTGCAGCGCAAAACGGCCACGACCGACGGATACGAGGCGGTGCAGCTCTGCTTGGTGGAGGAGAAACCGGTGCGCAGAATCAATAAGCCGATGCGCGGTCATTTTGAGAAGGCCGGCCTTCCGCCTGCCCGGATCCTCCGGGAATTCCGCGTCGAGCCGTCCGCCGACGGCACCCAGGTCGGCGACAAGGTGCTGGTGGATCAGTTCATCGAGGGCGACCTGATCGATGTCATCGGCACGACCAAGGGAAGGGGTTTCGCCGGTTCCGTGAAGCGTCACCACTTCCATGGCGGCGGGGGATCGCACGGATCGATGATGCATCGCGCCCCGGGATCGATCGGCGGATCGAGTTATCCTTCGCGCGTGTGGCCCGGCACCCGAATGGCCGGCCATTTGGGGACCGATCGAAGGACGCTGAAGAACCTCACGGTCGTGCGGGTAGTGGCCGACAAGCATCTGCTGTTAGTCCAGGGAGCCGTTCCCGGTCCCAATGGCGGATTTGTCTTGATCAAGAAGAAGGCAAGGAGATAGCCCCTCATGCCGCTCGTGGATGTACGTAATCTCCAGAATGAAGTAGTCGGGCAGATCGAATTGTCCGACGCCGTGTTCAACGTGCCGTTGAACCGGGCACTGATCTATGACGCGGTGCGATGCCTCCAGGCGGGGCAGCGCTCCGGTACCGCGAGCACCAAAACGCGGGGTGAAGTGGCGGGCGCGGGAAGGAAGCTTTGGCGGCAGAAGGGCACGGGAAGGGCACGCATCGGATCCCTGCGGTCGCCGGTTTGGCGGCACGGCGGAACGGTCCATGGGCCCAGACCGCGGGATTACTCGTACACCCTACCGAAGAGAATGCGGCAAGGCGCCGTACGGGTCGTGCTCTCGGAGCGGTTGCGCGAGGGGAACATCCTGGTCATCGAGGCGCTCGAGCTCTCCGATCACCGCACCAAGGGGCTCGCGGGCGTGCTGGGCATGCTCGGCATTACCGGGGATCGCCGTGCACTGATCATCGATCAGCCCGGCAACCAGAATTTGAGACTTTCCTCGCGGAACCTTCCCCGGATAACCCAGATCGAATCGGGCCGGGTGAACATTGTGGACCTGCTGGGGCACGAGCGGTTGCTCTTCTCCCGGGCAGCCATCGTCGAGCTGGACAAAATGCTCGGCAGAGGGGACTGACCATGCCGGCGAAATGGGAAGTAATCAAGGCTCCGGTCGTGACGGAGAAGGCGCTCCGGCTGAAGGACCGGCCGGCGGACGAAGGGAATCAGGTGCTCGTCTTCCGGGTGAATATGCACGCCAACAAGACCGAAGTGAAATCGGCCGTGGAATCGATACTCAAGGTCAAGGTGGAGCAGGTGCGCGTCGTGCGAAAGCCGAAGAAGCGCGTCTACCGCTTCGGCCGAAGGGTGGGTGAACGCGGCGCTTGGAAGAAGGCCTACGTTACATTGAAGGCCGGAGAGCGCATCACCGAATACTCCGAGGTGATCTAGATGGGCATCAAGACAGTATCCCCCGTCAACGCTTCGAGACGGTACCAGACCTTCCTGACCAAGGACGAAGTTTCAGTCGAGAAGCCGCACAAGCCGCTGACGGTCAGCCGGAAGCGGATCAGCGGACGCAACAGCGACGGACACATCACGGTCCGCCGGCGAGGCGGCGGACACAAGCGCCGGCTTCGTCTCATCGATTACAAGCGCGACAAGTTCGGCATTCCGGCTCGGGTGGCGACGATCGAGTACGATCCGAACCGCTCCGCCTTCATCGCGCTGCTGCACTACGCGGACGGGGAGAAGCGGTACATTATCGCTCCGGTGGGCCTCAAGGTCGGCCAGACCGTGGTCTCCGGCGCCGGCGCCGATATTCTGTTGGGCAATGCGCTGCCGCTGCAGAACATCCCGCTCGGACTGACCGTCCACAACATCGAGCTGCAGCCCGGCAAGGGCGCCCAACTCGTGCGCAGCGCGGGTGGCTCGGCCCAGCTCCTGGCCAAGGAAGGCGAGTACGCCCAGATCCGGCTGCCTTCGGGGGAGATTCGGAAGATCCACATCCGGTGCATGGCCACGATCGGCCAGGTCGGCAACGTGGATCACGAGAACATCAGCCTTGGCAAGGCGGGCCGCACCCGCTACCTGGGCATCCGCCCCCATGTGCGGGGCGTGGCCATGAATCCGGTCGACCATCCGCACGGCGGCGGCGAAGGCAAGACCAGCGGCGGCCGCAATCCAGTGACGCCCTGGGGCCAGCCGACGCGGGGTTACAAGACGCGCCATAACAAGCGCACCGACCAGTTCATCGTGAAGCGGAGAAAATAGGAAAGGGCTATGGCCAGATCGCTGAAGAAAGGACCCTTCGTGGATGATCATCTGCTGCGCAAGGTGATGGATAATGCGGGTACGAAGGAGCGGAGGGTGATCAAGACCTGGTCGCGCCGTTCGACGATCATCCCGCAAATGGTCGCCCAGACGATCGCCGTCCATAACGGCAGGAAGTTCATACCGGTTTACGTGACCGAGAATATGGTCGGCCACAAGCTGGGCGAGTTTTCTCCGACCCGGACGTTTAAGGGGCACCCGGAGAAGAGCGCGAGCGAGAAAACGGTGAAGAAGCCCGCCTGAGAAGGCGGTTCGCCACGGCGGATCGAAGGGAGTCGGAGGACATGGAAGCACGAGCGATAGGCAAAGGCATACCGGGTTCGCCGCAGAAGTCGCGGCTGGTGATCGATTTGATCCGCGGGCAGAGTGTCAACACGGCGAGGTCCACGCTGCTGTTTGCCCGAAAGCGCGCCGCCCGTCCGATATTGAACGTGTTGAATTCGGCGATCGCGAACGCCGAGCGGAAGGCCGAGGACGCCAACGTGTCGATCGATATCGATGAGCTTTTTGTTCTCGAGTGCAAGGTCGACTCCGGTCCGACCAAGCACCGTGCCGGCGTGCGCCGTTACCGGCCGGCCCCCCGGGGCCGCGCGTTCATGGAACGGCGGCGGTCGAGCCGCGTGACGATCACGGTATCCACCCCGATCGAAAAGGTGGAGAAGGCGGGCGCATAGCAGGGCGGAGGACTTGTGGGTCAGAAAACGCATCCGTATGGTTTCAGGCTTGGGTATATCCGGACCGGTCATTCGATCTGGTTCGCGAAGAAGGACTACGGGAAACTCCTGCTGGAGGATCTTAGGCTCAAGGCCGATCTGAAGAAGCGGTTCGTCGGCGCGGGGGTCTCGCACATCGATGTGGAGCGGGCCGCCAATAAGTTGAAGATCATTATTTTCACGGCACGCCCGGGCATCATCATCGGCCGGAAGGGCGCTGAGATCGACAAGCTACGCCAGGAGATCCAGACGCGCACCGGACGCGAGGTGCTCATCAGCATCCAGGAGGTGGAGCGACCCGAATTGAACGCGCAACTGCAAGCCGAGAAGATCGCCCAGCAACTCGAGAAACGGGTGGCTTTCCGGCGCGCGATGCGCAAGGCGGTCGACGATGCCATGCGCTTCGGCGGCAAGGGCGTCAAGGTGCGGGTCTCCGGACGGCTGAACGGCGCCGAAATCGCCCGATCCGAGTGGTACCTCCAGGGCCGGCTGCCGCTGCAGACGTTGCGGGCGGACATCGAGTACGGCTTTGCCGAGGCGCGCACGACTTACGGCGCCCTCGGCGTGAAGGTTTGGATTTATCGGGGCGAGATTCTGAACGCGCGCGAGCAGATGCTGAAGGTGCGGCAGACGAGGAGCGACCGCCGGTAAGGCGGCCGCGACTGGAGCGAAGTCATATGTTGATGCCCAAGAAGGTGAAGTACAGGAAGTCGCAGCGCGGGCGGATGAAGGGGACGCCGATGCGGGGCGTGAAGGTTTCCTTCGGGGAATTCGGCTTGAAGGCGCTCGAGCCGGCGTGGATTACGGACCGACAGATTGAAGCCGGCCGTATTGCGATGACCCGGTTCGTCAAGCGGGGCGGCAAGATCTGGATCCGGATCTTCCCGAGCAAGCCGGTCAGCAAGAAGCCTCAGGAGACCCGCATGGGCAAAGGGAAGGGCGCTCCCGAGTTTTGGGTGGCGGTGGTAAAGCCGGGGATTGTGATGTATGAGATGGAGGGGGTCAGCGAGGAGATCGCACGGAAGGCCATGCGGCTCGCCGCGGCTAAACTACCCATCCGTACCAAGTTCGTTTCGCGGCACGACATCGGGGGGACGTTGGGATGACAGCTGAAGAGATTCGCGCCTTGAGCGGCGACGAGGTCAAGGACAAAGAGGCGGCGCTGCGGGAGTCGGTATTCCGGCTCAAGTTCAAACTGAGCCTGGGTGAGACGGACGCCGTCCGAACCTATCGCGAGGCGAAGAAGGATCTGGCCAGGCTGTTGACCATCCGGCGGGAGCGGGATCGGGCTGCGGCAGCCGCCGGCGGCATGATCGATAGGGGTGAGCAAACATGAGCGAGACGCAAGCAACGGCGGCGCCGAACCGGCGAAATCGGCGGAAGGAAGAGGTCGGGATCGTGGTCAGCAACCGGATGACCCGCAGTGTGGTGGTGGAGGTGGAGCGGCTGGTGCCGCATCCCCGGTACCGGCGCGTGCTTAAGCGCCGCGCGCGGTTCATGGCCCATGATGAGAAGGGATGCCAGATCGGCGACAAAGTGCGCATCGTGGAGAGCCGGCCGATGTCGGCGAGCAAGCGCTGGCGGATACTCGAGGTCGTGAAGGGGATTAAGCCGGTCTCTGAGATAAAAGAGGATATTCTCTAACTCTGGGGGGCCTCCCACAGGAGGAAGATGAAATGATTCAGATGAGAACGGTCCTCGACGTCGCGGATAACTCGGGGGCCCGCAAGATCTCCTGCATTTTGCCGCTCGGCGGATCGGCGGGGCTGATCGCCTCCCTCGGCGACATCATCACGGCGGCCGTCAAGGAGGCCAATCCTGACGGCGCCGTCAAGAAAGGGCAGGTGGTGCGCGCCGTCATTGTCCGGACCCGCAAGGAAGTCCGCCGTCCCGACGGCACTTACATCCGGTTCGACGACAACGCGGCCGTCATCCTGAAGCCGGACGGCGAGCCGATGGGCACGCGCGTCTTCGGCCCGGTCGCCCGTGAGCTCCGCGAGAAGAAGTTCATGAAGATCGTCTCGCTGGCGCCGGAGGTGATCTGAGATGGCGGGCGTCAATATCAAGAAGAACGACACCGTGGTCGTCATCGCCGGCAGCAAGGTCGTGGAGCGGGACTCCGGCGGGCGGCTGCGGGCCAAGCGCGGACGGGTGATCGAAGTCCAGCCGCGCTCGGGGAAGGTGCTGGTGGAAGGGTTCCGCATGGTGAAGCGCCACATGAAGGCGAACCAGAAGCGGCAGGTCCGCAGCGGAATCATCGAACGCGAAGCGTACATTGACGTCTCGAATGTCATGGTCGTCTGTCCGGCCTGCGACCGTCCCACCCGGGTGGCCCACGAGACGACGGCCGAGGGGCGCCGGACGCGGATCTGCAAGCGCTGCGGCGGGCTGATCGACAAGTCCTGAGACCCCGGGAGAAGGCTGAAACCATGGCTGACAAGAAAGAGCAGAAAGAGCAGAAAACCGAGAAAGCACCGATAGCGCAGAAAGAGCCGAGAGCGAAAACGGTTCCTCGGATGAAGAAGCGGTACCAGGAGATGGTGGTGCCAACGCTCGTGAAGGATTTCGGCTACACCAATCCCATGGCGGTGCCGAAACTCGACCGGGTGGTCGTCAACATGGGCCTGGGCGAGGCCATCGCGAACGCGAAACTGCTCGATGTCGCCGCCGCCGAGCTGTCGGCGATCGTCGGCCAGCGGCCGGTGATCACCAAGGCACGGAAATCGATCGCGTCGTTCAAGCTCCGGAAGAACATGCCGATCGGCGCCATGGTGACGCTGCGCGGCGATCGCATGTACGAGTTCCTCGACCGGCTGTTCAACGTCGCCATGCCGCGCATCCGGGATTTCCGTGGCATGTCACCCAAGTCGTTCGACGGCCGCGGCAATTACACGATCGGGCTTCGGGATCAGCTCATTTTTCCCGAGATCGATTTCAACAAGGTCGACAAGGCGCGAGGGATGAACATTTGCATCGTGACCACGGCGAAGACGGATGCCGAGGCGCGCGGGCTCCTGTCGCACCTGGGTATGCCTTTCCGGCAGGGGTAGAGAGGGGAGATGGCCAGAGACAGTCAATTCGCCAAGTTGGTGCGAACGCCGAAATACAAGATTCGCCACCGGAACCGGTGCCGGCGATGCGGCCGGTCCCGAGGCTATGCTCGCAAGTTCATGCTCTGCCGGCTCTGTTTCCGGCAGCTGGCGCTCGAGGGCCACATCCCGGGTGTCGTCAAAGCGAGCTGGTGAGGGAGAACCGATGACCGATCCGATTGCAGACATGCTCACGAGAATCCGCAACGGGATTCAAGCCGGACATCAGCGGGTGGATGTTCCGGTTTCCAAGATCAAGATCGAAATCGCACGGATCCTGCGCGACGAAGGTTACATCAGTAACTACAAGGTGCTCGGCGAGGGCGTGGAGACCATGTTGCGCATTTATCTGAAGTACGGTCCCGGCGGCGAACGCGCGATCCAGCACCTCGAGCGGCTCTCCAAGCCGGGCTCGCGATACTACGTCAATTGGAGGGAGATCCCGAGAGTTCTGGGAGGACTGGGCGCGAGCGTCGTCAGCACGTCGCACGGTATCATGACCGGCCGGGAGGCGCGGCGGCGGAAACTCGGAGGCGAGCTGCTCTGCCAGGTTTATTGACTATGTCACGCATTGGAAAAAAGATCATCAAACTGCCGAAGGGTGTGGCCGCGAGCCTGCTGTCGGAGACGCTGGAGTTGAAGGGTCCTAAGGGCACGCTGCAGACGCCGGTTCCACCCGGGATCCGGTGTCTGATCGAGGTCGAGACGCTGCGCTTCGAGCGAGCGGAAGAAGGGTCGCCCGCCCTCCATGGATTGGCCCGGGCGCTGGCCGCGAATGCGGTCGTCGGTGTCTCCGACGGATTCCAGCGGGAACTCGACATCGTCGGCGTCGGCTACAAGGTGGATGTGCAGCCGCATCGGGCCACGTTTAACCTGGGGTATTCCCACGCCATCGATTTTCCGATTCCCGAGGGCATCTCCATCAAGGCCGAGCGGAAGCCGAAGCAGATACCTCAGTATCAGATGTCGCTCACGGTAGCGGGAACCGACAAACAGCTGGTGGGCCAGGTGGCCGCCAACATCCGGCGGTTGCGGCAGCCCGACGCTTACAAAGGGAAGGGGGTCCGGTATGCCGAGGAGCGTCTGAAGCTCAAACCGGGCAAGACCGGGAAATAGCGAGCGGGAGTGATCCGTCATGGCGAAGACCAGCAGATTTGATTTGCGGCGCGCGGTTCACGCGCGCATACGTAAGCGGATGCGCGGAACGGCCGCCCGGCCCCGGCTGGCGGTCTTTCGGAGCATCATGAACATTTCGGTGCAGATCATCGACGATGACCGCGGGGCGACGTTGGCCTCGGCCGCTTCACTCGATGCGAGCATCGTCGGAAAATACGGCGGCAATATCGCCGCGGCCCGGGAAGTGGGCAAACTGATTGCGGCCCGTGCGCTGGATGCCGGGATTCAGAAGGTGGTCTTTGACCGCGGCGGATTCGCCTATCATGGCCGGGTAAAGGCGCTGGCGGATGCCGCACGCGAAGCCGGACTGGAGTTTTGAGTCGACCGAAAAGGGGATGGAATGGAACGAATTGCACCGGATGGACTGGATCTGAAGGATTTCGTAGTCTCGATTAACCGGGTTACCAAGGTCGTCAAGGGGGGCAAGAACCTCTCTTTCAGCGCGCTGGTCGTCGTCGGCGACCGGCACGGCGCGGTGGGCTTCGGACTGGGCAAGGCCAGGGAGGTCCCGATGGCGATCCGGAAGGGCCTGGAAGTGGCGAAGAAGAATATGATCCGGGTGCCGCTCCGGGGCACCACCCTCCCTCATCCGATCGTCGGGCGCTTCGGGGCCGGACGGGTGATGCTCAAACCGGCCGCGGACGGGACCGGCGTGATCGCGGGCGGACCGGTTCGGGCGGTGCTTCAGGCCGCCGGCGTGCAGAATGTCCTGACCAAGTGCCTGGGATCGAATAACCCGCACAACGTCGTCCGCGCCACGTTCGAAGGATTACGCGGACTCCGGAGCGCCGAGGAAGTCGCCCGGTTACGCGGTAAACCGGTTGAACATTTATAGGGGGAACTCAGCATCCGGGTTCCCGGAGGGCCCCTTTGTCCGGGGGGGCGGTCGGGCGTCAGGAGAGGGAAGGGAATCATGCCTAAGAAAACCAGGGCGGTCGCCGGAAAAACGGTGAAAATCGAGCATTACCGCAGCGCGATCGGCCGGCCGGATAAGCAGGAACGGATCGTGCGCGCGCTCGGGTTGCGCAGGCTCAACCAGGTGGTGGAACGTCCCGATACCCCGGATATCCGGGGCATGGTCGCGAAAGTGCCGCATCTCTTGAGGATCGTGGGCTGAATATGGCGATTGGACTTCATAACATCGAGAAACCGCGGGGCGCCACGCACCGCAGGAAGCGGGTGGGGCGCGGTCCCGGATCCGGTCACGGGAAGACCGCGACCCGCGGACACAAGGGACAGAAATCACGATCAGGATACTCGGGCAAGCGAGGGTTCGAGGGCGGGCAGATGCCCTTGCAACGCCGCCTTCCCAAGCGCGGATTCACGAACATCTTCGCGAAGATCTGGTCTGAGGTGAACCTGGATGTGCTGGAGAAGCGATTCCAGTCCCGTTCCCAGGTGACGCCCGAGGCCCTGGTGGAGAACGGCGTGATTCGAAATTTGAAGGGCGGCGTGGTGGTACTCGGGCGCGGCGAATTGAAGAAGCCCTTGAAGGTTTCCGCCCACCGGTTCAGCGCTTCCGCCAGGCAGAAGATCGAAGCGGCCGGCGGCACCGTGGAGTTGGTTTCCTGACCGGGATACAGAGGGTGAAGGACCATGCTGGATAATCTGATCAAGACGCTCCGGAATATCATGGCCGTGCCGGAGTTGCGGAAGCGGGTCTTCTACACCTTGATGATCCTCGTCGTATACCGATCCGGTTCCGTAATCCTCACGCCCGGCGTCGACCGGATAGCGCTTGAGCGCCTCTGGGGCGATGTGGCCGGAAACCTGCTCGGGGTGCTCGATCTCTTCACCGGCGGGAACCTCCGGGTCGTTTCGGTTTTTGCCCTCGGCATCACCCCGTACATCACGGCTTCGATCATCCTGCAGCTCATGACGGTCGTCTCCGAGCGGGTGAAGAAACTCCAGGAGGAAGGAGAACTCGGCCGGCGCAAGATGAATCAGTACACCCGCTACCTGACGGTCGTTCTCTGTATGATCCAATCGGCGGGCATCGCGTTCTGGCTGACCAAGATGCCGGGGCTCATCACCGGTTTGAGCACGGCGACGTTCGTGCCGCTCGCTACGCTGACCTGGACGGCGGGCACCGTGTTCGTCATGTGGCTGGGCGAGCAGATCACGGAGCGGGGGATCGGAAACGGGATCAGTCTGATCATCTTCGCCGGGATCGTGATGGGTCTTCCGCAGGCCATCACCCAGATCTGGGATAAGGTCAGCCGCGCCGAGCCGATCACCGTGCTGGGAATCCTGATCATGGCGGCGGTCATGCTCCTGGTCGTCGCCGCGGTCGTCTTTGTGGAGCGCGGGCAGCGAAAGATACCGATCAGCTATGCGCGCCGGGTGATGGGACAGCAGGTGTTGGGCGGACAGATGACCCACCTGCCACTGCGGGTCAACATGGGCGGTGTCATTCCGGTAATTTTCGCGGTCTCGATTCTCTCCTTCCCGCAGACGATCGCCCAGTTCACGACCTGGACGAAACTGCAGGAATGGGTCGCTAATTTCAACAAGGGCGGGCATCCGCTCTACGACCTGATCTTTGTAGCCAGCATCATTTTCTTCAGCTTTTTCTATGTCTCAATCGTTTTCAACACCGACGAAGTCGCCGAGAATTTGAGGAAGCACGGAGGGTTCATTCCCGGCATCCGTCCCGGCAAGCGCACGGCCGAGCACCTGAGCGAGGTGCTGACCCGGCTGACCACCGTCGGCGGCGTTTATCTGGCGGTCATCTGCCTGATTCCGCAGATCATTCTGACCGGATTCAAGGTCCAGGAAATCCCGGTGATCGGCACCTGGCTATCGAATGTGCTGACGAATACGCCCGGACTGGGCTGGCTGCAGGACGGACTTGGATTTCAGTTCTATTTCGGCGGAACCTCGCTGCTGATCGTGGTCGGGGTGGCGATGGACACGATCAGCCAGGTGGAATCCCAGCTGATCATGCGTCATTACGACGGATTCCTTGGCCCGCGCGGCCGGCGGTTGCGCGGCCGCCGGGGCTAGTTCGAATGGAGGGGTCCCGGGTGGCCGGGGGTGTTCATGGCCGTCCGCGGAGAAATGCCGTGTCGGTCATCCTGGTCATGATGGGCGCACCCGGGGCGGGCAAGGGCACGCAGGCCGGCTTGCTGTCGCACCGGTATGGATGGCCCAAGATCTCCACGGGAGACATCCTCAGGGAGATGTCGAAGGCGGAGACGCCCGTCGGCCGGGATCTTCGCCGTGTGCAGGCTTCGGGGCAGCTGGTGAGCGATGAGATTCTCGCCGAGATCGTGAAAGAACGAACGTCGCGCGAAGATTGCCGGGACGGATACATTCTGGATGGCTTTCCGCGCACGGTCACGCAGGCCGAACTGCTGCTGGAGCTCAGCCGCCAGCAGGGAAGGGGCGTGATCGTAGTCAACTTCGCGATCCGGCCGGAGCGGCTGATTGAACGCCTTTCCCGGCGGCTGTCCTGTCCCGGGTGCGGGGAAGTTTATAGTTTGACGGTTCGAGCCCCGCGCCAACCGGACCGGTGCGACCGCTGCGGGTCGGAACTCACGCATCGGGCGGACGACGAGCCGGAGGCCATAGCCCGCAGGCTTGAGGTCTACCAGGCCCAGACCGAGCCGCTGATCGGATATTTCCGCGATCGAAAACTGCTCCTCGAGATGCAGGGAGAGCAGCCGGTTAATTCGCTCTTCGAGGAGTTGGTCAGGAATATCGAATCCCGCGTCGGGCGGGCGGGTGAAATCTCCGCGTGATCACGCTTCGAACCAAATCGGAGATCGGGAAGATCGGCCGGGCCGGCCGGATCGTGGCCTCGGTCCTCAGCGAGCTTCGGGAGATGGCGGTTCCCGGGGTCACGACCAGGGACCTCGATCGCTGCGCGGAGTCGAGAATCCGTGCCGCCGGCGCCATCCCCACTTTCAAGGGCTATCATGGGTATCCGGCGTCGATCTGCACCTCCTTCAACGAGGAGGTCGTGCACGGCATTCCCTCGGCCCGGAAACTGAAGGAGGGCGATATCCTCGGCATCGATTGCGGGGCTACGCTGGAGGGGTATGTCGGCGACGCCGCGATCACGGTGCCGGTCGGCAGGGTGGACGAGGCGCTGCTGCGACTGCTCAGCGTGGCCGAAGAGTCGCTGCGCCGGGCCATTGAGCAGGCGCGGGTCGGCAACCGACTCTATGACGTTTCGCATGCCGTGCAGGCCCACGCCGAAGCCCACGGCTATTCGGTCGTGCGGGACTTCTGCGGGCACGGCGTCGGCACGCGCATGCACGAGGATCCACAGGTACCGAACTACGGGAAACCGGGGACGGGCATCAAGCTGCGGCCGGGGCTGGTGCTGGCCATCGAGCCGATGGTCAATTCCGGCAGCCATGAAGTGGATGTGCAGGCGGACGGGTGGACGGTGGTGACGCGCGACGGGCGGCCGTCGGCGCACTTCGAGCACACGATCGCGATCACCGAGGAAGGCCCGGTGGTCCTCACGGCGTTTAACCCGGTTATCGAGACTTTACAAGAGGTATCTTGAATGGTAAGCTCGAAAACTTGCGTCTGTGAAGGAGTTAGGTCATCGGACGGCCCCTCCCGGGAGGGATGATCATGAAAGTAAGGGCATCGGTAAAAAAGATTTGCGAGAACTGCAGGATCATTCACCGGCGTGGTGTCGTGCGCGTCATCTGTACCAATCCGAAGCACAAGCAGCGCCAGGGATGAAGGAGCGGAGGCGTTGACCCCGGTTGCGCCCGCGGGGCGCCCCCCGGGGTCAACGTGCGCCAAGCAGAGGGAGTATGGCACGAATATCTGGAGTCGATCTTCCCGCGAATAAGCGGGTGCTCATCGGACTGACCTACGTTTTCGGGATCGGCCAGGCGCGCTCCGAGAAGATACTTGCAGAGGCCGGCGTCGACTTCAACCGGAAGGTGCGGGACTTGACGGATGAGGAAGTCACCCGCATCCGCCAGGTCATCGACCGTGAAGGGGATGTGGAAGGCGATCTCCGGAAGCGGATTCAAATGGACATTCGCCGCCTGATTGAAATCGGCTGCTATCGGGGCCTGCGGCACCGCCGGGGTTTGCCGGTGAGGGGACAGCGCACGCACACCAACGCGCGCACCCGGAAGGGACCGCGCCGCGCCGCAGTGGCGAAGAAGAAGGCGCCGGGCAAGAAATAGGAATCGGAAGGCTATGGCAAAGGCCGCTGGAAAGAAGAAAGTTTTCAAGAAGAAGGAGCGGAAGAACGTGCCGCACGGCATCGTTCACATCCGCTCCACATTCAACAACACGATGGTCGCGATCACCGACCTCGAGGGCAATGTGCTGGCCTGGACGAGCGGTGGCACCCTGGGATTCAAGGGCTCGCGCAAGGGAACACCTTTCGCCGCCCAGCAGGCGGCGGCCCGCGCGACCAACACCGCCCGCGAACAATGCGCTATGCGCAGCTGTGAGGTCTGGGTGCGGGGGCCGGGTTCCGGACGGGAGTCGGCCATCCGCGCCGTTCACCAGTCGGGTCTGGATATCAAGATCATACGGGACGTCACGCCGATCCCCCACAACGGCTGCCGGCCCCCAAAACGACGGCGGGTATAGCGCCGCCATCAGCTGAGGAAGAAGCATGGCGATCTACATTGGCCCCTCGTGCCGATTGTGCCGGCGAGAGGGGATGAAGTTGTTCCTGAAGGGCGAGCGCTGCTACAAGCCCTCCTGTGCGATTGAGAAACGCGGCACCTTCCCGCCCGGACAGCATGGCCGGAACATGCGCCGGGGAAAGGTCGTGGGCTACGGTGAACAGCTCCGTGAGAAGCAGAAAGTGCGAAGAATCTACGGGATCCTCGAGCGCCAGTTCCGCCGGTATTTCCAGGAGGCGTCCCGGCTAAAGGGGGTCACCGGCGAAAACCTGCTGGTCCTGCTGGAGCGGCGGCTCGATAACATCGTCTACCGCATGGGATTCGCTTTCTCCCGGGCCCAGGCCCGGCAGTACGTCAATCACGGACACATTACCGTCCGGCGGCGGGGCCTCGACCGCCGCGTCGATATCCCGTCCTTCCTGGTAGAGGTCGGCGACGAAATCCTCATCGATCCGAATTTCCGCGGAAACGTCCACGTGCAGGAAGCTCTGGCCACGGCGAGCGGCCGCGGCCGTTCCAACTGGCTCGAGATCACCGATCCGGAAAAGCTTTCCGGCCGCGTGATGGGGCTTCCCGACCGGGCCGAGATCGGCCAGGACATCAACGAGCAACTGATCGTCGAGTTGTACTCGAAGTAAGAGCGAGGACGAGCATGCAATATTGGCTTGGTTTTCAGAAACCAAAGCGCTTGGCTTGTGATCTGGATACGCTGACGGAACGCTATGGGCGCTTTTATGCCCAGCCCTTCGAGCGCGGTTTCGGGACGACGATCGGAAACAGTCTGCGGCGCGGCCTCCTGTCGGCGATCGAGGGGCCCGCGATTACCGCCGTTCGTATCGAAGGCGTGCTCCACGAGTTTTCACCGATTCCGGGTGTGGTCGAGGATGCCACCGACGTCATTCTGAATCTCAAGAGGATCCCCTTCAAGATGCACGTGCCGGGCCCGAAGACGATCAGGCTGATCAAGGAGACGCCGGGCGAGGTCGTCGCCC
>JACQTD010000035.1 GCA_016210985.1 Acidobacteriota bacterium
CTATCTGACGCCGCCTATTGGAGTTGCGCAGCTACAGGACGGGAAGGTCAACAGGTACGAATCGGATAAAGCGTCGGACGAGCATGTCGCAGCACCCATCGGCTGGGCGGGGGTTGAGGACAATTATTTTGCGCTCCTGGCTACCTCGTCCAAAAACCGTTTTGACGGGCTGGATGTAATCAGACGAGGAGTGAAAGAGAAGGTGGGAGGCGAGGAGGTCACTCACCACTTCATCGCAACGGCGGTGCCGCTTCGACCCGGCGAGAACTACCTGGTCTTCGCCGGACCGAAGGATCCCGAGATTCTGCGAGCGGTGGATTCGCGGGCGGGCGGGGTTGGCCTGGAGAATGCCATCAATTACGGCATGCTGGCGAGCGTTGTCCGCCCGGTGGTCGATTTCGTGCTGCTTCCGGTCCTCAATTTCACGTATCGATACGTTCACAATTACGGACTTGCCATCATCGTTATTACGTTTCTTATCAACATGTTCTTCTTCCCTCTCAAATGGAAGAGCACACTCAAAATGAGGATGGCGGCAGCCCACCAGCCCCGGATGAAGGAATTGCAGGATCGAATCAAGTCACTTAAGAAAGACGACCCGCAATTTCAGGCCCTGCAACTTGAGCAGGTGAAGCTGATGAAGGAAGCGAACCCTCTGGGGGGGTGCCTACCGATGCTGCTCCAGCTACCTATTTTTTGGGCGTTCTATACTTTACTTACGGTTTCGATAGACGTCCGACATGCTCCTTTCTTTGGCTGGATCGATAATCTGTCCGCCCCGGACAGGTTCCATATTCTCCCTGTGGTAATGTGCTTGTCGATGATGGCTCAGAGCGCCATGATGCCTTCCATGGGCCAGCAAAGTAACCCGTCCCAGAAAATCATGATGTACGTGATGCCGGTCGTCCTGACGGCTTTCTTCTTCTGGCAGGCGCCGAGCGGACTGGTGCTCTATTGGCTCTTTAGTAATCTGGTGGGCGCCGGCCAACAGCTGGTCATCAACAGGCTCAACCCGCCGACCCCCGCTCCCGACACCACCTCCACCAAGCAGAAGAAACGGGCCGCGTAGCCGGTTCCAGGTTTTAGCCCATGATCCCGGATGATTACCGTCCGAGTGAGACCATCGTTGCCATGGCGAGCCCGCCCGGCCGTAGCGCCATCGGGGTCGTTCGACTAAGCGGTCCGGATGCACTCGAGCTGACGCAACGGCTCTTTCGGGCGGAATCCCGGACCTGGCCGGCGCCGCAACATGCAACGGTGGGTATTCTGGCGGATCCGGCGGATGGGGAGACCATTGATCAGGCCGTGGTGTGTTTCTTCAAGAGTCCGCACAGTTACACTGGAGAGGATCTGGTGGAATTGAGTTGTCACGGCAGTCCCGTGATTCTCAATCGAGTGGTCGAAACGCTGCTGAGCATGGGGGCGCGAGCCGCGAGACCTGGGGAGTTCACGTTGAGGTCATTCTTGCACGGCCGGATGGACCTCACGCAGGCCGAGGCTGTACAGGACCTGATCAATGCCGATACGCGGTTCCAGAGCCGGATCGCCATCAGGCAGGTTCAGGGAAGTCTCGCAAGAGAGTTGTTACCGATCAAGACGACCATGATTGACCTCATTGCGGAAATGGAGACGGCGGTCGAATTCGTGGATGAGCGGCTGGTCGATACCAGTGCCGTGCGCCTGATCGGATCCCTACGGCAGCTGTCGGAGGAGCTGAGGCGATTGGCGGATACTTTTCACGCCGGCAGGGTGCTCAGAGAAGGTATTCAACTCGCGATAGTTGGTAAGCCTAATGTTGGTAAGTCTAGTTTATTCAATTATTTACTGAAGCGAGACCGAGCCATCGTGACCGAGATCCCGGGAACCACGCGGGATATGCTCCTGGAACCTATAATCCTGGGCGGGATCCCCTTCCGGTTGGTGGATACCGCTGGCGTTCGGCCTACCACGGACCCGGTGGAGATCGTGGGGATTGAGCGAACGCGAAGGGCTATAGCTGATGCCGATCTGGCGATCCTGTTGATCGATCATTCGCGGGAATTGGACGATCAGGACTGGGAGCTTCTTGGTTTGACGACCGGAATCCCCCGGCTTGTGGTGATGAACAAGATTGACCTCCCGTGCGGGTGCGCTCTGGAGGCGATGGCGGCGGTTGAGGCTGGACAATTCCTAAGGGTTTCTGTGAAGACGGGGGAGGGCCTGGGCGTACTGGCTGAGAGGATTCTGGATGTTGCGTTGCAACGGGAGCGTTTGGGCATCGAAGATGTTATAATCACGAATTCCCGGCACCATCAACTCCTTCGAGCAGCCACAGTTGCACTGGAGGAGGCCGAGCGTGCCCTTCTCGACGGCGCCAGTGAGGAAGTTCCTCTTACTTACCTCAATGAGGCCCTGAGCAGCCTGGGTGAGATCACAGGGGAAACGACGGTGGACGACATTCTAGAACGGGTTTTTGCCAACTTCTGCGTGGGGAAGTGAGCTTGAAATCAGATGTTTACGATGTGATCGTGGTTGGAGGGGGCCATGCCGGCTGTGAAGCCGCTCACGCGGCCGCCAGAATGGGCTGCAGGACAGCGCTCGTCTCGCTGAGAGCTGAGTTGATAGCCCAGATGTCTTGCAACCCGGCGATCGGTGGGATTGCCAAAGGACACTTGGTTCGGGAGATTGACGCGCTCGGCGGCCTGATGGGGTCGGTCACGGATCGCGTGGGGATTCATTTCAGGCTCCTGAACCGGAGTCGGGGCCCCGCGGTGCAGGCGCCGCGTGCACAGGCGGATCGCACCGTCTACCGGAAGGCAATCCAGGATCGGCTTCGCAACACGGGTAACCTTGACATCCTGGAAGGTGAGGTCGCCGCGCTGCTCTTGTCGAGAGAGGGTGAGATCCGGGGAGTGGGGTTGTCATCGGGGAGAGCATTGAAGTGCGAAAGCGTAGTTTTGACGACAGGCACCTTCCTGAGGGGGCTGATCCACATGGGTAAGACCACCTTTGAGGCTGGTAGGTGTGGCGAACGCGCATCTATAACCCTTGGTGAATCAATAAAATCACTGGGGTTTCGTGTGGGCAGGCTAAAGACCGGAACACCTCCTCGACTTGATGGGAGGACTGTCGACTTTTCCTCTGCTGAGCGTCAGGCCGGCGATGTCCCCCCGGTCGCGTTTTCATTCGAAACCGGGGAGATTAAGCAGCCGCAGGTGGACTGTTTCATTGTCTGGACGAACGAGGCTACGCACGAAGTCATCCGCAGGAACCTAGGTGCTTCGCCTTTATACAGCGGCCAGATCACCGGAGTGGGGCCCCGTTATTGTCCTTCGATAGAAGACAAGGTTACAAAGTTCCCTGACAAGGAACGCCATCAGCTCTTTCTGGAGCCTGAGGGCTACTCCACTGATGAGATCTATGTTAACGGACTCTCCTCGAGCATGCCGGTCGGGGTGCAGTTGGACGTCGTTCGCAGCATTGAGGGGCTGAAGCGGGCGAAGTTCATTCGTCCGGCCTACGCCATTGAGTATGACTATGTAGATCCAACGGAATTGAAGCCATCCCTGGAGACGAAAAAGGTCCCCGGATTATTTCACGCTGGGCAGATCAACGGGACCACGGGTTATGAAGAGGCCGCTGCACAGGGGATAGTGGGCGGGATTAATGCGGCCAGGAGAGCGCACCGCTTGGATCCGGTACTCTTCGACCGATCAACGAGCTACATAGGAATACTAGTCGATGACCTGGTTACAAAGGGAGTGGATGAGCCCTACCGTATGTTTACCTCCAGAGCCGAACTCCGGCTGCTCGTCAGGCATGACAACGCCGATCGTCGGCTTAGCGCGCTCGGGCACAGCATTGGACTGCTCAGCCCTGAACGTTATCTCATGTTCAGGAGCAAGATGGGGGAGATCGACCGCTTGAAGACGTGGGTTTCGAGCGGGATGGTCAAGGTCAACTCCCCTTCGAGCGCGCGACTGAGCGAGCGGGTGGGGATCCGAATTGGACAGTCGATGCCGATGTCGAAGATCCTGTTACGTCCGCAGATTGGATCCCCTGAGTTCGGCATGCTGATCCTGGAGGGAGGCGGTCCAGGGGTCTCCGAGGGCACGCTTGAGACTGTATTAAATGATTATAAATATGCTGGATACGCAGTGTCACAAGAACAGCTCGCAAGACGGCTCATTAAACTCGAGTCACGCCCGATTCCACATGAAATCACCTATGAAACGCTGGACGGGCTGTCAAATGAGATGGTACAGAAGCTGACGAGGATACAACCGAGGACACTAGGGCAGGCACGTCGGATACCTGGAGTTACGCCAGCGGCCATTACCATCCTGAACTTCGCCATCGAGATGCATTCGTTGCGTGCGGGGAAGGGTTACACTGGATCCTGAGACTCTAAAATCTGAACTCCGCCGCGCTGCACCCTCTTTCGGGATTGACCTAGACACCGGGCTTGAGGAGAGAATAACCCGATTCTGTCGACTCATAGAGCATTGGAGCGGGATTACCAGTCTGGTCCGCTTCGCCTCCGAAGAGGATCTGGCTCGGCATCACATTCTCGAATCGCTTTATTTACAAAGGTTTATAGCTCAACACCCGGATGAGTTGGTCGACATAGGCTCAGGAGCAGGATTCCCTGGACTTCTGATCGCCATGGGGAGACCCGAGCTAACCGTTCATCTTATCGAGAGCAATAAGCGGAAGGCTGTCTTTCTTTCTGAGGCCGCGAGGGAACTCCAGCTAAACAATGTTCGAGTCTTCGGCGGGCGTTATCAGGAATTCGATCCGCAGACAAAGGCGACCACGACATGCAGAGCCCTGGAGCGGTTGGAGATGGAACTTCAGAGAATCATCGATCACTTCGCGGCCTCACCTTTGTTCCTTTTCCTGCTTGGGCGGGGCTTGCTGGATCGATACGCTATCGAGGTTCCCGGCCTCCGTAAGCGAACCTTCAGAATCCCACTCGCCAAGGATCGCTACCTTCTGGAAGTTAGCCGGGAATGTTCCACGTGAAACAGCCCGGGGCTCTAACCCTTTCTCGGGCTCGATCGCCTATGATAGTTTCTACCGGACAGTGCACTGCGCTTCAGCCATGGGACGGGTAATTGCGATCGCGAACCAGAAAGGGGGGGTCGGGAAGACCACTACCGCAGTCAATCTGGCTGCTTCACTTTCAAAGTCGGGGTTGCGCGTCCTGCTGATCGATTTCGATCCTCAGGCGAACGCTTCATCAGGATTGGGGATCCGGCAGCGAGGGGGTCTGAAGACGATCTATCAAGTACTGATAGGGAATGAGGATATATCGAATGTCGTCATGCCGACATCGATTGAGAACCTCTCCCTGGTACCGTCAGAGAAGAATCTGGCGGGTGCCGACGTCGAGATCCTGGAACTGGAAAACCGGGAGTTCAGACTCAGGAACGCCATCAGCGGTATTCTCCCCCATTTCGATTTCATTCTGATCGATTGCCCACCTTCGCTCGGCGTGTTGACCATCAACGCGCTTGCTGCTGCGCAGTCCGTGCTCGTTCCCGTCCAGTGCGAGTACTATGCACTCGAGGGTGTGACCGAACTGCTCGACACGCTCGATCGCGTTAGGAGGAGCATCAACGCCGGATTGAGGGTCGAAGGATTCCTGCTGACCATGCATGATGAGCGCCTCAATCTCTCCAACCAGGTTGCCGAAGACCTGAAATCGTATCTTGGTCGGGACCTTTTCAATACGGTGATCCACCGTAGCGTTCGGTTGGCCGAAGCGCCAAGCCATGGAAAGCCCATTATCGCTTATGATCCCGCCTCGCGCGGGTCTATTGCGTATCTGAATCTGGCTGAGGAGGTCAAATCTCATGACGCGTAAAGCTCTGGGGAGGGGACTCGGGGCGCTCCTGGGAGAGGAGCGAAGACCTGAAGACGGGCTGTCGGAGATCGACATCGATCGGATACGACCAAACCCGTATCAACCTCGCACCCACTTCCAGGACGAGGCACTGGCCGAATTGGCGCAGTCGCTGAAATCGGCCGGAGTTCTCCAGCCGATCGTCGTCAGGCGGGCGGGAGACGTCTTCGAGTTGATCGCCGGCGAGCGCCGATGGCGCGCTGCAGCATTGGCCGGCCTCTCCAGAATCCCCGCGCTGATCAAGGACCTTCCAGCGGAGAAGGTATTGGAAGCTTCCCTGATCGAAAACATTCAACGGGAAGACCTGAACCCTATGGAAGAAGCCAGAGCCTTTCACAACCTTCAGCATGATCTTGGCCTCACCCAGGAGGAAGTCGCCGAGCGTGTGGGCAAAGAGCGGTCGTCGGTGACTAACTATTTGAGGCTGCTGAGACTTCCTGTAGATGTCCAGCAATTCGTCGAGCAGGGGAAGCTCTCCATGGGGCATGCCAGGGCTGTGCTCTCGATTCCGCATTCCACTGATCAGTCGAGGTTTGCCAGCGAGATCATCGCCAGAGGACTTTCCGTCAGGTCGGCCGAACGGTTATCCGCGCAATGGGCAGGCGGATCGGCCTCGAGTAAGCAATCCACGTCCCCGGTTGCGGCCGACCCCCCGGATCCAAACCTCCGTGCCGCACAGGAACGCCTAAGGAGGCGGTTTTCTACCATCGTCCGCATTTTGCCTGGTAGCAAAGGCGGCCGGATCGAAATCGATTATCAGGACCAGAATGATCTTACAAGGATCTTTGAACTGTTGATCGGCAAGGTATAGCCCCCGATCGCTCAATAGCTACTCCTACCCACACCCCGTAGACAATCAAGGAGGAGATACCCGTATGGACGTCAATATCACCGAGACGACTCCGGTCGTGGAAGAACGAACTTATCATGCCGTCGAAAAGGACGGGGAAATCACAGCCATCTGGGAGATGGCTGGCAAACGGCACATCCGTACCATTGATCCTAAGAGCGCGGAAGGCAAGCAGATACTCGAGGCTTACAAGCCGAGCGAGAAGTGACCCGATCCGTGAGACGACGAGGTGTGGATTTCTCTTGCGAACCGCTCGCGGGTATGATAGGCTACGAGGAGCTTTTCAACAGTGTAACAAGTTGATTATAAATAGGTTGCTTGAATAGCCCGAGAATTGCATAACATTCCTGTAATCATGTTAATAATCTGTTGAAAACCTGGCTGGGATGCCACACCTATTCCGCAATTTAGAACGGCAAAAGACTTACAAGCACGAATCTTGACTGCCGCTTCAACCGGACGACCCATCGTGGTGACTGAAAGCCCGCCGAGCTGGCCAGCCATACTTGAGCAACTGAAGCGGCGGCTTAGTCCGCAGTCCTTCTCCACTTGGTTCGCACCCGTCCGATGCCAGGGCGTCTCGGCTGGTCTGTTGACGCTCGAGGTCCCCAACCAGATGTTCAAAGACTGGCTCGTGGAACACTATGGGCCGGTGCTGGAGGAATCGATCCTGGCCGCAGGATCGCCGGCTCTCGAGGTTCGCATCGTGACAGGCGAAGTGGGAGCGGCTGAGCCGACAACGGCCAGCCATGCACCACCGACCCCGCCGTCAGCAGCCCGCACGGAGCCGCAGCAGACCCCGTTTGAGCTTGAAGAGGCCGACTTCCCAGCCGATCGCGCCGGATTCGTGGACGTTGAGCAGGTCGAATTGCCGCTTCAGTCACGATACACCTTCAACAACTTCGTAGTGGGTTCATCGAATCAGTTTGCCCACGCCGCAGCTGTCGCCGTGGCCGACTCGCCCTCGAAAGCCTATAACCCGCTCTATATTTACGGCGGCGTGGGACTGGGTAAGACTCATTTGATGCATGCGATTGGACACGCCATCCGTACACGAAATCGCCATTTACGCCTGTGCTACCTTTCGGCCGAGCGATTCATGAATGAGTTGATTAACTCCATCCGATACGAAAAAACTCTGGCCTTCCGGGAGAAATACCGGAATATCGATGTTCTGCTCATGGATGACATCCAGTTCATGGCCGGAAAGGAGCGTACGCAGGAGGAGTTTTTCCACACGTTCAACGCCCTATACGACGGACAGAAGCAGATCGTGATCACGAGCGACTGTCCTCCAAGAGAAATCCCGACATTGGAAGAGCGACTGCACAGCCGGTTTGAATGGGGACTGATCGCCGATATCCAGCCCCCCGACCTGGAGACCAAAGTCGCGATCCTACGGCGAAAGGCTGAAGCCGATCACGTGGAACTCCCTGATTCGGTAGCGCTCTTCATCGCGAATAAAATCAAGTCCAATATCCGGGAACTCGAAGGCGCCCTAGTGAGGCTCGTCGCATATGCGTCCCTGACAGGCCAGCAAATCAGTGTTGCCCTCGCTCAAGAGACGCTGCGGGGCGTGATCACCGAAGAACAACGCAACATTACCATCGAAATGATCCAGAAGGCGGTCGCCGAGTACTACGGACTCAGAACATCCGACCTGAAGCTCAAGAATAATTCACGTAGCATAGCCGTTCCACGGCAAGTGGCCATGTACCTCTGCAAGAAACTCACAACAGCCAGCCTGCCCGAGATCGGTAGAGAGTTCGGGGGAAAGCATCACACGACGGTCCTCCACAGCTTCAAGAAAATGGAGCGGCTCTGTTCGCCCAAGGGCGATTTCCACAATCTTATTAAC
>JACQTD010000040.1 GCA_016210985.1 Acidobacteriota bacterium
CCCCATTCCATCCTGCCCCGATACCAGCCGACTACTTTTCCTTCAGCCAATGCCCGGGCGATCATCGGCAACAAATCGTCAGGCCGCTGGTAGGTAATCTTGTCGCTGAACTGCGCCAGCGCGGCGTCGATCTCGTGAGGCCCGTACTCCGGACCCAGGTAGCAGTGGTGCTGGCGCTGTACAGAACGAGGCCGGTGCAGGACGTTGTGGTAGCCAAAGAGGGCCGCACCGAGGCTGGTACCCGCATCATGGGCGGCAGGATGGACCCAGACCCCTTCAAACAAACCGCTGCGGGCGATCTTCCCGTTCATGGTCGAGTTGAGCGCCACGCCGCCCGCCATGCACAGGTACCGATGACCGGTTCGGCGCCGCAAGTGTTCCAGCAGATGCAGTACCGCGCCCTCCAACGATTCCTGCAACGCCGCCGCGATGTCCATGTGCCGTTGCGTGATCACCTCGCCCGGCTTCCGCGGAGGCCCCAACGCTTCGAGCACGAAAGGCGGATAAACCCGTTCCTCGTCCCTGGGCATGGCGATTCTCATCTTTAGCCTGTTGTGGGCGATGGCCATACCCAATATGAACCGCTGATCCAGCTGGTACCCGCCGTCGTTTCTCCTGGTGAGGATGGAGGAAAAGAAATCACGGACCGTGCCGCGGTCACCGTACGGGGCAAGACCCATCACCTTGTACTCATCACTGTCTATTTGGAATCCCAGATAGCTCGTCATCATTCCGTAGAGCAACCCCAAGCTGTTGGGCACGAAAACCTCGCGCAACACCTTGATGCTCGTGTCCTTCGCTTCAGCCACCATGCTGCAGGTGCTCTCGCCCGCCCCATCCAGCGTCACGCAGAGGGCGCTGTCGTAAGGCGAATCGTAAAAGGCGCTGGCCACATGACAGAGGTGGTGGGGTATTACCACGTACTTTTTGTCACCTAACCTGGCTACCGTGTGGCGCTCGAACTCCAGCCGGCTGCGCTCATTGGTATAACCGACCAGTTTGTTATAGGACCTCATGGTGCGCAGAATGCTGGAAGCACTGAACTTCTCGAGTCGAGTGAGGCCCTCCTGGTTCTGCGTCAAGATCTCCTTTCGGAACATCAAAGGTAAGGAGTAGAAGTAAGTAACCAGGTCCAACTCCGCGATGCTCCCGACCCCCGCTTCTTTGAGACAGTACGCTATCGCGAGCCGTGGAAACTTTCCCGAATGCTTCTCGCGATTCAAGCGCTCCTCCTCGCACGCAGCCACGGCCTGGCCATCCACGACCAACGCGGCAGCTGAATCGTGGCCAGCACCGAACTTTTGTGGATATCCCCCGAGACCACCGTTGTATCCCAGAACTTTCATTCATCACCTTCGTGATCAAACGCAGGTGTCTTAACCATGATCGACCTTCCAGCGGATCGCCTCTTGCCCCGTCGGGCAAACGCGCTCAGGCCAATCAGCGGTTTGTTGTTCCTCGTTCTATTTGGTGATCTCCCGGAGGAAATGTTGGGGCTCCGCCAGCATCCATAAGCCTATCTCGCCGGCGGCGTTTTGACCGTTCAGGTAACAACTGAGGCCCAGCGTTCACCGTGATATTCGACCTTAAAGATTCTACAGCTCGAAGGTCGATCCTTGCAAGATGCAACTTTCTTCCGTACTTGCCTGATCCAATAGCGGCGCGATGGGCCGGACCCGTAAGTGTTAATGGGGGGTCCTCGGGTTCATTGAATCAGCTATTCGCGTTGATCCTGATTCGGGCCTCGGTGATGGCTTCGGTAACCCGCTCGGGTGAGGTCCCGCCGGTGACGGCCTTTCCTGCCAGCGAGGCGGCAAGCGTGATGACATCATACAGATCGTCCTCGAACAGCGGCGAGAACCGCTGGTACTGCTCCATAGTCAGATCACTGAGCCCCTGCCCGTTCTCCATGGCGTAAAGGACGATCTTTCCGACCAGCTCATGCGCTTTGCGGAATTGGAGACCCTTGTGGACCAGGTAGTCCGCGACTTCGGTGGCCGTCATGTAATCGTGCTGTGCCGCATCGAGCATTCGATCGGTGTGCACCTTCACACTCTTCAACACCGTAGTCATCACATGCAAACATCCCGAAAGCGTGTCGAGGGTGTCGAAGACGGCTTCCTTGTCCTCCTGCATGTCCTTGTTGTAGGCGAGCGGTAGCCCCTTCATGGTGGCCAGGAGTCCGGCGTGATGGCCGAAAACGCGCCCGGATTTTCCGCGGATCAGCTCGAGCGAATCCGGGTTTTTCTTTTGGGGCATGAGCGATGATCCGGTCGCCACGGCGTCGCCCAGCTCAAGGTAACCGAATTCGGTAGTGCTGTAGAGCACGAAATCTTCGGCCATCCGGCTGAGGTGAACCATGGTGAGAGCGGCATTTGCGGCCAGTTCAATGACAAAATCACGGTCGCTTACGGCGTCGAGGCTGTTCTTTGAAACGGCCTCGAACTCCAGCGATTGCGCCAGCAATTCGCGGTCGATGGCAAAATTGGTTCCCGCCAGCGCGCCTGATCCGAGGGGCATTACATTGACGCGGCGCCGGTTCTCGATCAGGCGATCACGGTCGCGGTTGAACATTTCAAAATACGCCAGGAGATAGTGCGCGAAGAGCACGGGCTGGGCCTTCTGCATGTGCGTATAGCCGGGCAGTACCGCTTGAGGGTTCTCCTCGGCCAGATCTAGCAGACTCCGCTGCAAGCCATCGATCAGTCTTCCCAGCCGGTCGATCTCTCCGCGCAGGAAGATCCTCAGATCGGTCGAGACCTGATCGTTCCGGCTCCTCCCGGTGTGAAGCTTGTAGCCGACATCGCCGATCAGATCGACCAGCTTTCGTTCGACGAAGCTGTGCACGTCTTCCGCGCCGGCAACCTGGTCCAGGTACTTGGGATCGTTTGATCCACTGCGCAGGATCGTCTCGAGCGCATCACGAATCTCCTCGGCCTCAGCCGTGGAGAGAACTCCGGCTGCGCGGAGCGCTCCACCGTAAGCGATGCTTCCGCGGACATCCGCCTCGAAGAGACGCCGGTCGAACCGGAACGAAGCATTGAATCGGGCGAACTGTTCGTTCGCCGCACCCCTGAATCTTCCACCCCAAAGTTTAGACATAGGTTACGATAGTATACAGGAAGGAGTCAGAGGTTAGAGGTCAGAGGCTAGTGGTCAGCAGTTAACCGTCAGTAGTGCATTAGCGACCGGCAGTTGCAAAAGTGAAATCTCCAGCGCTGCCTCTGACCTCTAACCACTAACCTCTGACCTCTAGCAGCTGACCTCTACTCTACCGCCGCTTCCTCCACAACCAACTCCCGCCGGTCGCAATCGATCGACACATCCACACCCAGCGGCAACACCAGATTTCCCCAGTCACTATGACCTGAGCGAACGCCGAAGAGCATGGGCACCTGCACAGGCTTCATGCAGTCTTCAATGACCTCGAGGATGGTGTAACCCTGTTCCGGATGTTGTTGGCAGCCCGTCATCTCGCCGAACAGCACCGCCCTAACGCCTTCGAATTTCCCCGCGTGGAGCAACTGGACCAGCATCCGATCGACCTGGTATGGCTTTGAGGCATAGTCCTCAAGGAACAAAACGGTCCCTTCGGACGAGAATTCATAGGGCGTACCCAGAGAAGCGACGAGCATCGGCAGACATCCGCCGGTTAGCATGCCTCTTGCCGTCCCGCCACGAATCACTTCCGTTTTTTCCAAAGAGACCTTGCCGGCTGCCTGGCTGTTCATGATTACCCTCTCCAGCCAGTCCAGAACATAATGGCCATTTCCATCGGCAAACTCCCGGGTGACCATCGGTCCATGAAAAGTGACCCATCCCAATACACGCTGGAAATAAATGAGGAGCGTGGTGATATCGCTGTAGCCCATGAGGATCTTGGGATGCTCGGCCAACTGTGCACCGCTGAGGAGATCGAGGATCCGCACGGAGCCGTAACCACCGCGGGCGGCGATGATCGCTTTCACCTTCGGATCGAGCAACATCGTTTGAAGTTCTTCGGCCCGTCGCTCGTCATTGCCAGCCGTGTAGCGACTCTTCTCGAAGATCGAACTGCTGTACTTAGTCCTGAACCCGAGCCGCTCCAACTCTGCCACGCCGGCCGTCAAACGCTCCCGCTTGATGTCGCTTGCCGGCGCAACGATCCCGATCGTATCCCCGCGATTCAGTTTCGCCGGCTTAATCATCGATTTTCCGTCCCCGAGCGACGTCGCATTTCCATCCCGGAGGGACCCAGGATATTAGCCGGTGGTGAAACCACCGGAACGGGACCAAAACGATCGATCGCGCCCTGGCAGGGGCGCGTGGACTTGGCCCGGCGCGCACGCTCCCCGCTGACGATACCGGGATCGATCAAGTGGTCACCTCCATTCAAACTCCTCGCCCCTCCTGACCCAACAACCTCTTTACCTCGCCGACCAGATACAACGACCCTGTCACGACAATAATACCGGACGCTGGTGTAGCTTCCACAGCCCGCTTCAACCCATCCACGGGCCGGTCGGCCCAAATCCAGGGTCCGTAGCCGTCGGCGATCGCCCGGAGGTCGGAACCGTCAGCCGCTCGGGGATCCGCAATGCGGGTTAGAATGCGAGTGTCGGCCAGGGGGAACAACTCGTGTGCGATTTGATCGATTCGCTTATCCTTCATGATCCCGAACAGCAGCGTGAGACTGGGCGGTCGAATCTCATCCAGCGCGGCACGAAGCGCCCGGGCCGCTGACGGATTGTGCGCCCCATCGAGCATAATCGGAGGCAGGGAAGTGGAAACAGCTACCTCTTTTCGTGCGGACTCCTGCGCCAGGCACAACCCATCGAACAGTGGGCGGGCCGGCGGCTGTTCAGCCGACGGCCAGCTCGATCCTTCTGGTATGAGCAGTTCCAATCGCCCGGGCCATCGGACGGAAGCGAGGCCTTCGCGAATCTCCAATTCGGAGATATCGAAATCCAAACGCCGGAGCTCAAGGCAAGCCTCGACGGCCGTGTTGGCATTGACCACCTGGTGCGGGCCGCGAAGCCCCACCAGGACGCTTTCGATCCGCCCTTCGGTAGTACTCAGGTCAACCAAACGATGGCCGTCCCGGTCGCACCGGCGTTCGACTGCGGCCGTTCCCCCAGGCTGGCCGATGTATAACGGTTCGATGCCGAGGGCGAGGCAGTGCTTTTCTATCACTTCCATCGCCTCCGCGTGCTGTGGCGAAACCACGACGCGGCATCCGGGTTTGATCGTAGCCGCTTTCTCGGCTGCGATGGCCGGTAGGGTATCGCCGAGGTGCTGTTCGTGATCAAAGTCTATCGGGGTGATCACTGTCAGGAACGCCGGGGCGGCATTGGTGGCATCCAATCGCCCGCCCATGCCCACCTCGAGGATGGCGAGGTCAACGCGTTGCTGACGGAAATGTTCGAAGGCCATGGCCGCGAAGAATTCAAAAAACGACGGCCGTGATGCGATCCGACCTTGTTTGAACAGAGCCTCGACACTATCTGAGATTGGAGTGGCGACGGCGGCGAACGACGCTTCTGAAATCGGGGAACCATCGACCTGAAGTCGCTCTTCGGGCCGTACCAGATGAGGGGAGGTAAAGAGGCCGGTTCGGATCCCGGCAGCTCGCAGGATCGCGTCGATCATGGCGGCAACGGAGCCTTTGCCATTGGTTCCGGCCACGATGACCGCAGGATAGGTCTTCTGTGGATCTCCAAGCCGTTCGAGGATCCGTTCGATGCGCTCCAGTCCGGGTCGCATGGCCAGCATCTCATGCCCCAGCGCTTGGATGTATTCAACTGACTCTTGATAGTTCAATGCTATTTCCCGTTCGTAGTCTCAGCCCCAGGATCGGGAGCTGTGCGGCCCAGCAACGCGAGCCGGCGTCTGGAGAACCTTGCGAATGAACACCGGTTCAAGCACGCTGGCTTATCCGCGTTCATTTGCGTTCATCCGTGGACAATCTTCTTTATTTTGGAAAGTGAGCCGATTCGAAACTAATCAACGGCGTGAGGACTTCTTCCCGGGCTTCCCATTGCTCATCATGAACTCGAGCGCATTACAGAGGTAATCACGAAGATCGCGGCGGTCGACCACCGCGTCGAGCATGCCGTGCTTCAGCAGGAACTCCGAGCGCTGAAATCCTTCGGGGAGCTTCTGTCGAATCGTCTGTTCAATCACGCGAGGTCCGGCGAAACCGATGAGCGCCTTCGGCTCAGCGACATTCAGATCGCCGAGCATAGCGAAACTCGCGGTTACCCCGCCGGTAGTCGGATCCGTCATCACGGAGATGAACGGCAAGCGTTCTTCCTCCAAGCGGGCGAGGGCGGCGGAAATCTTGGCCAGTTGCATCAAGCTGAGTACGCCCTCCATCATGCGGGCGCCGCCGGAGCACGCAATGATGATGAGTGCCCATCGCTTCTCAATGACCCGTTCAATGGCGCGGGTGATCATCTCGCCGACGACGGACCCCATACTGCCGCCGATGAAACTGTACTCCATCGAACAGATCACTACCGGGTGACCGCCGACGGTACCTTCGCCGGTGATCATGGCGTCGAACAGGCCGCTGGCCTTCTGATGGGCAACCAGGCGATCGCGGTACGACTTGGTATCCTGAAAGTTAAGCGGGTCCGTGGACCTCAGGTTGCCGTCGCGCTCCTTGAACTTCGCTTCGTCAAAGAGCATCTCCAATCGTTTTCGAGCACCGATTCTGAAATGATGGCGGCACTTCGGGCAAACATTGACGTTCTCCTGGACATCTTTTCGATAGAGGACCTCCTTGCACCCCTCGCACTTGACGAAGACGCCCTCAGTCTTGACCGTTCGCCCTTCAACGGGCGGTGAGCCCAGCTGCTTCTCCTTTTTCTTGAACCAAGTCATCCGTCGCTCATTCTATTTCCGGCCGCACCTTATTTGCAAACGCACCATTTCCAACCTCGGGCTCTCTGCGCCTCCGCGCCTCCGCGTGCTATAATCTTTACAAATGAGCACGCCAACAATCATCCCGCGCCAGGCGCCGCCGCTCCCCCGAACCATCGAAGAAACGGGCATCAGCCAGGAGCTTTTGATCCAGCTGCTCATCAAGACGCTCTACCTGATGGGAGAATTGACCGAAGCCACCGCCGCCGATCGATTGAAGCTCCCTTTCGCACTGGTCGGAGAGCTGCTTCAGATCATTCGCAACGAGAAGATGTGCGAGATCAAAGGTTCGGGCGGGAGCATGCTCTATCGTTACGCCATCACCGATTTCGGCACCGAGAGGGCGCGCGAGTACATGCATTTCAGCCAGTATGTCGGCCCGGCGCCGGTCTCTTTGGCCCAATACACAGCAGTGATGCTTGAACAGACCGTGCTCGACGTCCACGTCAGCCGGGAGATGCTCGAGCAGGCGACCGACGGCATGGTCATTCCCATGGACACCCTGGAGCAGGTTGGCGAAGCCATCAACTCCGGCCAGCCGATGTTCATCTACGGCGAGCCGGGAAACGGCAAGACGATGATCGCCGAAGCGCTCGGGCGCATGCTGAGGCTGATGCGTGGCGGGGAAGTCTACGTCCCCTACGCCGTGGATGTGGACAACCAGATCATCCAAGTCTTCGATCCGGTGACGCACACCCGGATGGCTCGCGAAGAGAGCGACGAAGTGGAATTGGTCCCTATCCAGGACGAATTCGACAGCCGCTGGGTGCCTTGCCAGCGCCCGATCGTCTTCACCGGAGGCGAGTTGACGCTGAAGATGCTCGACCTCAGCTTCAACACAATTTCGAAGTACTACGAAGCCCCGCCTCAGATGAAAGCCAACTCAGGCGTGTTCATCATCGACGATTTTGGCCGGCAGATGGTTCGGCCCCGGGATCTGCTCAACCGCTGGATTGTGCCGCTGGAGAAGCGGGTCGACTACCTCACGCTGCACACGGGGAAGAAGTTTCCCGTCCCGTTCGATACCATCGTTCTTTTCGCCACCAACATTCCTCCCCGAAAACTGGCCGACGAAGCGTTCCTGAGGCGCATTCGCAACAAGATCAACATCATGGACCCCACGCCCGAGAACTACGCCGAGATTTTTAGGAAGTATTGCACGAGGAAAGGGGTCCCGTTCGATCCTGCCGGAGTGGTTTATATCTTCGATGAGTATTACTCAAAGCACAGCATCAAGCCTCGCGGCTGCCATCCGCGGGACATCATCGAGCAGATCCTGAGCACCGCCAAGTACCTGGAACAACCGCCCACGCTCTCCAAAAGCCTCATCGACCGCGCCTGCCACATCTACTTCCTCAAAGACACTTAATCCCTTTCTGGCATTTTGGAGTGCGGGGGCAAGCAAAGCGCGACCCCGCTTTGGCTGAGCAGGGAAGAAGCAACGTCACCTCAAAGCGCCATCGCGCTTCGCTTGCCGTCGCGCTCCAACCCCGGAGCTCGATCAAGTTTGTCCCGGAGGGACCAAGGATATTAGCCGGTGGTGCAACCACCGGATTCGAGAAGCAGCGGGGGGTCGCGCCCCGGCCGGGGCGCCGGACCCAGGGCCAGCATTTGAACCCCCTGCCTCGAGAGTTCACTCGATGCGATTCTCAGGCCCCTTCACCACAGCTCCTTCCCTAAGTACCCTCTCCACTCCGATCCTGTAACAATCAATCCTTGATAAAGGCTCCCAATCGAGACGAGCGGGGTTCTGAATGGCCATGACTTCAGGTTTAGAGACACAGTTGAACACCACATACAGCCAGTAATCGTCGTTCAATCGCTGAGCCGTCCTGTATTCGTTGGCCGTGAGTCCTACTTCGCCGATTCCTGCCCGTCCTTTCACTTCGATGAATCTTGTCTCAATCGGTTGGGAGTCGCTCCCGGCGCCTGGACCGCGGGAGATCAGATCGAACCCTCTCGTATCATTTTCAACGCTCTCGACGCTCCAACCACGTGACTCCTCGAATGCTGTCACGGCCTGGATGGCCGCTCGCTCGATGGCGGCGAACCGCAGGTCCGCCTGAGCGCCCTCCAACCCGGCGGGGGTAACCACGGTGTAGCCCATCGCCTTGTAGGCCCGCACCCGCTTTTCATACATTCGATTCAACACCGGCACGCCGGCATCCACGTAGTCGTAAACTCGGATCACTTTCTTATTGGTGTGCAACCGGTGCAAACGCCCGGCATACTGCTGTAGAGTCCCGCGCCACGAGATTGGCATCGCAAGGTGAAGGGTATCGAGCCGGGCGTCATCGAATCCTTCTCCAACATACCGGCCGGTCGCGATAATGACGCGTTGCTCCTCTTCAGCCGTCTTGATCCGCGCGGCAACCGCTTCACGTTGCCGTTTGCCCATCCCGCCCCTCAATACGATGATGTTGGCAGCGTGACCAGACAACAACTCCGCAAGGTGCTCGACGTGTTCAGCACGTTCCGTGAGCACCAGCGGGAAGCGCCGCTCCGCGACCGCTTTCGCCACATCAGCCGCAATCATCTCGTTTCGCGTTTCGTCATGAGCCAAGGCCGTGAAGATTTCCTGTATCCCCAGCCCCGTCTGATCGCCCGGCACCGTGAACTCCGTGAACCTGGGTATCGCTTGGCGTTGCATGGTCGAGGCCGCGGCCATCTTCCTATTGCTCAGCGTGAAGCGAATAGGACCGCATTGCATGAGCAGGATCGGATGGTGGCCGTCCTTGCGGATCGGCGTCGCGGTCAGTCCGGTGACATACTTTGCCTTCACCTGTCTCAACACCCGCTCGAAAGAGAAAGCCGGCACGTGATGGCACTCGTCCACGATCACCTGACCATATCCGGCAACGAGGTCCTTGACCTCGCCTTTCCGGATCAAGTTCTGGATCATGGCTACGTCGAGGCGTCCGGTCCGGAAGATCTTTCCTCCTCCGATCTGGCCGATCTCCCTCGGCTTCAGCTCCAGGAACTGGGCCAGGCGCGCACGCCATTGATCCATCAGATGACGCCGGTGAACCAGGACCAGCGTATTCACTCCTCGCTCCGCGATGAGCCAGGCAGCAACAACCGTCTTGCCGAATGCCGTTGGCGCGCAGAGGATTCCGCTATCGAAAGCAGCCAGAGCCTTGACCGCCTCCTCCTGGCCGTCGCGCAGCTTGCCATGGAACTCCGTCTCGACCGGTTCACCGACGCAGCGCTGGTCGGACAAGTCGACGGTGGGAGGGGTCTCCTGACCCCGATGCGGTGCGCTCAATTGCACGCTAGCAAGCAGGTCAAGCACATCTGGCAGAAGCCCTCGCGGCAGTGCGATATGACGAGGCAGATCTTCTGCACATCCTATGACACGCGGTTTGCCGAAAGTTGAGAGTCGCATCGCCTGAGCCTTGTAGAACTCCGGGTTCTGAAACGCCGCCAAACGGATCAGCCGGCTCAAGAACGCCGCAGGCAACCCATCCTTCTCAACATAAATCTGGTTCCCCAATGTTATGGATATCCGTCCTTGAAGCGGCTCGTTCAACGGCTCGACCTTAAGCTGCCCGGAGGGCGAGAGCGTCCAAGGTTCATTCGTTTCTTCGCTATCATCCGTGCTGCGACTAATGTTGATGACCTCTCCGACGGGAAACGCGCGGACCTCATCCGGCGTCATTCGTTCTATGAAGGAAAGAAACGCCCATTGGTCTGGATAGGGTCGAAACTGAGCGTCCACAAACACGCTGTTCCCATTCTCCCGGGGTACACGTTGTAAGGGCAGCGCTATGAGGTTCCCGAATCCGCCCTTAGGCATCGTGTCCTGACTGGGAAACAAGCGGTCGTAAGAGTCGAGGCCTATCGAGTACTGCCTCGAAAGGGTACGGGTCAGAATCGCCGTCGCGAGCTTCCTGGCGAGTACCGCCGGAACGGGATCCGCGAAGAATATCCATACATGAGCCCCGTTCCCTGATCGGGAACGTTCCAGCGCCGCCGGCACCCCCTCTTCCCGGCATGTTGCCATGAACGCACCGACGTCCGCTTTCCAGCTTGTTTTATCGAAATCCACCGCCACGAAACAGCAGGTGTCATCCTGCAGGAGCGGGTAGATCCCGATGGTTTGGCGCCCCAGGAGATGATCCTTCACCACCTCCTCCGTGATAGGGAATAGTGCGCTATACTTGGCGTGGCTCCGCCGGCCTGTCCCGGTTAATCCGTCGTTCCACTCCCGGATGCCCGCCGGTGAGTATCCTGTTCGGTTATTCCTACCTTAGCACCGCACCGCATACACATCCTCCCGGCCCCGAAAAACGCTCATGAACAACGCCAATTTGCGTTCGGGCGCCGCCCCCGCATCGATACCCGCCCCCAGCCCCTGGGACCGCGTGCTCGGAACGAGGCCGCACCCCGTACTTCCAGGATGCCCCGGCGATGCCGCCGCCTCCTGGGACCGCATGCTCGGAACGAGGCCGCACCCCGGACTTCCAGCATGCCCCGGTGTTGCCGCCCACAATGAGACGATTGACTCAGCTGCCTCGTCCGGTACCGCGGTTCCCCTTGGGCGATTCTCTCCCATCTCGCCGAGCCGCCTTCTCAAGCGATCGTTAACCTCCCGGAGACGTTCACACTCCGCCAGCGCCTGCTCCAGCCTGGCTCTCAGCCTCTCATCGCTCTCCAAGCGTCCAACCCCGCACGGAAGATTGCAGCCTGTGGGCTGTGTTTGAGTTCTTCGCCCCGAATGATACGCGCTCAACTCGTCAGGTCAAAGGCAGCGCCGTCACGCTTACCGGAATCGGCTAAAGTACATCTCCGCAGGAACGCCTTTCGCGCTCCGAAGAAGCATGCGTCAACCGTGAGCGAGGTCCCCTCCCCGTCCGGGCCAGCTCTGAGGTAAATGGCAAATAGAGGCCCTTGACGCCGTCCGGGTTGAACGGTATCGTAATTTGCTTATCGCAATATCAGATGCACCCGTAGCTCAGCCCGGATAGAGCGTCTGACTACGAATCAGAAGGTCGCAAGTTCGAGTCTTGCCGGGTGCACCAATAAATTCAAATAGTTAGAGACACCGCACCACCTGAAACTCAAGAGCTTGTGCCATTTTTGTGCCATTCGTGGGCGCATACCTAAGATCACGCTGAACGAAATAGTTGTCTCTGATCGACCACTCGTCACCGCGATTGCCGCCCTGCTCTATCAAGGCGTGCCGACTATGGACGTCCAGCGCTGAACGGAGACACTCGTTCAAACCGCGCTTTTCGATTCCCTCATCGGAAGTGAAACGGCTTTCCTCTCTGGCATGGCAAGCCGATCCATCGCGGCGGCGACTTTGTCCGGGATCGCGTGAGCGTACCGCATCGTTGTGCTGATCTGAGCGTGACCGAGAACGTGTGCCACGTCGACGATATTACCGGACGATCGAGCCAACCGGGTGGCGAACGTATGTCGAAGATCGTGGAAGCGGAGGCCAGCGATGCCGGCAGCCCGACATACTGCTGTGAATCCGTGCTTGGAGTCTGTCCTGGCTTTTCCGGTGTTAGGATTACCAAAAACAAACTCGCTCTCGGCAGTTAGAGGCAGGAGTTGTTCGATCACCGAATGGACGTTCGGCGTGATGTGGATCGTTCGAGGCTTACCTGTTTTGGACTTCCTGACGTGGATCTGATTCCGATCGAGATCAACGTCCGACCATTTCAGGTTGAAAACTTCGCCCCGTCGCATTCCGGTGTACAGGGCCGTGACGATGATTGGACGTAGGTGAGCATACCTACCAACGCAAGCCAAGAGGAGCTGAGCCTCCTCTTCCTCATTGAGAAACCGCTCAACTTTGTTGTCTTCCCGGTACAGCCTCACCTTCCCGCTCTTCATCGGGTGATCCCGGATTAACCCGTCTCTGAGAGCCATCGTTAAGACGTGGCGTAGGAGGGCCAACTCGCGGTTGACTGTGGCCGCGGCTCTAGTAGTTCCTCGCCGGGTGGGTGTCTTTCTCCGCTCGATCTTGAATCGCTCGACGTCGATCGGAGAGATGTCCGACAACCGTTTCGACCCGAAGTGCACGACTAGGACGGCCATGTTTGTGCGGTCGTCCTTGAACGATTTCTTGTGCTCCTCGGACCAGTTCAAATACTGCTTCGAGTATTGGGAGAGGGTCGTGTCCATCCGGGCCTGGTCCACAAGATCGTACCTGCCCTGTAACAATTCATTCTTGAAGCGAGTCTCAGCGGCTTGGGCCTGCTTCTTGGTGGTCGCTTCCGGTACCGGGCGAGCGTAACGGACTCCGCGGATCTGTAGGCGAAACCGCCAACGTTCGGATCGTTTGAACACGGCCATGACGGACTCCTCATTCGACGGCGCCATCTTACCGGATCCCGGCTTGCTGGCGCCAAGCGTCGACTTTGCCCGGGTCATTTCTGGCATACGCGGGGGAGATGCTGATTTATATCCGAGTGTGCAATTGTGGCCTCTACCAGCCTAATCGCCTAGTCCCGAACCGGCAACGGTGGGTGCACGCATTTTTTAGGTGCAGGTTGTCCGATCATCTGCACAGGTGCTGACCCGCACCCCTTTCACGGACAGTTTGAAATGTTAGAAATTCGGCTGCGCACGACAACGATGAACATCAACTCCCCTACTGCAAGCCGATGATTGAGTTTTGTCTGCTGACGGGGTGTCGGACGCGAGAGATGCTCCGACTCGAATGGAACGACGTCGACTGGGAGGGCAGCTGGATCCATTTCCGCAACATCAAGACAGCCCATGACAGGGTAGTAGCGATGTGGCTGGAACTCCGGATGCTGCTCAACAATCTGCGCCGTTTCGAGGGCAGCTCCCATGTCTTCCCGAATCCCAAAACTGGGAAGCCCTTCGGTCACTACAGCACCGGCTACAGCAGGTCTTTCCCCCAGTTTCCTCGCAAGCCCTGGAAGGTCGTTTGTGAGCGTGCCAATCTGACTGACAGCCTGGCGACTCCCCACACGTTTCGACGCACCGTCGGCACGATCCTCGCAAAGAACCTGGGACTCCAAGCTGACGCCGAGATTCTCGGCCATTCCGACCCTTCGATCACACGTCGCTACGCCGGAGTTTTGAGCGAGACCTACGATCGAGCCGCCCAGGTCCTGGAAACCAGCCTGGCCAAGGCCAATGATAGCCTGAAGTAAGGAGGAGGGGCACGCCGTTGCTGGCTTTAGAACAACTTGCCGACCATTATTCGGCGCCATCGACTTGGCATCCAACTTGTCTCCCCGGCCCTCGATCTCTGACCAACAGCCGGGCCGACTGTCCAAGAAGCAGGACTCATCTGCTAAAATAGCTCGGTGCAGAGACGAGCATGACGTCGCCTACGTCGCCGGACCTTTACTGTAGGGCGAGGTGAAGATTAATAATTATGATGGGAGAACCGATACCTTGACGGTGATATTCCTCGACGCTCCGGTAGCGGAGAGTGACGGGGACAAGCCCCGGGTAGTCCTGGACTACGACGATTCAGGGAGCTTGGTGTCCATTGGGGCGCTTGAGGCATCCATGCGCGTTCAAGATCCACGATCGGTGACACTGTCGACTGATGGCTAGTCTTCCCCGAGATCACGCGCCTTGCGCGCGAACGCGCCGCAGTTCATTCGTGAAACGTACAAGGACCCGGAGGAATGTGCATGAGATTTGAACGTATTACACTTGATCCGAATGTTTGTACTGGCAAACCGTGCATACGAGGGCTCCGGTTCCCAGTCTCACGTTTGCTTGGACTCATGGCCTCAGGTGAGACGAAGGAAACAATTCTCAAGGCGTATCCTTACCTTGAGGCTGGGGACATCGATGAGGCTTTGCGCTATGCCGCATTTCTTGCCGAAGAGGAGACAGTGGAGTTTGCTAGTTGAAGTTCCTTATTGACATGCCGCTGTCACCGGACTTGGCTACCTGGCTGGCCCAACAAGGACATGAGGCGGTGCATGCGTTCGACCTGGGGTTAGGCCGGGCCTCGGATGAAGCGATCCTGGAGCGTGCGCGAATGGAGGAGCGGGTTATTGTGACAGCAGATTTGGACTATCCCCGTCTTCTGGCGCTGACACGAGCGGAGGGGCCCGGCCTGATTCTCTTTCGTGGTGGAGACTATAGCGGCTCAGACGCAGTAGACCGCCTCAGGGCTACCTTCGATAGAATTCCGAACGAAGAGTTGCCGAACTCTGTTGTTGTCATTGAGAGAAGACGGATTCGTCGTAGATGGCTACCCATTGAACCGGGTCGCTGATGCGCTACAGATCGACTTCCCTGGACACAGGCAAATTGCCCGCGCCGAGTGGCTGCCGAGCACGTCGGCTATGAACTGAGGCCCGGATGCAGTTCGATGGAAGTGGAGCCAGCGTGAAGCTGGTTGCCGAGGAGAGTTTCGACCGTACGCCGCGCTGTTAAGAAAGAGGAGCAATTCTATCAGGGACCTCCAGATTCTTCGCCTTCAGCCACGCCCTCCGCAGCTCATCCTGGTGCAATACAGCCCAGTCCGCCACCAAGCCCAAAGCTCTCGCGCTCAAGCCGCCGGCAATCACGGCCAGCGTCTCAATACTGATAACTACTTCATCCTCTGCATACTCAGCGTGGAAATGAGCCGGTTCGTGATCGTCGTAATACATCTTGATACATCTTGATCACGATTCCAAAGAATCGGCTGAGTTCAGGCATCGACTGAAGCTGGCTTCAATCTCGGGAAAAGTTCCTCGGCTGGTTTGCCGGTCAACCGCAGATACAGAGAATCCGGACAAAGCTCAATCTCTTGATTCCAAGCGATCGCACCGCTGTTATCAACATGCACGCTCTCGAAGAACTCTCGGTCACTCCAAATGTGAAACACGCCTCGACCAGCCAGATGGCCAAGGTCGACTTCGCCCTCCACGCCATCGTCGTACCTGAGCCATATGCGGTAATCACTCAGCGGCTTCACTTCGACTGCTTTCTTCATGGTTGAGTCTCCGTCCTTGACACTTAATCTTAACGCCAATGCCTCCACTCCGGCGAGTGCGAAATCCATTGCGATCAGCGTCGATTCCAAACTCCTCGTTGACTTCAAAGCCGGCGTTCGCGTTCGCGGGAGCTGGCTGGGTACGACCGTCGAGTCGATTCGGGTCGGGTTCAGGTTTGAGTCCACATGGCAGAAATAGGTTCCATTGGAGTCGGTGAGAAAGCTGGGAGTCGCGGGCAAGAGTTCGAAAATTTGGACGCACTGGACCCGGACTCGATGGGCCGGTAGAGATGATGGAGTGACAGGAATGTGGCAAGAGTCCGGTTATCTGAAGGGGGCATTGGCGTGGGGGTAGTTTTTGTAAGTAATTGATACACAGTAAATTATCAATCGATAGCCCCTTGGTATGTACTCGTATGTACTGCAAGGACTGAGGATTGATGACATCCGATGAGTAAATCAAGATGTCAATGATGTTCGCTTATCAGCAATTATGTACTATTACAGGTACGCTTGGGGCTGGACGGTTGAATCGGCGTACCTTGAGAGAGCTTTCGATCCTATTGGACAGGTCAGTTACGTCACGGCCGAGTTCTATCAACCCGGTCTCTATGGTGACCAGATGGCCACGCACATAGTAACGAGCGAGGCGTACATGTCCAGGAACTTCATGGGCGTGATGGCCGATCCCACGATTTTCCGGGTGCTGAACCCGATCTCCTCACAGACCAAACAACCCCGCGGTATCGCGGAGACTCTGATGAGCTACGGAGTAAAGAACCTCCGGAAAGCGTACATCGGCCGGCATGAGGCGCTCGAACGGATCCTGGGATTTTGGATCAACATTGAGGAGAGCGGACCCTCGCTCCGCATCTTCAATCACTGCGAGAGCCTGATCACCGAGCTCTATCACCTTCGCCGCGACGAGAAGAATCCAAAGATCGTGGACGAAGCCTCACCTAATCACCTCTATCAGTGCCTTGGATACACGGAAGCGCGTGGGCGTGAGATGGTCGACAACCGCGTTGAAGTCCTGCCGTACAAGTTGACCACCGACGAGCCGAACTCGGTTGCCTTCTGGGCGCGCATGCACGCGGCACGCGAGGCGAAGAAGAGGCGCGAGAATATGGCGCCGCGGACCATGCGGGAGGCGATCAGGATGCGTCGACGGCTGACGGGTCGCGACATAATCTGATTTACAAGGCGTGAATCTTGAGTACAATACGAGTGGCCCGAGCCAGGGAGACTTCCATGCGAAAGAAAATGCCGGTTTCAGGCAACGCTCGAGTGATTCCGAAGCGGCGAGGCGCGCCGTCGGACACTCCCCCGTCAGGGAAAAGTATTCCACCCCCTCCACCTGCAGCCGGCCGCCGCGGCGGACGACCCATGATTGGAGCGGGTAAGCAGATTGCATCCTCAAAAGATCAAGGCGGTGAAGAACGTAAGAAGAAGCGCGTGGCTGTGCCTCCGCCCGCGCCGGCGCTCGAAGGGCCGCCTCCGGAAGCTGAGATGATGGAGGAGGGTTATGGCGGACGACGCATGCCGAGCAAAGGTATGAGCGGCAGTCGGCATAACGCCCCCGTCCCGACCGGTTCTTACGGCAAGTCAGCGCCGGCTGAAAGGGTCGGCGGATCAGGCGCCGGGAAGGGCGGCGTTCACGCAAACTGGCATACCAATGGCTGAGGCCGAGGAGAAGGGCTGCCGCCCCACCTAACCGCTGTACGGCCTACCCCCTTCGACAGATGGCCCACGAGTGCGGAAGGTGGTAAGTGGGCCATCGAACACGGAGGTATACATGTTGAGAGTTCTTGATGTTGTTACAGACCCGGCTTCACTAGAGGCTGTCGACTTCTTTCCGGTGTGTCCGGGTGGCGTAAAGATCGCTCAGGTTCATGGCGATTTCTGCGTAGACCTGGGCGGTTTGCGCGTCAACGGAAGGGCCGGTGATTACGTGATCCTCGATGGTCAGGGGTTTGCGTACCCACTTCCGAAGTACGTTCTCGATCTCCTCGTTCAACCCATTGAAGAAACTTCTGCGTCCATGCCGACACCACCGCCGAAACCGACGGATGAAGTGGAAGAAGAACCTGAGCCGATTGACGAGGCGGAGCAGAGACCGGAGGATGACGATGATGGCAACTTCTAGCTTCGAGCGGGAGTGGCGGGATTGGCTGGTCGAGAAGGCTGCCAGGCTCTGCCATCAGGTCAATAAGGGCTACTGCGAGGCGCTTGGAGACACCAGCCAGCTTGACTGGGAAATGGCGCCAGATTGGCAGAAGGAGTCGGCTAGACAGGGCGTAATTCTGCATCTGGAGGCGATCCGCAGTGGGCCCTCCGTCTCGCCGTCGGCCAGCCATGAGGCGTGGTTGAAACTCAAGACTGCAGAAGGCTGGCAGTACGGTCCGGTCAAAGATCCTGAGAAGAAAGAGCATCCCTGCTGCGTTCCGTTCGAGGAGTTACCAGCGGAACAGAAGGCCAAAGATTACATCTTCGCCGCAGTGGTCAAGGCGTACGTTTGGGGCGAGCTCATGGCCGTATCCGCACCCCAGAGAGGGCTCGGGGCACACTTTCACACGAACGTATGAGGTAAGTATGAATAACCTGATTTGGTATCTCAAACAGCTGCTTCCCCTGAAGTATAAGACGGTCTACGGGAACGGTGAGGGCACGCGCTGGTTCTCAACTGAGTGGCGCATGTGGCTCGGGCGCTGCTTCGCGGTTAGAGAGCGTATAATTCACGAGTGCGGGAAATAGATCATGACGGAGGAATACATCTTCAAATCAATCAACCTCCCAAGCCGCGTCATTGAGATAGTCGGCGAAGCCGGCACGGTTAGCCTTGATCCGACACGCTGTGGTGGGTGCGGTTCAGTGATCGGACCAGGCGACGAGTATTTTGTTCACCGTCCGGAACAGAAAGTGTTCTGCGGTGCGTGCGCCCGGGTGCGTCTGGAAGCAGAAGGGAGAAAGTTGTGACATGGCGAAGCGGTGGATCCAGAACGCGATAAAGCGGCCCGGGCAGCTACACAAGGACCTCGGCGTGCCGGAGGGCGAAAAAATCCCGCGTGCCGAACTTGAGGCTGCGGCAAAGCGGCCTGGGAAGGTGGGTCAGCGTGCGCGCATGGCCATAAACATGCGTGGCATGAAGAAGGGCGGTTCGGGAAGCCATCACAACTCCCCGCTCCCTTCCACTGGGGGGGTCAGCTGGCGCACCGACGGGGGAGAGCTTGGCTGTTAGGCCCGAAGATCTGCAGGGATTGCCGCCTCTCGACATTGAGGAGCCGGGAGCGCCGCGCCCGGAGCAGGAAGTAATTGCTGGTGGACCGTACAAAGTCTCGAAAGCCGTTGCCGCATATCGTCAGGATGATCTGCAAGGGAAGTATCAGTGCGTTGACTGCGCCGCTTTCGTGGAGCCCAAAATCTGCCTTATCCTCAAGAGCCGGGTGGCCGCATCCGGGCACTGTGATCTGTGGATGCCTGGTCCGGCAGCGACCGACGAGCCGACGGATCATCCTGTAAATCGGGACCAGGTAAATTACGTGAGCCATGACGACGGGGTGTCCTGTCAACTCTGTTCAAAATTCTCTTCTCCGAATGAATGTGCAGTTGTGATCGGCGAAGTTGACCCGATGGGTTTCTGCCGGCTCTTCGAGCGACTCCAGTCCTATCCAAGACGGGGCCTCGGAGCGGCTGTGACCAGCCTGGGCGTTTCTGAGCTTTATAATCCGGAGCCCGGTTGATGACTGATTCGAAGACTAAGCGTGTGCGTCCCAGTGTTCAAACAGCCAAGGACATTAAGAGCCTGCGGTTGGCCGTGACGAAAATGCACACGGAGATCGCTAGAGTCGGCGCGATGCAGGCTGAGCTTGGAAGTAAGCTGGATCTCGTGATCGGGTTTCTCTACAAGCCGGTAGAGGTACCGCGGCCGGCAGATGCGCCGTCTAAAACTCCACCGATGAAGATCCAGCTTCGCAACCAGATCAGGGAGCGTTTCAGGGACCTGCTGCCGCCGGAATCGGCGCCAGATGAAGCCGCTGAGAGCGTCCCCGAGGTTAAGAGCGCATAATGCCCGAAGATCTTGTCATAGAGATCAGCAACGAGGACGTTCTCAATACCGAGGCCGATCCGATCAAGTTCTACGGGGCGCTTGATAACGTGATCACGCGCGAGGTCACGTTGTTCATCGAGTTCGTAATGCGTTGTCTGATGAATTGCCTCTATTTTCAAGGGCTGCAGTTTGACTCGGGCGACCTTCGGAACGAATCCGCCCTGGGGACGGACGCGACAGGCGAAGGTGCTGCCCTCCACGAGGGGTGGTACCAGCAAAACTACTATCAAGCCTTCCTCACGATGAAGCAGGCGCTACTCATGGATGTGAATCCGGTGCCTCAACTCAAAGGTAGCCGCCGTCCCGACCACGATCCGGCGAACACGCTCATGACCCGCCAGGCGATCGAGTGCCTGCTGGACGAGGCGGAGATCGATTCGCTGATCCCGGAGGAGCTCCTCAACACGCTGCTGTTCGCGACGTCGTGGCGGTTCACGATGCCGTATCCGTCGGGTGACGATGATCAAACGCCTCAGATCGAGCGGTGTCCTGACTGCGAGGTGGTTCTCGTCGACAAGGGATGTCCACTTTGCCAGACGAATTTCGGCCGGCCAGGAGGTGATCTGGAAGAGGAAGGACCGGATCAGGCGCTGAGGGTGGAGAGCGTGATTCCCTGGTGGGTGCTGCCGATTCCGATGACGGCGAAGAAGTTGCGAGACGTCGGGATCCTCGTGCGGACTCAGGTTCTTCCGCGTCACTCCCTGAAAGAGCAGCTCGAGGTGTACTTCCCTGGACTTGAATCGGCTGACCCGAGAACCGGCGAGTCCATGAAGATAGACATCGATCCGTGGGATCCGATCGCTGATGAGCCCATTCCTGAGGACATCTACACGCTGCACATGTCTTCACTCGGGAGATTGTTCCGCCTCTCGAGGAAGATCATCGCCGAGACTCGTACTTTTGGAATGGGGTTCCCCATGTCCTACGGGTCCTACTCGATGGGTTCAGAGCGCAGGATGCAGCGGTTTTACGTGCAGATATGGGTGAGAGGAGAGACGTTCGATGACTGTCATGGAGATCTGGTTTTGCATTTCCTCGAAGGGAAATACATCGGTCAGTCGAAACACCGGATCGATGATCATTGGACTCCGATAACGGCCAGGATGATTCCAGGGCGGATCTACGGCGATGGGGAAGACGCGGCGATCAACAACCAGGACGCCATCAACAACCTCCTCTCTTTGGGTTACATGTCCGCTCAGACTCGGAGTTATAGCCGGATTTTCATGACGCGGGATCTCTTCAACCTGAACGACCTGAGAACCGGGCCGAATACCGTCGTTCCTGCGCCCAGTGCCAGTGCGGGGTCGAGTGATGTGGATCTGAGTAAGGCCATGTACATCGTTCAGCCCCAAGCTATTACGGGCGACGTGAAGGAGCTTCGGGATCAGGGAATTTCCTTCATGCAGACGTCCATGGGGGTGTTCCCGGTGCTGTTTGGCCAGTTACCGCCAGGGGTCGAGGCATGGAAGGCGATCGAAACGCTTCGGGCGAATACCCTCAGAGGCATGCGACCCTGGTTGACGAACTGGTATGCAGGGCATCAGGTCTGGACGCGACAGGGTTTGAAGCTCAGTAAGACGGCCTGGAAGAGGAAGCGGAATTCCAAGCTGAACAACGTCCTCTTTAAGGTCGATCCGAAACGGATCAACGAGGACGTGAAGTTCAAGATGGAGCCGTCGCTCATCATTCCCACAGGCGAGCAGGACAAGCGCCAGAGAACTCTTCAGGGACTCCAGCTCCAGCTGATCGACCCGACCGATCCCCTGAACAGGGTTCAGCTGCTGACTGAACTTGGACTCGAGCATTACGAACAGGCGTTGCTCGCGGAGATTGAGGCCCAAAGTGCCGAGATCGAGGAGATCATCGAGACCCGAAGGGCGATCCCGATCAGTCCGAAGATCGACAACCACCTGATTCACTACTTCATCGTGAGGTACTTTCTCCGGTCCGATTACGGGCGGTATCTCAGGAAGACCGACCCGATGGTGTATCAGCTCATCGAGACCCACGGTCAAATCCACGCCTTCATCGCCGACGGAAAGATCGAGGAAGCCATCAACGAGATGGTGCGGGCGGGGATTCTGGACTTCATCCTGAGCCGGCGCGCTGATAGGTACAAGGTCGAGGACCTGAAGGCCGATCTGGAGCTCATCGCCGCGGACATGGCCGAGGAACGCAAACGGATGGAGATGATGCGCACCGCTCAAGCGGCTCAGGCGGCTCAGGGTGCGCAAGGCATTCTCCAGGCCATGGCTGCGGGCGGTGGCATTGGTCCGCCCCCGCCGCCTCCGCTCCCAGGTACGGCCACAGCACCGCCTCCGTTAGACGTACCACCGGGGCCGCCTCCGGGCACCCCACCCGCCGACGTATTAGCCGCCATGGGCGGCGTACCACCCATTCAATAGGAGACACGTATGCCAGACACTGTTATGGATACCGCCGGATCTCTCGGGCCGTCAGCGCCGCCCTCAATTGACTCCGTGCTTAGGCAAGCGAGTGCGGACTTTGTGAGGATGTACGACACCACCGAAAAAGTCCTCTCCGGCAATGAGAATGCCCTAGAAGAGTTGGAGACGTTGCTTGCAGGTGAACGGGGCACCGAAGGTGAGCCGGCCCCACCTGAGCGATCAGCCCAGGCTGCCGCCCCAGAGGAGCGACCCGTCGAGCGGCAAGCCGCCTCAACGGAGGAGCAGGTCTCAAAAGAGGTCGAGGACATCGTTAATGAGGTTCTCGGGAAGAATAAGGACGATCAGGCAGATGGCAAGTTGAAGATCGATGTATACCGCCTGAACGACCCGACCTATATCAACGAGCTTGCTCAGCAGAACCCGCAGGCAGCGGTAAACGCCATGCGGCTCTCGCAGAGGGCCAGACAGCTAGTAGACCAGCTCGGCCGGACAATTCGGGCGAAGAAGGCGGCCGGATCGCGTCAGATCGCGGACGAGGTTTGGAGAGCGGCCGAAGCCCGAAGGGCGGCCGGGGTTGAGAAACGCCAGCCCGCGGGGCCCACAGCTACGGATGATCCAGAGCTCTTAATCATCCAGAAATCCATTGAGCGGTTGTCGGCTGAACGGAACCAGATTTTGGAATCGCTCAAAGCGCTCGACGCACCGCCTCCTCCCGCACCAAAGGTGGAGGAACGGCCCCAGCAGGAGCGGCCGGCGAGCACGGACGATATGTTCCAAATGAGTCTGGAGCCTCAGGCGCAGCCATCGGACAACAGTCGGATTCAGGAGTTTCTTGGCGAGATGTCCGCCGCGATGGACCGGAGGTTTGCGCGACTGGATGCCGCCATGCGGATGGGAAACCTCCAGAACGCGCTACGTGACCTGGCAGAACAGACCAAGGAAATCAAAAGCCGGAAGGCATACCAGCACGTCCTGAAACAGAACGAGAGGGCCCAGCTGGAAAAACAATCCAAGGAATGGTTCGGATACATCGACACCGAAGAGCGGGCGATGGCAGGTGACCTCGACAAGATCGGGCAGGAGATTGACCGCCAG
>JACQTD010000036.1 GCA_016210985.1 Acidobacteriota bacterium
CTTGACGCCGATACCAAGGGACCGCTGCGCGACATCCATCGGCGTGTCGGCACTGCGATCCTCTTCGAGTCGTCGGGCGGGCAGACCGACAAGGTTGCACACCTTCCCGAGCTACGCTTCGCCCTCGGCCAACCTGATCTGGACACGACCTCCATCGACAACGCCGCGTTTGCGTTCGAGGACCGGTCCTACTTCGTCCGCAAGGCGAGCTCGGATGGATTTCGAATCGGCTACCTACCCACGATGAAGAAGGTGGTGAGCGACCGCCGCGCGTCGCTAGACGAGGAGACGGAGATCAAGCCCGCCCTGCGGAAAATCGTCGAGGACGAATTCCGGCGCGGCGCCAGCATCCCCGTGGAGTTTCTGAAGGGCGACGCGGCTGAGATTCCGGACAGACCGAAGCTTACGCTCGTCGTGGTGGATCCCGAAACCGAGTGGTCAGGCGACATGGTTCTTCGCGCCCAGATCGCCGAGTGGACCCGCCAGCGGGGGAAGTCTCCACGGCTTTATCCGGGCGCGCTCGTCTGGTGCCTCCGCAAACCCGGCCGCGACCTGCGGGAGAAGGTCGAATTGTGGCTCGCATGGGTGCGTGTTGCTCGTGAGATCGGCGAGGGGACACTAGGCGGTGAGTTTGACAAGAGCGACCGGGCTGATCTGCATTCGAAGGTGAAGGATGCGCAGGAGGCTGCCAAGGAGGAGGTCTGGGGCGGCTACCGCTTCGCAATCGTCGCGGACGGACAAAAGGATGATGGTCTCAAGGTAATCGATCTGGGCGCCGGGCACTCCTCGAGCAATGAAACCCTCTGTGGACGGGTCATCGCCGCGCTCAAGTCCGAGGCGCTTCTCAACGAGTCAGTCGGTGCTGGATACATCGAGCGCAACTGGCCCCCGGCGCTCAAGGAGTCCGGGGCATGGCCGCTCGCAAGCCTTCGACAGAGCTTCCTCAACGGCTCACTCACGCGCCTGGTGGATCCGGACACGATCCTGAGAGGCAAGATCATCGAGTTTGTAGCGAAAGGCGATTTCGGACTCGCGTCTGGACACAAAACTGGGAATGGATACGAGCGGATATGGTTTCAGGAGCCCGTGGTATTGGATGAGGTCGCATTCGAGGCAGGCGTGTTTCTGCTGAGAAAGGCCAAGGCTCAGGCAATCAAAACAGGAGGTGAGTTAGAGTCGGTACCCGGACCGGATATCATTCCGACTCCCGGACCAGGCCCCGAGCCTGGACCGGGTCTGGCACGTGAACCCGAGCCCATACCCGGCCCGCGCATGCGGACCATTCAGCTTGTGGGAACCATCCCTCCTGAGGTTTGGAATCGACTGGGCACCAAGATCCTGCCGAAACTCAGGTCGGGTTCCGATCTGAAGGTCGGCATCGATTTCTCCGTAATGGTAAGCGGGGATACTGCCAGAAGTCTGGTATCGGAGCTCCGACAGATTCTGAATGAACTGGGGTTATTGGACAAAGTCAACATCGACGAGCGTTAATCTACATGAAGTCAATGGCTGTCTCGGCCTGCAGTTGTGTTTCCTGAATCTCATCTCGAATCTGGTCTTTCGAATTCATCCTGCGAGTCTTGGCGCTTTCTCGCTTCGCGTCCTTCTTCGGACCTCGATAGGCCCCGTTACCACGCTTCGATCCCGAGTGCTCGGTCTTCTTGGCTTTGTATGCCACGTTTCTCACCCACTGTGAATCATCGGAGCGGCAGCCGACACAGGGTTACCGAGTTGGACTTGGGAACGCGATGGCGTAAGGGATTTCCATCGGGATCGAACCCGCAAGGACAGGCGCGGTGGTGGATACACTGATCAGGGCGACCCGGGAGGCCACCACCCCGTGCCCCGGATTGCCCACATAGGCCTGATTGCTGTCGGGCGAGATCGCGATCACGTCGACCCCGGAGAACCGGGGAGCGTTGGAAAACAGGTCGATGCGTTCGCCCCGATCGAGTAACGCCTTCGATTCGAGATCATACAGGCCCACGATCTGATCCGGCCGCGGGACGGTCGACAGCACGAGCACCCGCTCGCCGTTCGGGGTGAATTGCGCGCTCTGCTGGCCTCCCGGCAAGCCGGTCAGCGTCTCTTCGTAGAACACGTCCATGGGGGATTCAATCACCAGGAACTCGACGGAGTCGGAGAAAGCGCTGCCGTCAGGGGTGAGGTACAAGGGCACAATCACCGATTTCCCCAGCGGAGATATGGCGACATTCATCGGCCGGCCGGAGAGGGGAATGACTTTCCGGTGTGTGAGTGTGCCCTCGGGATGGAGTTGAAGCACATGCAACTGGGAAGTGAGGTATGCGCAGACCAGCACCGTCTGGCTGTCCGGGGCCACTTCTACCGCCGATGCCTGCGCGCCGCCGATCAGTGCGAACGGGCTGATGATCCGCTGCTCCTCGACATCGACGGTGATGACATCGGCGTCCGCTGCTCCCCCCGTGACTAGGGCAATTCGACCGTCCGGCGAGAGTGCAACATCCATCAGAGAAATCGGAAGCGAAAGCGTGCCGCGTAATGACGGCAGGGAACGCCCGAGGTCGATGAAACTCAAGCTCCGGTCCAGGGAATTCGACACGATGGCGCTGCTACCGTCATGGGCGACCGCCACGTCCACCAATTCTGTGCCGGCCGCGCCGAGTTGGCCACCCAGAAAGGGTCCCGACGGGATATCCGCGGCGGCGTCGATCAGGGAGATGCTCCGCTCCGCCCCACCGTTGACGACCACCGCCACATTAGGCCGGATGCCCGGGAATACCCTTGGTTGGGTCCTACCTGATCGCGGTAGGACGATCCCCAGAAGTCCGGCCATGACCAGAATTGTGAAGACGATCCGGGCTTGCGGCCTGGTTGGGCGCTGCGGACTGCGGACGAGTGGAGGTTCGGAATGGGTTCTGGTTTTCCCCGGCTTCAGATTCATGGTTTCCATTGGAGCACGTCCTTGGTGACGACCCACTTTCCATCCTCGCGTTTCACGGAATAGGTGTTATCGGACGCGCTTTGAGGGCCTTCATAAAAACCGCCCCGGACCTCGGCCTCGGTCTCCGTGAGCCATTGGATCGACTTGATGCGAAAGAGGATTCCCCGACCTCCCGAGTCGTTGTCCCTGACCCCGACGTCGTCGGTGAAGGTAGCCTGGCTCAGTCCCTTTACCGGAGGTTTGTGACCCGCAAACCGGGCCATCAATGCTTCGCTGGGGTCATCGCCTTTACCTCCGAGGGTCAGGAAGAAGACTCTAGCAGCTTGCTGCTGAGTGGATGTGTTATGTGAAAACTGGTATCGATACACGGCTTCCCGGATCGATTCTTCAGCTTTTGTTCGGTCCACATCCTCCTGTTGAGACGGCGGCACGGCCAGGCAAGTCAGCGCGGAGAAGAGCAGTGCGATCCCTATCATATTTCACCTCGGCTTCGGCGCGACTCAGCGCTATCTCCGATACCCCAGCCGGGACGACCGGCGGCCATTATCTTATCGAAAAAGTTGACGCATCCCAACCGGCATCGATCTGCCGCCCTCGGGGCTGTGGTTGTCAGACCCTGCGCCAGCAGGGCCCGAATGATGGGCTGAACAGCCAATCCTCATTTCGCCCTCGCCCGGGGCCGTCGATCGAGTACCTGCCTGACCAGCCCTGCCCTCCGGCCATCGATCTTCGATGGGACGCGCAAGCCAAGCAATTCAGCGATCAGCGGGTAGATGTGGATATTTTCGAACCGTGGAATGGTCACGCCGCGCTTCAAGCGCGGTCCCATGGCAATGAAAATTCCTTGCATGGAGGGCGAAGACGGATCCCATCCGTGGTTGCCGCCCCGGACGCGGGCGAGCCCCGCCGCGGGTACGACCTGGTATGGCTCTTCCATGATAACCAGGACGTCGCCGATCCGCGGATCCGCACGATAGTGCAGCCGTGCAGGAACTTCATCACGAAGGTAGGCGCGGCCATGCCGCAGCCGTCGATTCAACGAATTCCGGACCGACTTCGCCCGGCCCGGGCCGCCGTCGACATGAAGGCTGACGATGGGGCCGAAGTCCACGCAGCGTATGCCCTTCAGCTCGATCAGGTCTTCCCAGGCCATCGCGTATTCCGGACCGACCCCGGCCATGCCGTGATCGGATACCAGGATCAGATAGACTTCCTCATGAAGCGCCAGCGATTCAATGCCGTCGAGCAAACGCCCGAGTTCACGGTCCACGGTTTCGACCGCGGCGAGGACGTGAGCCGAGGCCGGTCCATGATCGTGGCCTGCGTCGTCGAGGTCGCCGATATAGAGGGTAATGAGGTGAGGCCTGCGATCGGGAGGCAGCCGAAGCCACCCAAGTGCGGCGCTGATCCCTTCTCCTCTCGGGGTGCGCGAATCAAACACCCGCCAATGGGTTGGCCGAATGCCGGCGATCGCCGCCTCGTCGCCGGGCCAGAAGAAGCTGGCGGTCACCATGCCCTGCTTTTCCGCCGAAACCCAGATCGGCTCTCCGCGGTACCAGCTCCCATCGCCTATGGTTTCACGCTGGCGCGTAGTAAAGGTCGCTCCCCGCTGAGGGTCATAGAAGTGATTCGCAACGATGCCGTGCCGGTCCGCGTACATGCCAGTAACGATCGAAACGTGGTTGGGATAAGTCTTGCTGGGGAAGACGGGCGTCAATCCCTCGGCCCGTACACCGCGCTCGATCACCGTGCGGAGATTCGGGGCCGATGCGCGGTCGATATAATCAGCGCGGAAGCCGTCGAGTGAGATGAGCACCACATAAGGCTTCGCCTGTTGTTCAACCCGGTTCCGTCCGCCGGAGCCCTCGGTACGACCGGCGAAGGGCAAGGGGCCCGGCGACGCGGCACTGAAGCAGAAAAGAAATGCGGCCAGCAGGAGCGCCGGCATCGACCCGCGTCGAACCGGGTCTCGCTGAAGGCACGGCAGAAGCCGGTCTGCGATCCGTGAGCCAAGGGTCATCTCACGATCACCTTGCGGTCTCCGTCTCCTTAGCGTAATCGCCCGCGCCGAAGAAGTGGAGCGACACGTAGGGTTCCTCCCCCACCACCCAGCTGTCGTGTCCGGGTCCGATCTGGAAGACATCGCCGGCACGAAGCTCGAACTCCTGCCCGTCATTCATCAACACCTTCACGCAGCCCGACAGCACGATGCCGATATGCGCGACGTCGCAGGTGGCGGTTTCCGCGAGCGGGGCCACATGCTCGGACCATTTCCATCCCGGCTCGTAACTCGCCCGGCCGATCGTCAATTCTCCGAGGTTGACCAGTTCGAACTTACCCTTCTCGAATCGCCGCGTCTCGTCGGGCGCTTCGAAGCGTTTGACCATGACGTCGATCATGAGGGTTCCTCCACCCGAGCCCAAACGCCATCAGCCGCGGAACGCCCGGGCCTCCAGATCAATCGGCCAATCCCCGGCGGCCCGAGGGGCATTCCCGACGACACCCGGTGGCCGGCCGTGAAAGTGCAGGGGCTCCTCTGCTAAGATCACCGTGGAGTTGAAACTCAACTCCGCCGGCTGCACCGAGGTAGAGACGCCTTCGTTAGCGGGATGGTCCATTACGGGGAGGAATCTATCAAAGTCTCGCGTTATTATCATCCGGCCAATCCAGTAAACAGCCCCTGCGCGGTCCCACCATGAACGTCGAAGATTCGAAATCAGGTAATGATGCGTCGGCGACCGGCTTGCCCTTGAGGCGGCCCCTCCAGCCGGCAGCCTGGCGGACGCCCTTAATCCTGGGCGCAATCGGGTTGATGGTGACGCTTTTGCTGATTCTGGGCGTAGGCGGTTTCGAGCGGGCGCGGATGCCGCCCGACCTGACGCGCTTTTCCGCGTGGATGTCGCTGATGTTTCTCGGGGGGTTCCTCCCTCGCATAGCCCGGCGCAAGATCTTTTTCGGATCGCAGCTGACACTCCACCGTGCATTCTCGTTCGAGTCTGTGCTACAGGGAGCCATCCTGCTCAATCCCCAATTGACCTATCCCGGCGTTGAGCGGGAGTTCCTCTGCCGGGAGAGTTCCGCGCACCCGCAGCGGGTGGCGCTCTGGTTCCGGGTGAGATTCGTAGCGGCAGTGGTGATTCCGCTCGGACTCACGGCTACGATACTTGGCCTGTCGGGGCGATGGCGGGAGGGAGCCCTGATCTTCCTGCTGTGTCTGCTGGTGGTGGGAGCGGAGGCGCGCAAGCCCCGCTGGCGCGTAATGCCGCGCTGGCGGTTTGTGGTCGCCGTACTTGCAGGCCTTGCTGCCGCGCTGCTGGAGGGAGCCGTGTTCACTATCGCCGCCGGCGCCATCCAGTCCGACGCCCCGGCCTGGTCCCGCTTCCTCCTCTACTCCCTATTGCTCTCAGGTTTCGAGCTCTCCCCCGTGCCGCTGGCGTTGGGCATTCTGGAATCGATCGACGCACTGCTCTTCCTCGTGCCCGGACTCGTGGTACCCGGGCTTGCCATGCCGGTGGCGTACCGCCTTTGGCGCGGGTTGCCGATACTGGTGTTGACCTACTTTTACCTGCCGCGTTATAAGCTGTCGATCCGCGATTTGTTCGACCCGCTTCTGCCGCTCGCGTTGGTTCGTCCCGAGCCGCCTGGAGGTCAGAGGATGGGTGATGAGCCGGCGGGGAGCACCATCCTTTCGGTGGTCATCCCGGCGTACAATGAAGCCGAACGGCTGCCCCGCTATCTTCCCGGCGTGCTGGATTTCACTGGAAAGCTGGGAGGCGCAACCGAGATCCTGGTCGTGGACGATGGGAGTAACGATGGAACAGCCGATTATGTGCGTTCGGTGGCGGCCTTGCATCCCCGGGTCCGGCTGATCTCAATGGATTCCAATTGCGGAAAAGGCGCGGCTGTCCGTCGAGGCATGCTGGAAGCCGCCGGTAAGTACATCCTGTTCGCCGACGCCGATGGCGCCACGCCGATCGCCGAAGCGGCGCGATTGCTGAACGCGGCCCGGGAAGGGGCGGAGATTGTTATCGCGTCCCGGGTGCTTACACGTCAGGACGTGGAGCGAACGGCCTTCCGCGGCCTGCTCGGCGCCGTCTTCTGCCGGTTGACCAACCTGCTGGCACTCCCGGGGATCAGGGATACACAATGCGGGTTCAAACTCTTCCAACGGGATACGGCCCACCGGTTATTCGCACAGACCGTTGAGAGCGGATGGGCGTTTGATGTGGAAGTGCTCTTCCTGGCACAAAAATTGGGACTCTCGATAGCCGAAGTGCCCGTCCGGTGGAGGGAGATCGAAGGATCGAAGATCAGTCCGCTGCGAGACGCCCTTAAGATCTGTCTGGCCATACTCCGCATCCGCAGGAGGGATGCGGGGCTGACCCGGGTGTGGCGCGGAAAGGAAGCCCGTCCTTAGCCGTCCGCCGGATCGTAGCCTGGAATCGATCGTGAAAATACTGATTGCCGAAGATGACGCTGTTTCCCGCCGGGTGCTCGAGGCAACCCTCGTGAAATGGGGACATGAAGTGCTGCTCGCCGTGGATGGAGCCGAAGCGCTTCGCCTGATGCGGTCGGATGGGGCCCCGAGTCTCGCCATCCTCGATTGGATGATGCCCGAAATGGATGGCGTTGAGGTGTGCCGCCGCGTTCGCGGAGCGCAGTCTGACGCACAACCCTACCTCATTCTACTGACCGCAAAAACCGCTCGCGAGGACCTGCTGGCCGGATTCGAGGCCGGCGCCGATGATTACATCACCAAAC